>NZ_CP033460.1:2018887-2355368 GCF_003718735.1 Staphylococcus debuckii | reverse complement strand
ATTGAAGGCATTATGTCACGTTTAATCGATGATGTTCGTAATTTGTCGGTAGAATTACGTCCTTCTTCTTTAGACGATTTAGGTTTAGATGCCGCCTTTCGTTCATATTTCAAACAATTTGAAAGAAATTATGGTGTGCACATCGATTATCATACGAACGTTTCAGCGCAACGGTTTGACAGTGAAATTGAAACAGTGGTATACCGAGTAGTGCAAGAAGCATTATTCAATGCATTGAAATATGCGCAAGTTGATACAATTGAAGTTTCAATACAATTAGGTGATGAAACGATTATTGCAGAAGTCAGTGACCGTGGCGTCGGATTTAAGCGAGGAGATAATCCGAAAGGCACTGGGTTAGGTTTATTTGGCATGAATGAACGTGCTGAACAAGTGAATGGGACAGTTAATATAGATTCTCAAATCGGTCGCGGCACCATTGTAACGTTGGAAGTTCCAATAACTGATAAACGATAGGAGACTTGAATTTGAAGATAGTGATTGCAGATGATCATGCAGTAGTAAGAACCGGCTTCTCTATGATTTTGAATTTTCAAGAGGACATGGAAGTAGTCGACACTGCTGCTGAAGGTGTGGAAGCTTACCAAAAAGTAATGCAGCACCATCCGGATGTTTTAATTATGGACTTAAGCATGCCTCCAGGAGAATCAGGACTGATTGCTACAAGTAAGATTGTAGAAAGCTTTCCTGATACAAAGATTTTAATTTTAACGATGTATGATGATGAAGAATATTTATTTCATGTTTTGCGTAATGGCGCTAAAGGTTATATTTTGAAAAATGCGCCTGATGAGCAGCTAGTTTCTGCTGTGCGTACAGTTTATCGTGGCGATACGTATATTGACCCTAAAATGACAACCTCATTAGTCAATGAATTCGTGAACAGTACTGGGCAAGATGCTAAAAATACGAACGATCCATTTCGAATCTTGTCAAAACGTGAATTAGAAATTCTGCCTTTAATTGCTAAAGGATATGGAAATAAAGAAATCGCCGAAAAACTATTTGTATCAGTGAAAACAGTAGAAGCACATAAAACACATATTATGCAGAAATTAAATTTAAAATCAAAGCCAGAACTGGTAGAGTATGCTTTGAAGAAAAAACTGTTAGATTTCTGAAGAATTTTAAAGAATCTGTCGACAAAGACAGGTTCTTTTTTTGGGGTTTTAATTGTGTCGAAAATATGACTATAATTACTGATATGACAAGGCTTGAGACTGTTAAATATGTATTAGGGAAAAGCCGAATGATTTAAGGGAATGCCCTGATATGCATCTTTATCCACCCACTATAAAATATAAATATAAGCAGTATCTTAGAATATTAATAAAAACTTCGACTCAAAGTAAAAATTTCACTAAGATACTGCTATTTTTGTTGATATGAAAACGTTAGGGTGAAAAAAATGAACAAATCAAAAGGTGGTTTACAATTAACAGTCCAAACTTTAAGTTTGGTCGCCGGGTTTATGGTATGGAGTATCATTGCGCCTTTGATGCCGATGATTTCACAAGACATTAAGATTACAAGTTCTCAAATTTCTATTGTACTTGCAATACCGGTTATTTTAGGATCAGTTTTACGTATTCCATTCGGTTATTTGACGAACATTATTGGTGCAAAATGGGTTTTCTTTTCTAGTTTTATTATACTTTTATTCCCAATTTTCTTACTGAGCCAAGCGCAATCAGTAAATATGCTGATGTTGGCAGGGTTTTTCTTAGGAGTCGGTGGAGCTGTCTTTTCAGTAGGTGTAACGTCTATTCCTAAATATTTTCCTAAAGATAAAGTGGGCTTAGCTAATGGTATTTATGGAATGGGGAACTTAGGTACCGCAGTTTCTTCATTCTTGGCGCCTCCAATCGCTGGCGCAATCGGCTGGCAATCTACAGTAAGATTATATTTAATCGTGATGGCAGTATTTGCGATTATTATGTTCTTCTTAGGAGATGCGAAGGAAACTAAAGTCAAAATTCCTTTAATTGCACAAACTAAAGATTTATTAAAAGATTTAAGAACTTACTATTTAAGCTTTTGGTATTTTATTACCTTTGGTTCATTCGTAGCTTTCGGTATCTTCTTACCGAAATATTTAGTAGATCATTATGAGTTGACGACAGTAGATGCAGGTATCCGTGCAGGTATCTTTATCGCAATTGCGACATTCTTAAGACCACTTGGCGGTATTATTGGTGACAAAATTGATGCTGTTAAAGCACTGAAAGTAGATTTTATCTTCATGATTATCGGTGCTGTCATTCTAGGTGTTGCCAGTAATATAATTTTATTCACAGTGGGCTGTTTAACTGTCAGTGTTTGTGCAGGTATCGGTAATGGTTTGGTATTCAAACTTGTACCTCAATACTTCCAAAAAGAAGCTGGAGTTGCAAACGGTATTGTATCAATGATGGGTGGATTAGGAGGTTTCTTCCCTCCATTAGTTATTACTTATGTAACAAGTTTGACAGGCACAAGCCACTTAGCGTTTATTTTCTTAGCATGTTTCGGTGTGATTGCACTCATTACAATGTGGCATTTGAGTCGTAAACAACGTGCGTTAGCCTAAACGGATTATTGTTGAAAATGGAAAAGATATGATGAATTTAATTTTATAAACGTAAATGTTTGAAGACAGGATAGACGACTGGTGTGTGATGAGGCATCAGCCGTCTTTTTTTAAATTCAAATTTCTAAAAAAATAACCCGCAGTACTATGCATCAAAGCATGAGAACAGCGGATTATTGAAGTAAATTGTTTCTATATTATTTTACAGTATCATAATAACGGATATTATCTGAGATTTCTTTAAGATAGAAGTTGCCTTTCGGTTCTACTGCTAATTCAGTATCAGTATCGAATTCTAAGTTATCGAAGCGCTTGAAGAATTTTTCATATTCTTCTACTGATAAAGCTTTACGATTATCCAACATGGCTTTATGAGCTTTGATATCGAGATGATCTTGATAATTATTCATCAGCGTTGCACTGAAGAATTCTCCAACTGAACCAGAACCATAACTGAATAAGCCGATAGTGTCTCCATCATTTAATTTATGGTTTTCAAGTAATGAAATCAAGCTGAGATATAAAGAGCCTGTATAGACGTTTCCAACGTAACGGTTGTAATCTGTCGCAGATTTATAGCCTTCATTCAGTCTTGCTTGTGTATCTTCTGACGCACTATCTGTTAAAATAGAATCAAGTGCTTTTTGACCCATTTTTGTAAATGGAACGTGGAAGCATAAAGCAGCAAAGTCAGACAATGATTTATGATGACGTTTCGCGTATTCGTTCCAGCTTTCTTGGAAAGACTTGATATAAGCATCTTTAGATAATTTACCAGCCACTAGCGGATAAATTTCTCCAGACGGACGCCAGAAATCATAAACGTCTTCTGTATAAGCAACTGAATCATCATGTAATTCAAGAATACTAGGGTTATGGCTGATGATCATTGCGACTGCTCCTGCACCTTGTGTAGGTTCGCCGCCGCTGTTCAATCCATAACGTGCAGTATCACTGGCGATGACTAACACTTTTTCATTAGGACGTGGTACTAAATAATCTTTTGCTAATTGAATGGCTGGCGTTGCTGCATAGCAAGCCTCTTTCATTTCAAAACAACGCGCAAAAGGTTGGATTCCTAAGAGATGATGAATTTGCACCGCAGAGGCTTTTGCAGAATCAATGGCTGATTCTGTTGCAACAATCACCATGGTAATATCTTTCTTGTCTTGTTCTGATAGAATAGGTTGAGCAGCGTTAGCACCCATAGATACAATATCTTGAGAGACAGGGCTTACAGCCATTTGCGATTGGCCGATGCCGATTAAGAATTTGTTCGGGTCTACGCCACGTGCTTCAGCAAGCTCAGCCATGTCTACGTAGAAGTTCGGAATATAAAAATTAAGTTGGTCGATACCAATTGTCATAAATAACCAACATCCTTTCTTGATATGTTAAATCACTTTAAATCATATCAAAAGAAAGCACAGAAATACAATTTTAAATTAGTAGCTAGTGATAAAAAAGGAGATAAAGATTATGAGTAAAATTGCAATTGTCAGCGCTAAACGTACACCAGTAGGAAAATTCAGAGGGAAGTTAAGAGATTATTCTGCAGTACAGCTTGGTACGATCGCTTTAGAAGCGGCTATCGATGCTATTGAATTACCCAAAGATACCATCGAAAATGTTATTTTCGGTAATGTGCTTCAAGCAGGAAACGGCCAAAATCCAGCACGTCAAATTTTAGTCAATGCAGGTTTACCTACTACAACTCCTGGGATGACTATTAATGAAGTCTGTGGTTCTGGATTGAAAGCGGTGATTCTAGGTAAACAACTCATTCAGTTAGGAGAAGCTAAAGTCGTAGCAGTAGGTGGAGTTGAAAGTATGACGAATGCGCCTAAATTGCTAATTGAAGGCAAAGAGAAACCCGTACCGAGCTTTATGCATGACGGTTTAACAGATGCCTTTGAAAATGTACCCATGGGCATCACGGCAGAACGTATTGCAGATCAATATGAAGTTACACGTGAACAACAAGATGAGTTCGCAGTAAAATCTCATCAAAAAGCCTATGAAGCCACTCAAGCAGGCAAATACAATGAAGAAATGATTCCGTTGAAAGATGCGGATGGCGAAATGATGACTGCAGATGAAGGCATTCGCGGCAATAGTTCAGTTGAAAAATTATCCGCATTAGATACTATCTTTAAAGAAGATGGTTCTGTGACTGCAGGAAATGCATCCAGCATTAATGATGGTGCATCAGCGTTAATCTTAATGGACGAAGATTATGCTAAAGAAAATGGTTTTGAAGTGCTTGCGACCCTCGGCGATTATGCAGAAGTCGGCTGCGACCCTGAAATTATGGGCATTGCGCCATTTTATGCCGTAAGTAAGTTGCTCGAAAAAACAGACAAAACAATGAATGATATTGATTTAGTTGAAATGACAGAAGCTTTTGCGGTACAAAGTATAGCCGTTAAAGACAACTTGAATATTCCAGATGAGAAATTGAATATTTATGGCGGTGCAGTAGCAATCGGTCATCCAATTGGTGCGAGCGGCGCGCGTCTGGTCACTTCATTAGTGAACGAATTACATCAAGAAAATAAACAAACTGGTATTGCTACAGCTTGTATCGGCGGCGGACTAGGTCTCGCTTTAGCAGTTGAAAAAGGAGAATAATGAATCATGAAAGCATTGGGGAAAGATTTCAGACACTTATCGAGAAAAGATAAATTGCAAAGACTTGAAGAAAACGGCTGGATATCGAAAGAAAGTCAGCAAGAACTTCTTGAGTATCCGCTGCTTTCTGAAGAAGTCGCGGACAGTCTTATCGAGAACGTTATTACGCAAGGGGCTTTGCCAGTAGGACTACTTCCTGATATTGAAGTAGACGGCAAACATTATGTTGTACCTATGATGGTAGAAGAACCTTCTGTAGTAGCCGCTGCAAGTTACGGTGCTAAACTTGTCAATAAAACAGGAGGTTTTCACGTTGATTCTAGTGAACGCTTAATGATCGGCCAAATTGTATTTATGGATGTTGCACAACCTGCAGAATTGGCTGAACAATTATTAGCGAAAGAAACTCAGATCCATCAAATTGCGGATACTGCATATCCTTCTATTTTAAAAAGAGGCGGGGGTTACCGTAAAATCGATGTTGATACCTTTTCAGAAGAACAGCTCGTATCTTTGAAAGTTTATATTGATACAAAAGATGCTATGGGCGCAAACATGATGAACACTATCTTAGAAGGCATCTCAAGCTTCTTAAAAGGCGAATGGCCTGATATTAATGTTCTGATGAGTATCTTATCTAATCATGCAACAGCTTCAGTAGTACGCGTGTCAGGAGAAATCGACATTGCAGATTTAGCGCGAGGAGAGATGGAGGGCGCTGAAGTTGCACGCCGTTTAGAAGCAGCATCGGTTTTAGCTTATGTCGATCCTTATCGTGCTGTTACGCATAATAAAGGCGTTATGAATGGTATACATGCGGTAGTACTAGCAACCGGCAATGATACACGCAGCGCCGAAGCAAGTGCGCATGCTTATGCTTGCAAGGAAGGACAATACCGCAGTATGACAAAATGGGAATACTTGCCTGAGAAAGAACGCCTGCGTGGAACAATTGAAATTCCAATGACCTTGGCGACAGTAGGCGGAGGTACAAAGGTAGTACCGATTGCACGTTTAGCGCAAGAACTGCTACACGTTGATTCTGCTCAAGAATTAGGAGAGGTAGCTGCAGCAGTCGGTTTAGCACAAAATTTCTCAGCCTGCCGAGCATTAGTCTCAGAAGGTATTCAAGAAGGACACATGAGCCTGCAATATAAATCACTAGCTATAGTAGCAGGTGCTAAAGGCGAGGAAATCGAGAAAGTTGCGAATGCTTTAAAAACAGCAGATACAGCAAATATGGCTAAAGCCGAAGAAATTCTTGCAGAGTTGAGAAAAGAAGAATAAGCAAAAGTAAAAGTAAAAGCCCCATTGTTCAGTATAAGTTGAACAAATGGGGCTTTCTTCATATTAAAATTAATCAATTGAAATGTTAGAACTAGCTGAATTATCTTCAGTGCGTTTAGGCAATGTTACTGTCAACACGCCGTCTCTGTAGTGCGCGCTGATTTCATCGCTTTTAATATTGCTGAATGAAAATTCACGCTTAACGCTACTATCACTGCGTTCTCTTTGAATGACACGGCCTTCTTCATCTTCCGTACGGCTTTCAATTGAACGTTTGGCACTAATAGTCAAAGTTCCTTCATTATAAGAAAGGTTAATATCTTTCTTTTCAAAGCCAGGTAAGTCTGCTTTCAAGATATATTGATTATTTTTTTCGCTGATATCTGTTTTAACTGGATTGATTGTAGGGATTTGATCTATAAATTGACGTCCGAATTCTTTGAATAAATCTGTTGGTTTACTTTCGAAAGGCATCATATCTCTCCTTTAATCATTATTTATTAAAACCTCTATTAATGATATATTACCCTGCAGCTAAGACTGATAATCTTAGCATTGAGATACGTGAGGTTCTTACAATGATTATATCATGGCAGAGCTCGGATAGATATTTTCAGGCTTTCACTACTATTCTTTAGAAAAGTTATCGGCAATAAATTTAGAAAGGATAGATTTAATTGTTTTAGCATCCTCTAGCGATACATCTAAACCATCGAAGACTTCTTTTGAAATCTGTGAAATTTCCTGGCGTATTTCCACACCTTGTTGAGTCAGCGCAACTTTCAAGTTACGTTCATCATCTGCTTCTCTCGTTCTCGTAACGAGCCCATTTTTTTCAAGCTTTTTTAAAAGGGGAGTTAAAGTACCTGAATCTAAATAAATACGTTGACCTAAAGTTTTAATATTCAAAGTTTCGTGGGGTTCTAACGCTAGAAGTACAATATAGCCAGTATAAGTTAAATCAAATTTCTTGAGGTAAGGACTATAGCGTTTGATAATCTCTTTAGATGACACATAGAATAAAAAACATAATTGTTTCTCTAGAAAACTGTTATTCTCATGCAATTAAATCACTCCTTATTTAAAACCACGATATTATGAACGCTTGCACTTGTCAAGAACAAAGTTGAAAAATATAAAATTTGTGTTTTATAATTAATGATTTTTAAAAGTAAGTATATAAATGGTGAGGTTTTGAAGAAATAAAGAACTAAAAGCGTTAGAATAACTTACGACAATTTTGTTACAATACAATCAAAAGAGTTACTAAATTTGTGGAAATCGTTCATAATTGAAAAGATAGAGTTAACAAGTGCATAGCGATAGCATATCGCTCAAAGGAGTCAATTTATGAAGAAGAAAAGAATTTTACCGCTTATATTAATTTTAATCGGCTCACTTATATTAGCGACCCTATTCTTTTTTGGATTAAAGATATATCAAGGACATCAAAATTTGAAGTTGATTGATCAATATATTACCGAACATCATTTAGAATCTAAGATTACTTCAGAGAAAAAGAAATTCAATGCAAAAGATGGCGTTTATTATAAAGAAGTAGTGTTCAAAGATGAGCCTGATAAAACGTATGTAATCCAACCAATGGGTACTTCTCGAGGGTTATTTGCTCAAGCTTTCGATACACAAACTAAGAAACATCTGAAAAAAGCAAAACATAATTTCTTTGATGACAATTATAAGCTCAAATAACTGACTAAGTATGTTAGAATAAATGTGATTAAGACATTAAGCACGATAAATAGTGTTTAGTGTCTTCTTTGCGTTAAAGATAAAATTTTTAACATCAAAGTTGGGGAAGCGTATTAAATGACATTTTCATCAACTTTACCATAATGTGATTAACATCACTCAAAATGGTTATAACACCTTTAGTATCAGCACAGAGAAAAAACATGATAGGAGGGACGGTATGGCACACAGAAATCAAAAACGTTGGCCGGGATTTGTTTTAGTAATCGTAGGAGCAATATTTTGGGGAGTCGGGGGAACGGTTTCTCAATGGTTATTTGAAAACAAACATTTGCCGGTGACTTGGTTCGTGGGCGTGAGATTATTAGTATCTGGTCTGCTATTGATTCTTACTTCCTTCTTTTTAGAAGGGAAGAAGACAATTACAATCTGGGCCGATAAAAAAGCTATTCTAAAATTATTGGTCTATTCACTTTTAGGTATGCTAGGTGTGCAATATTGTTTCATGGCAACGATTCATTATGGGAATGCAGCTGTAGCGACATTGTTGCAATATCTAGGGCCAGTCATCATTATCTTATATCTTGTGGCTACTAAAGTGATCAACTTTAAATGGAAAGAAGGTATCGCGGTTACCTTAGCATTAAGTGGTACTTTCTTATTATTAACAAATGGTTCTTTAGCAACTTTATCAGTCCCTATGCCAGCGATTGTTTGGGGGCTGCTATCAGCGTTTGCTATGGCCTTTTACACAATTTACCCTGTGCAGCTTCTAGCAAAATGGGGAACTGTTAATGTAGTAGGTTGGGCTATGTTCATCGCAGGTATTTTCTTGAATTTCTTGCACCCGATTTGGCAAGTAGACACTTCTAATTGGGATATTAAAGTATTAATTTATATTTTCATATCAGTTATTTTAGGAACAATGTTTGCCTTTTGGTTGTTCATTTCTAGTTTGAATTACCTTTACCCTCAAGAAGCCAGTGTGTTAGGGACAATCGAACCGTTAACAGCGATTTTGTTATCAGTAGTTTGGTTAGGTGTTTCATTCGGTATCTGGCAAGTTGCAGGCGTATTTTGTATCGTCTTGATGGTCATATTCTTGGCAGTCGTCAAAGATTAGCCTCTCATTTCATAATTAGGATAGAAAGTTATAAGTTATTTTTAAACACTAACTACACTAATCTATATTTTCTTTTTAATCATTTAGTGTAAAATTAGGTTGAACTTTTAATTTTTTCTATCCTAATTATTTGTTTTCTGATATAATTAAACAATGTCAGAAAAAGGGGAGATGCATCAATGGCTTTATTTAAGCGAAAAATTAGTTTACCAATGCAGGTTATGATTGCACTGGTTCTTGGCGTTGTTGTAGGACTATTATTATATGGACATAAAGATGTTGCGAACTATATCCAACCGCTTGGTGACATATTTTTAAACTTAATTAAAATGATTGTCATTCCGGTCGTGTTTTGTTCACTCGCATTATCCATTTCAGGTGTAGGTGAATCTAAAACAGTAGGGCGCTATGGTTTGAAAACAATTGTGTATTTTGAGATTATAACGACTATCGCAATTGCTTTAGGTGTTTTGTTTGCAAATTTATTTAAACCGGGGACGGGCTTAGATCCTGACAAACTACCTAAAGGTGATATTTCGAAGTACGAATCATCAGCACATGCAGCTGAACATTCTACATACGGTAATCATTTTATTGATACGATTGTAAATATTATTCCAACCAACTTTTTCGAAGCATTATCCAAAGGCGAATTGCTTCCGATTATCTTCTTTGCAGTATTCTTTGGTTTAGGTATTGCGGCTATCGGTGAAAAAGGAAACCCCGTTAAAGATTTCTTAGGCGGTGTGTTGGAAGCGACATTCTGGATGATCAATAAAATCTTAAAACTCGCTCCACTCGGCGTGTTTGCATTTATTTGTGTAACAATAATGACATTTGGTGCCTCAGCATTAATTCCATTATTGAAACTGGTCCTTGTAGTTGTCGGCGCAATGGTATTCTTTGTAGTCGTGGTACTAGGAATTGTTGCGAAAATGGTAGGCTCAAGTGTATTTGATATTATAAAAGTACTGAAAAGTGAAATCTTACTGGCATTTTCAACATCAAGTTCTGAAGCAGTATTACCAGTAATGATGCAGAAAATGGAAAGATTTGGTTCACCAAAAGATATTACATCTTTTGTAATCCCGATTGGTTATACCTTCAACTTAGACGGCTCAGCATTGTACCAATCAATTGCAGCATTATTCGTAGCACAAATGTACGGTATTCATTTAAGTTTACCTCACCAATTAGTCTTAATCTTTACTTTAATGATTACTTCAAAAGGTATGGCAGCCGTACCAGGTACATCAATTGTTGTATTATTAACAACATTAGGTTCCATGGGCTTGCCGGCAGCCGGACTTGCATTGATAATCGGTGTTGACCGTATACTAGATATGGTACGTACTTGTGTTAACGTAGTAGGTAACGCTTTATCTACTGTTGTAATTGCTAAATGGGAAGGCGTATTTGATAAAGAACAAAACAAAGATTATTTAAATTCCATTTAGTCGATTTTTTAAAAATTTTGACGGAGACTGCGGTCTTACGTATATTAAACTTTCTGACATAATTTATATTCTATGAGGCACTGGTCATGTTTTGGCTGGTGCCTTTTTTGCGTGGGGCGGTGCGGGAATCTAGACACTTCTCAGAAACTAATGTCTAGATTATAGTGTTTTCTAGACACTTCTCGGAAACTAGTGTCTAGATTATTATGTTTTCTAGACACTACTCGTGAACTAGTGTCTAGATTATGGTGCTTTCTAGACACTTCTCAGAAACTAGTGTCTAGAATCCGCTTGTCGCCCGCACCTCCCCATCCGCACGACCTCCCCCCACACTTATTACAACAAAAAAGCTGAGACACGTAATAATGTCCCAGCTCGCTCAATCAAATATTTATTTAAATTAATGGCTCATATCCATATGCTTCATGTCATGAATTTTCATCATTAAGCCATGAGGAATATCATCATGTTTGACAACTTTTTTCTTACTGAAATCATCAGAGCCTTCTTTTTTAACTAACATTACGAATTGACCTTTTTCAGGTTTGAAATTATCATCAGTTTTGATGTGTACATCTTTTTCAACTTTTTGGTCTTTTTCGCGTACCATTTTTTCTACAGTATGATTGTCTTTCATGATACCGTAGTATGTATCTTTTTTACCTGAAGACATCATCATAATGACTAAAACAACACAAATGACTACCATTATGCCAATTAAAGTAAAGCCTAAAGCTTTTTTATTTTTCATTTCGAAATACTCCTTTCTTTATAGTCAGTTATACATAATTTATCACCAGAATGCAAAGAGTAATGATTACTTAAAGTAGATTTTTGATACAATGAAAAAGAAAACTCTCAGAAAGGCAGGGATTGATTGATGAACATCATTGTATATTGCGGCGCCAGCGAGGGAAACAATCCTCTATATTCCAAAGCTGCGGAATCTCTTGGGGAATGGATGGCAGCACAGCGTTATGGTCTCGTTTTTGGCGGAGGAAAAGTAGGGCTGATGGGTAAATTAGCTGATACTGTCATAGCACAAGACGGCCACGCTATCGGTGTTATGCCGCAGTTTTTAGCTGATCGTGAAATCGCACATCAAGGTTTAGATGAACTTATTATTGTCGACAGCATGGCAGAACGTAAAGCTGCTATGTTAGAAAAGGGAGACGTGTGCTTAGCTTTACCAGGCGGGCCAGGTACATTAGAAGAAATTACGGAAATGGTGTCTTGGGCACGCATCGGACAAAACCCTAATCCGTGTGTCTTTTGGAATGTAAATGGTTACTACAACAAGATAGAAGCATTTTACAATCAAATGGTAGAAGAAGGATTCTTAACGCAAACCGATCGTGATTTAATTTGTTTCACTGATAGCTATGATGAATTAAACCAATTCGTTGAAAAATATCGCGCTCCCAATATTCGCCAATACTAAAAAATATCGCATCATATCCACAAATAATGGGAATATGATGCGATATTTCAGTTCAAAGCTTGCCTCGTCTCCATAAGAGAATAAAGACAACAGTTACTAGAATTAACGAAATACATAATGTGACTATCCAAGAGACCGGACTATGGTCATTAATCGGCAGTGGCACGTTCATACCGAAGAAACTGAATACTAATGTCGGTAAAGTAAGGAAAACAGTAAAGAGCGTTAAAGTTTTCATAATCGTATTCATATCATTCGACAAGAGTGATTCATACGATGTCGTGATACTTTCTAAGATACGCGTATGCAATTCTGTCGTTTCAATCGCTTGGTTCGTTTCGACAAACAAGTCTTCGATTAAATCTTCATCTTCATCAAAGCGCTTGATTGGAGGTAATTTAAAGAGTCTCTTAAAGACATCTTCGTTACCTTTGAGTGCGGCTAAGAAGTAAACCAGACTCTTTTCAACTTCCATCAAATTATAAAGTTGTTTATTGGTCACCGATTTCTTCAAGTCACGTTCAATACGCAAACGTGATTTATTCAACAAGCGTAAATTTCTATTATAATGATTGGAAACTGTGACCAGAATATTCAAAGCAAGTTGACTGCGATAATGCAGGTTATTGCCAGGTTTTGTAAAGGATTCTAGGAATTCAATATCGTGATCGCATACTGTTATAAGACGCCCATGGCCAATCACAATCCCTAATGGAATAGTCATAAACGACAAGATTTTATGATTATTCTTATTTACAATAGGAATATCGATAATAATCAAAGAATAGCCGGTTTCATCATCGAATTCAACACGGGCACTTTCATCCGCATCTAAGGGGTCCTTCAGAAAATCTTCAGGAATATTAAAGTCCTCAATCATACTTTCTACTTCTTCTCGGCTAGGCTCAATCATATTGATCCATAAGCCTTCTTTTAAGGAAGTTGTGTGAATATCTTGATGAATATTATGTTTATATGCAGTAATCATTGCAAAAAACTTCCTTTCTGAAATTTGAATTGATTTTTAATTAAAGTTATTTAGTTTACAATATAGAGTAATGCTTTGCTTAATTTAATAAATATACGCTTAATTATAGTACCATAATTTAATTATTTGTGTAGTCTAACTTGAAAAGGAGTGACACGAATGGCCACTACAATACAATACTTAATCAGAATGATTTCAAATGAAATGAAAATGAAAGCCGATCGTCTTTTAGAACCTTATGGGATTACACAAGAACAAGCTCAAATCTTGCGCTTTATTTTTGAGCATGAAGATAAAGCAATCACGCAGAACGATTTCTTAGAAACCTTCCAACTGAAAGGTGCGACTGTCAGCAGCACTTTGACGAGTTTGAAAAAGAAAAAATTGATAGAGCACTATGTAGATGAAGAGGACACCAGAAAGAAGTTAGTCGGACTCAGCCGAACAGCATATAAAGAAGTAAGGGATATTATTGAAATATTGAATAAGGTAGAGAGCGCGATATTTGAAGGGATTCCTGAAGCAGACCGCGCTGCATTGAAAGCTATCCTATTGACTATGCACGATAATTTGCAAGAGTTAGATGAAATGTAAACATTGTGTGTCAATCGTCTGACTATAGGTAAGGCACTTTCTGAAATAGCCAATATCATATATAATATGAATGGATATAGAGGAGGAAGTTTGATGCGCAGAATACTATATACATTTTTGACTTATACCATTATCGGTTTACTAAGCGGCGTCTATTATCGAGAGCTAACAAAAGCTTATAATTTTACGGGTGACACACAACTTGTCGTGGTACATACGCATACTTTAATGTTAGGTATGTTTATGTTCTTGATATTAATTGTCTTTGAAAAACTTTTCCAACTAAGTAAATATTATTTATTCAATTGGTTCTATTATGTTTATAACATCGGTGTAGTTGTGACAGTAGGAATGATGGCGACTAAAGGTACAATGCAAGTAGTAGGCGCTCATGTTTCGCCAGGACTTGCAGGCATCGCAGGACTTGGTCACATGACATTATCTGCTGGCTTCATTATTTTATTCTTCTTATTGAAGAAAGCTATTTTAACAGATCCGATTGATGGTAAACCATCACAAAAATAATTTTCAAGGAGATTAGTACATTATATTGTCCTGGTCTCTTTTTTATTTTTCAAAAGGGAAAGGATGCCAAATAAGATAAAGTGTTGTAAAATGTAGTTGAGAATAATTTTCAATTAAAATTGTTTCGAGAGAGATAATTGGAGGATAAATTTATGAAAGATGTAACTATCATCGGCGGTGGACCTGCAGGCTTATATGCCAGTTTCTATGCAGGATTGCGCGGTATGTCGGTGCGTTTAATAGATGTTCAAGATAAATTAGGCGGCAAGATGCAGCTCTATCCTGAAAAAATTATTTGGGATATCGGCGGCATTGCTCCGAAACCTTGTTACCAAATTATTGAAGATATGATTGAGCAAGGTTTACATTTTCAACCCGAAGTCAATTTAGAAACACGTGTGACGAATATTGAAAAATTAGGTGAACGTCATTTCAAAATTACGACAGATAAAGATGAAGTGTTTGAAACGAAGTCAGTAATTATTGCAGTAGGCGGCGGAATTATTAATCCGAAACCGTTGGATATTAAAGACGCTGAACGTTATCAAATTTCGAACTTGCATTACGTTGTGCAGAAACTTTCACGCTTTGCTGGGAAAAAAGTTGTGATTTCCGGAGCAGGTAATGCAGCGCTGGACTGGGCTTGTGATATGGCGCCTTATGCTGAAAGTGTGAGATTGGTTTATCGCAAAGATAAAATGAAAGGTTATGAGGGAACGCAAGCTAAATTATGTGATAAGGACGTCATACTGCATCCTAACTCTCAAATTACGGCACTAATCGGTGATGATCAGCATGAAAAAATCAAAGAAATCGTGCTCGAGAACAATGAAACCGGAGAAGCAGAAACCATTCCAGTTGATGAAGTGATTATCAGCCATGGATTCGATATTGAAAATCCCCTGTTAGAAGAAGCGGCAACACAATTAGAAATGGAAAATGAATACCAAATCAAAGGACAAGGGAATACACAGACAAGTGTTGACGGCATCTTTGCATGCGGTGATATCATTCATCATGGTGCCAAAGCTCATTTGATTGCAAGTGCCTTTAGCGATGCAGGGAATGCTGCGAACTTAGCTAAGCTTTATATTGAACCTAATGCAGCTGAAGAAGGGTATGTATCCAGTCACAACGAAATCTTTAAAGAAGACAATAAAGAGATTATTGAAAAATATAATCAAGAATAACGTATTAAAAACCCGCAGAACTGACGAATTCTGCGGGTTTTCCTATTTTAAAATTTATTTTTATTTATGACGGTTTAAATCAGCTGAAGTTGCAGAAGTACGTGCGCGTAATTCTGCTTCGATTTCTTCTAAACTGCGACCGCGTGTTTCTGGTAAGTATTTGATAACGAAGAAGAGGGCTCCGATACCAATTACAGCAAAGATTAAGAATACACCTTGTGTCGGCATTACTGCTGTTAACATTGGGAAGAATTGTGCAACTAATAAGCTTCCGATTGAAAGGACTAAAGCTGCAATTCCTGTTGCAGCACCACGTGCACGCATCGGGAATAATTCTGGCAACATTACCCATAATACAGGTCCCCATGAAATACCGAAGAAAATGATAAAGATAGTTAGGCAGATAATGCTGACCCATGCAGAGGATTGTACTCCCATAGACCAGATTAAAATCGCCATAATTACTAATGAAGCAACCATACCGATATTACCGATTACCAATAATTTTTTTCGATCAATTTTATCAATAATCATAATCGCCACGATGGTAACTAATACGTTTACTGTACCGATACCTACTGAGCCAAGGATTGAAGCGGAATCTCCTAATCCTGCTTTAGTAAAGATTTTCGGTGCGTAGTAAATAATAGCATTAATACCAATAATTTGTTGGAACAAGGCAAAAACACTACCGATAATTAACGTTGGACGTAACCAAGGTGATTTCAATACATTCCATGTACTTTCAGAAATCGCATTGATTTCTTTCATTTCTGCAATCTCTTTGTCGATTTCATTGGCTGGGAAAGTCATTGCCATGACTTTACGTGCTGCTTTTTCACCACGGTGTTCAAGCAGCCATCTTGGACTTTCCGGCATAAAGGCTACACCGATTAATAAAATTAAAGATGGTATTACGGCTAGCCCAAGCATCCATCTCCATCCTTCGATACCTGAAAATGCATAGTTGATCAAATATGAAGACAAAATACCGATAGTAATCATTAATTGGTTCAAGGAACTTAGCGAACCACGTGAATCTGTTGGTGCCATTTCGGATAAGTAAACAGGTACAATGGCTGTAGACCCGCCGACTGCAAGTCCGATTACAATACGTCCGATGACTAAGACCGGCATAGAAGGTGCAAATGCTAAAACTAAAGCACCAACAATATAGACAATTGCGATAATAAATACGACACGACGACGACCGAGTTTATCAGAAGCAGGACCACTCAAAGCAGAACCAGCAATCGCACCAATTAACATAGATGATACGACAAGTCCTTCAGTACTACTTGTTAAGTGGATGTCTTTTCCGATAAATAACAGCGCGCCTGAAATGATTCCCATATCATAGCCGTATAATAAACCGCCTAATGCGCCTAGGAAAAAGATGAGGCTTTTATTAAAATTTTTCCCCATAAGTAAACCTCCAGTTTATTGAATTTAAATTAAGTATACGCTTTCATAAAATTAAAGTAAATATGATTATAATAGCGTTTTAATAATTAAATTATTTGGAATTTAAAGAAAAATCACTGGCGTTTTCGATAAAAAACAGGAGCTGAGACCTTATTCAGTCTCGCTCCTGTTCGTTATTCTTCGCTTACTTTAACGACATAGCGTCCAGTTACTTGATGGGATAATACATTATCAATAGCTTCAGGCAAATCTTGGAAGCCCACAATATTTTTAATCGTGTGCAGTTGATTGGGTTTCAAGTCTGTTGCTAAGCGGCGCCAAATTTGTTTACGCAATAACATTGGCGTTTCAACTGAGTCTACGCCTAATAAGTTATTACCGCGTAAAATAAACGGCAGCACAGTGGTATCGAATGCAACGCCGCCAGTATTGCCGATTAAAGCTACACTGCCTCTAATATGCAAGTGCTTTAAGATATCCCCGACATGACTGCCGCCGACTGGATCAATCACCGCTTGCCATTCACGTTTACCGAGCGGTTTATCGGAAGTCTCTTCTAAGCGTGGAACGATTTCCTTCGCTCCCAAAGATTTTAAGTACGTTGCAGCGCTTTCGTTGCCTGTACTTGCTACTACTTTATAACCGATATTGCTCAACATCATTACCGCTAAACTGCCGACACCGCCACTCGCGCCTCGAACTAAAACAGGCGCACCTTCAACAGTTAGCCCATTATCTTCTAATTTCTGAATCGCTAGCGCAGCTGTATAGCCGGCTGTGCCATAAATCATAGCTTCTTCTAAAGTTAATCCTTTAGGAAGCGGTACAATCCAATCTTCTTTTACGCGTGCATATTCACTGAAACCGCCGTGGTGTGTAACCCCCAAATCATAACTTGTTACAATGACTTTATCTCCAGATTTATAGGCAGAAGAATCAGCTTCTACTACCGTTCCTGCTAAATCGATTCCTGGAATAATCGGATATTCTTTTACCACACCTGCACCTTTGACTGCTGCTAAGGCATCTTTGAAATTAATGCTTGTATAATCGACGCGTACTAGCACATCGCCATTGTCTAATTCACTGAAAGGTAAATTCTTAAAGGAGGAAGTCACTTTCCCATCTTTCTTTTCCGCAAAATAAGCTTGGAATGTCTCTGTCATATCTATTGCTCCCTTTCGATAATTTAAATTAAAAAAAGTTTAACATGAAAGAAAGGGGACAACAACTGGAAGAGTGGTTGCTGATTTGTGAGGCTTCAAAGTGTATAAGAATTAAAGATTAAAAGAATTTTAACAATTTTAAGGTTTGTAAAATATAATAGTGGTGTATAGTTTAGTAAGTGTTTAAAAAAGATTTATAGTATGAGGAGGAAATTCAATGAAGAAATTATTTGCCGGCATCTTAACTTTATCTCTGGTGCTTGCTGCGTGTGGCAATAGCGATGACAGTAAGAAAGCAGATGAGCACAAGGACAAAGATAAGACGACACAAGAAAGTAACAACAGTAAAAAAGACGACAGTAAGAGTAAGAAAGATGATAAGGCTGCGAAAGATTCAAAGTCAGATGATAAGAATGCATCAATTTCTGCTGATTCATCTTCTAGTGACAGCAACAGTTCTGATAAAGCTACTTCAAACAGCAACTCTAGCAATGCATCTGCTGGGACAGAAGGCAACTCGGCAGATAATACTGGTAACAGTGATGGTAATAGTCAAAACAATCAGCAGGCCGCTCAAACGGATAATGCAAGTCAAAATCAAGGGGCTGCGAATACCACTAATGCTAGTGCAGATGCACGTCAAAATGCTAATACTACGCAAACGGGTTATATTGCACCGTATCAAGGTCAAAATGCAGTACCTGCAGCCAGCACTATTGTACAAGCACCCGCTAATAACCAAGATGCTTTGAAACATTTACCGAATTTCCCGCAATCATTAACAACAGCTCAAAATGAAGCGAATGCCTTAAATGGTCAACAAAATGTTTACAATGATTATGGCATCGACAATTTAGGTAATGGAAATTATTCTTATGTCTTCAGTTTTGCTAATCAAGCGCAACCTGGAACCTATACCATTGTTAGTATCAACCAAAAAGGCGAAGCAAGTGTAATCGATCCAGCATATAATGGTCAACAATAATTAGGAAGTTAAAAAAGCTCGAGTGCAGACTCTTAATTTCTGTACTCGAGCTTTTGCTATTTATTTTATTTAGTAGACTTACGTTTGCGCGTTGAAGCGGGCAGATTTTGCACGATTAAACTTGAAATAGTTTCAACTGAATGGTTATTACGATTGATATAAGGATTGCCGATAGGCTTAATACGTTGATGAATTAAATCTTCTATTAGAGGTTCCGCATTTTCATAACGCACACGCTCGAATGTTTGCCACACTTCTGGATATAAGCCACGTTCCTTTTCATAAGTTGCTACATCTGGCGTATAAAGTGCAGTCGGCATATTGATAGTTAAGGCGTCAAATACGATAGAAGAATAATCACTCAATACGACGTCGGATGCGAGGATTAAATCTTGTGTCTCCAAATGTGCAGTAGGAATAATGACTTCTTTCGGCAAGTATTCCGCCATATTGTGTTCCTCTTCGATATGACCTTTGTAAATCACATTATAATGTGCAAGCAATTGCTCTGTCATCGGCAGTAAATCTTCTTGATGACTCTCGTGATGCCAAGTTGGCGCATAGAGCAGTGTCGGCTTATCTGGATTCAATTGAAGTTCATTTTTAATAAAGCGGACATAAGGTCTATCATTCTTCTTATCAATAAGATAGCGTACACGCGGGTAGCCACAAGCTGCAATTTCACTATATTGCATCGGAAAGGCTGTCTTAAATAATTCTGCAGCTCGTATACTATCGCAAATCAAATAATTTTGATGGGTCCATTTATTGTATTTGCGTGCCCGATAATTATAGATTTCTTGGTTTTGATATGGTTCTTTACTGTCTAAAAATAACTGCTTGATAGGTGTGCCGTGCCATAGTTGAATAATTGTACCATTAGGTTTCAGATGGTCAGGAATATAGCTTTCAGCTACGATGACGCTGGCTTGGTTGATTAAGTCTTCAGCTTCAGGGTCATCCGGTTGTATAAAATGCGGACCAGTAGCTTCTGAAGTAATGAAATAAACCGGATACTGCGAATGATGCTTCGCAAAATAGTTAAATAGATAACGCGAATTCCCTCTGAAACTATAATCAAATCCGAGGAAGACTACGGCTCCATTTAAGTCTGTTGACGTTGGTTCATAGATATTACTAGCATTCTGATGTTTAGTATATGAACGATCAAGCAATGCACTCGTAACGAAATGCGGAGCCGTAAAGCGTGTATTCCATAACATCTTGTCTATAAAGCGTGGATGATCTGGTAATTCGCACGTATTAAGTTTGAAAGGTCTTTTATGATAATGCAGATAGGCTAATTTATTTAAATTAAACTGTGTCAGGCCTGAGAATTCCTTTTCCTTAAGCAATGTATAGAAAGAAGCAGATGTACGGCAACTTTCTTTAAAGTCAAAGACGACGTGCCCATTCACTTCTACTTTATTAAAAAGCAAAATAGACACGGCAAGATCGAAAGCTGTTTCCAAACCCTCAGCTTTTAACCGTTGAATACTTTGTTTAATATTAAAAATCATATTCGGATAATGATTGATATTGTTCATCCATTCGTCAAAAGTGAGTGAATGATTACCAAAATAACGACAGTCATTTTGATAATAGTGGTCAATCGTATAATCGACAATTACAGACTGTTTCGTTTCTATAGGCGTGAGCGCATCCAGTTGATCTGGATAGATATCTATATTTAAATCACTAGGAATAAAATGCGTATAACCATTCTTCAGTGCTTTTTTTAAAGCAAATAACATTTCATCCTTTGGCTGATAATCTAATTTTAATATTTTCATTATAAAACCTCTTTGATTTTCATATGAATAAAATGCCACATGTTTTAAAGCATTATTGTCATAATCTATTAAACTCTATTTTATCACTTCCATTAAAAAGAAGGAAAGAGAACGTAAAGGGTAATGGGAGAAAGTTTTTCCGAAACCGAAAAACTGTATTATTAAATTTTGAAAAATGACTATAACAGTAATGCGAGTAATAGCATGGATGTAAGCGTATACATTGAAAACACAGGATTTCAACATGCAAAACAGCTCGAAAAAATGTTGAAAAAAAGATTGTACAGGCATGGGAAACGTGGTATATTATATGTGAATTAATTCACAATGATAAATAAAGTAAAACATAAAACAAATAAAAAAATAGAAAGAAGCGGGGTAAGATATGTTAGTTTCATCATTTGATCCATTTAACAATCTTGTAATATCTAGTCTAGTAGCAAGTATTCCAATTATTTTGTTCTTGTTATGTTTGACTATTTTCAAAATGAAAGGGATTTATGCAGCAATTACCACTTTAGTAGTGACATTGCTCGTAGCAGTTATTCTGTTTAAATTGCCAGGAGGAATGGCAGCTGGGGCAGTAGTCGAAGGATTCTATCAAGGTTGGCTGCCTATCGGTTACATTGTTGTCATGGCAGTATGGTTGTACAAATTATCAACTAAAACTGGTCAGTTCGGAATGATTCAAGATAGTATCGCAAGCATTTCACAAGACCAACGTATTCAATTATTATTAATCGGTTTTTGTTTCAACGCATTCTTAGAAGGTGCAGCCGGCTTCGGTGTACCCATCGCAATCTGTGCTTTGTTATTGATTTATTTAGGATTTAAGCCATTACAAGCAGCGATGTTATGTTTAGTAGCGAATGCAGCAGCTGGCGCATTTGGGGCAATCGGTTTGCCAGTTGCAGTTATTGATACATTGAATTTGCATGGCGGCATTACTGCTATTGAAGTTTCACGTTATTCAACATTTACTTTAGCTTTAATTAACTTCTTTATTCCATTCTTATTGATTTTCATTATTGATGGTTTCAAAGGAATCAAAGAAACTTTACCAGCAATCTTAGTAGTATCCATTACTTATACAGTGTTGCAAGGTATCCTTACTTTAGTGCAAGGACCTGAATTGGCAGACATCATTCCGCCGCTTGCAACAATGGGTGCTTTAGCTTTATTCAGCAGAAAATTCCAACCGAAACATATTTTCAGAATTCAGAAAGATGCAGAACCTCCTGCTATCAAAAAATTAACAGTTAAAGAAGTGCTTTATGCTTGGAGTCCTTTCTACATTTTAACTATATTCGTAATGATTTGGAGTATGCCGTTCTTTAAAAAATTATTCTTACCAGGCGGTGCATTGAGTTTCTTAACAGCTGCAATTCCATTGCCAGGTACAATGAGCGAAGCGACTCATAAAGCAATCACATTGAATTTCAATATTATTGGTCAAACAGGAACAGCAATTTTACTTACAATTATCATTACTTTGCTGCTTTCTAAAAATACAACTTGGGGAGATGCAGGACACTTATTAGGAGAAACATTTAAAGAGTTATGGATTTCCATCTTCACAATTTGTTTCATCCTAGCTGTATCTAAATTAACAACTTATGGCGGATTAAGTGCTGCAATGGGACAAGGTATTTCTAAAACAGGCGGTATCTTCCCATTACTTTCACCAATCTTAGGTTGGATTGGTGTATTCATGACAGGTTCCGTTGTGAACAACAACTCTTTATTCGCACCAATTCAAGCTTCAGTATCTAGCCAAATCGGCGTAAGCGGCGGCTTGCTTGTAGCTGCGAATACTGTAGGTGGCGTAGCAGCAAAAATTATTTCTCCGCAATCCATTGCGATTGCCACTGCTGCAGTTAAAGAAGTAGGTAAAGAATCTGAACTCTTGAAAATGTCACTTAGATTCAGTGTGGGTATCTTGGCATTCATCTGTATCTGGACATTTATCTTAGCGTTAATATTCTAATTGGTATAAAAAAGAGACGATTTTCACGAATGAAAGTGAAAGTCGTCTTTTTTGCGTGGTAATGAGGAGCGAGCTGTCGAAAGTGTATAGACAGCTGTTCTGCTCCCCCTGACTATTAGTCGTTAATTACTTTCATGAAATCTTGATAGACACGCTCTGGAGAATAGTGCGCTACAGTTTCAAAGCCACGCTCTACGATTTTTCCTTGTTCAGAAGGAGGGGCAGAAATCACATTTGAAATATCATCCGCTAAATCTTCGATATTATGATATTCGGACAAATAGCCGTTATAACCAGAACGAATTAAAGTTTCAGGGCCAGCATTTCCTTTAAAGCTGATAACGATATTGCCTTGATTCATCGCTTCTAAAATAATTAAACCGAAACCTTCATTTCTAGATGGGACGACAGTGATGGTACTTTCTGCCAACCGTAAGGGCAAATGCATCGTAGAAGGATGGATAGAAACGATATCGCCTAATTGATGATGTTGAATATATTCTTCTAAATCATGGCGCTGCTGACCGTCGCCATAAATTTTAAGTGAGTAATTCATTTCCCGTAAGCTATCTTGGATCAATTCAATACTGCGTAATAGCAAATCGAAACCCTTTTCATATTCCAAGCGTCCAGCCGCAATAATTTGAGGTTTTTTAGGAATTTCAATGCGTGATTCATTAATCATATTAGGAACCGTATAGACTGGAATATGTGTTAATTTTTCATATACCTTTTTATCAGAATCCGTCAATGTTGTAATAGCATCTAAATTTTTATAAGCTTCAATGATTTCTTTTTGGTAGGCACGAGGATAGGCATTTAAATTCATATGCTCCATTCCTACAGTTGTGACTGTATCTGAAGCGTGTTCTGCAACTAAGATATTATAACTTGCACGTGTACCTACTAAGATATCTGTATCCACTTCAGAAATGGCACGCAGGATCTTTTTTTCAACATAGCTGGAAAACTGGTTCAAACCAGGTTCGTAACTAGAAATGGTAGATGGTTTGAAAAAAGGCGTCCATTTACGCAATCGATTCATGGTAATACTTAAGATGTTGGCAGGTCTTAAGTTATAGTCAACTAAAGCAGTGACTTTGATATTGCCATGAAGCTTAAAGTAAGGAGTCTTGCTGCCTTTGAATACGGAAATAATTTCTACATCATGTCCTTTATCTGCCAATACATTCGCTAATTGGGTCACAGCTTTGACCGTTCCGCCCATAGCAAATATGTTGTGCATTAAGAATGTAATTGATTTCATATCTTGTCAGCTCCTCCTGAAATATTCACTTAATTATAGCATATTACCCATGATTGAATGCAAAGTACCTATGTCTTAAAAAGGTATTAATGATTAATTTGTTGAATAAGTACCCTTACCCCTTTTGTCTTGCATGGTTTCCGTATATAATAAAGGAATAGAACAAAATAATCTTCACTACATCAAAGTGGTTGTAACCTAACAACTAAAGACGTTTCTTAGGTGTGTTTTATTTTTGTAGCAGAAAGCGCTTTCTCAAGAGAGGGTTGAGAGGCATGCTTAAGCTGATGTCATCTTTATTATTAAAAAGGGGGCTGTATTTGTTATGAGTGCACAACATAGCAAAACAGATGTCATCTTAATCGGTGGCGGAATCATGAGTGCGACATTAGGTACTTTACTAAAGAAAGTTGCACCGGAAAAAGAAATTAAAGTTTTTGAAAAATTGAAAGAACCAGCAGAAGAAAGTTCAAATGCTTGGAATAATGCAGGGACAGGGCATTCTGCATTATGTGAGATGAACTATACTAAAGAAATGCCTGATGGCTCTCTAGATATCTCAAAAGCATTAAAAATCAATGAACAATTCCAAGTTTCCAAACAATTTTGGACTTATTTAGTGAAACACGGAAATTTAACACAGCCAGAAGAATTTATTCACAGCGTACCGCATATGAGTTTTGTCATCGGCGTACGTAATGTCGACTTCTTGAGACGTCGCGTCAAAGCACTGACTGAGAATGCACTTTTTAAAGAAATGACAATGACTGAAGATAAAGATAAAATTGCTGAGTGGCTGCCATTGATGATGGAAAATCGTACGAGTCCTGTGCCAGTAGCTGTAAGCCGTGATGAATCAGGTACAGATGTCAACTTCGGAGCGTTGACACGTAAATTATTCAATTTCTTAGAAGAAAATGGTGTACAAGTTGAATATGAACATCAAGTGTTGAATATCAAGCAGCAAAAAGACGGCACTTGGAAAGTGAAAGTCAAAGATTTACTTACTGACGATGTCACAATTTATGAATCTGACTTTGTATTTATCGGGGCAGGCGGCGCAAGCTTACCGCTTCTCCAAAAAACAAACATTAAAGAATCTAAACACATCGGCGGTTTCCCGGTCAGCGGTATCTTCTTAGTATGCCAAGATCCTGAAATTGTGGAACAACATGATGCGAAAGTATACGGTAAAGCTAAAGTAGGCGCACCTCCAATGTCTGTGCCGCACTTAGATACACGTTACATTGACGGTAAAAAATCTTTATTGTTTGGGCCATTTGCTGGCTTCTCACCGAAGTTCTTGAAAACAGGTACTAACATGGATTTAATCAAATCTGTAAAACCAAACAACTTGTTAACAATGCTTTCAGCAGGTGTGAAAGAAATGCCTTTAACACAATACTTGATTTCACAATTAATGTTGTCTGATGAAGAACGCATTGAAGAATTAAGAGAATTTATTCCAACTGCGAAGAAAGAAGACTGGAGTCCTGTAGTGGCTGGACAACGTGTGCAAGTCATCAAAGATACAGACAAAGGTAAAGGTACGTTGCAATTCGGTACTGAAGTTATCGTGAATGAAGACGGCACGTTATCTGCGTTATTAGGTGCTTCTCCAGGTGCCTCTACTGCAGTCGACGTAATGCTGGACATCTTACAACGTTGCTTTAAAGATGAATTTCCTCAATGGGAAAATAAAATCAAAGAAATGATTCCATCTTTCGGACAATCTTTAGCTAAAAATGCTGAACTATATAAAGAAGTAAAAGCCGAAGAAGATAAATATTTAAACTTACAATAATTTCATAAAGTATAAAAGCAGAAGTGGCTGGGACAAATCAATGTTCCAGCCACTTATTTTTAAATATTTTTAGTCAGTGTAATGATAAAGGTGCTGCCTTCTCCAGGTGTACTCTCAACTTCAATAGTCCCTCCATGGAGTTGAACTATCATTTGAGCAATAGCCAAACCAAGTCCATTGCTGGTAGCCGAGTGCGTTCCTTTATAGAAACGTTCGAATAAGTGTGCTTGGGTTTCTTCAGTCATACCTGGCCCATCATCAGTCACACGACAGACGATTTGATTTCTATCTTTTTCCGAAGGTGCAATTTCAATATCAATACTGCCATCTTGTTCTGAATATTTAATCGCATTAGAAATTACATTTTGGAAGGCTTGGTAAATTAACCGATAATTACCTTGGATAGCCATATCTTCAATATCAGTCAAGACAATCAGATCTTTAGCATCAATGGAATATTGTTCATGGCGGATAATTAAACGGATAAGTTCAGCAAGTTCAATCTTGTCTTTAAATTCAAGGTGCTCATGATTATCTAATTCTGCCAACAATAATAAAGCGCGTGTGAGATTGCTCAAACGATTCGTTGCTGCATAGATTTCTGCAATATAATATTCACGTTCCTGCTCGCTGTCAGTCATACTCAATCGATCTAATAATTGATGAATATGTGTCAGAGGCGTTTTAATTTCATGCGAAACATTTTGCACAAAGTGCTGACGCATATCATCTAATTGTTTTA
This sequence comes from Staphylococcus debuckii, assembly GCF_003718735.1. Lineage (NCBI taxonomy): Bacteria > Bacillati > Bacillota > Bacilli > Caryophanales > Staphylococcaceae > Staphylococcus > Staphylococcus debuckii. Next base: position 2,328,663 of record NZ_CP033460.1, on the reverse strand, counting down.
AGGATAAACGCATTTGATCAAAGCGATATTGCAAGGTTCCGAGTTCATCTTTTCGAGTAGTCACAATCGGCGTGTTGAAATCGCCCTCCATTAATCGGTTCGTTGCACGTTTTAATTGCGAAATCGGCTTAATCAGAGCATAAGTCGAACTGATGATTAAGAGCATTGAAATGAGCAACAATAACACTAATAGAATTGCTAAAAAGACGCGGAATTCACTGAATGATTTTCCAATATCTGGGCGAATAAAGACAGCTACTTTGCCTTCAGGCGTATGAAAAGCGGTACCGACTGTATTGGCCGTTTCGTTATCGAAAAAGCCGGTAACAAATAGTTGATAAGGATGATTACGTATACCGTGATAATCTTTTTCATGCATTACTTGATGAATTGCTTTTTCAGAGAGATTATCGCGACGAAAATGGTCACCGTAAAACTGTCTTTGACCTGCTTGATTGATGGTCAAAACTTGAAAATTCAGCTCACTGATGTGTTGGAAATAAGCCGGCATATCCTTAGTATGCGTTTCTTCTTGATAATGCTTGGCTTCTTTCAGTGTGGTCATAATTTTATGGTCATTAGAAGGTTTCAGTTGCACATGGTAATAAATGTTGGACAGAATAAAACTTGCGACCGCACTAAACAACATAATGACGACAGTATAAATCGCAATTCTGGAATAGAGTGTTTTAAACATGAGCTTCCACCTTATAACCTAAACCGCGTACCGTTTCAATGCTGACATTACTTCCGATTTTAGCCAGACGATTACGCAAACGTCTGATATGTACATCCACAGTTCGGTCATCGCCGTCATAATCAAATCCCCATACGCGTTCAATACATTCTTCACGACTAAATACTTGTTTAGGATTGCTGGCTAATAAAAATAACAGGTGAAACTCTTTATTAGGTAAGGTCATCGTTTTATTTTCTGTAGCGATTTCTAAATAAGATTGATTTAATGTTAAATTGCCGATTTCCAGTTCATTTTCTGCATTAATTTGATAACGACGCAATACAGCTTTGATGCGAAAAATAAGCTCTTGCACTTCGAACGGTTTCGTTACATAGTCATCTGTGCCTGTTAAGTAAGCTTCTTCTTTATCACTTAACGCATCACGTGCGGTCAGCATAATGACAGGTAATTCATAGTTTTCCTTTAGCTTCTGACATAGTTCAAAGCCATCCATACCATTCATCATAATATCCACAATCGCAATATCTATATGATGTTGTTCTAAATAAGTCAGAGCACCTTCAGCACTTGGTTGTGTCGCTGTTTTAAATCCTTCTTTTTCTAAATAGGAAGAAACATAATGCAGAATTTGGTAATCATCATCTACAATTAAGCACGTTGTCATTCTATCCTCTCCTACAATATGATTTAAAGTTATTATACCTATTTCATTCATACACCCTCAACCGCTATCTCTCATACGGATTTTCTTTTTTCCTTAAAGTTCATATTCAGTTCATATAGTCCTTCTAGAATAAAAGTATCATAAAAAAAGAAGGAGAAATGAACAATGAAATTAGCATGGAAAGAAATGACATTCTATAAATTCAAATTCATCTTAATCATGTTGATTATCTTGCTACTTTCAAGCATGGTACTGTTCATCAGCGGACTTGCTCAAGGGCTTGGACGCGAAAATATTTCCATGCTAAATAATATGCAAGCAGATAAATTTGTAGTGCAAGATATCAAGCAACCTGTGATTGAGAAATCGATAATTAAACCTGACAAGCAAAACGATATCGAAAATATTATTAATGAGAAACCTTTTAAATTAGGACAACAAACAATGGTTTCAGATCAAACGAATGATTTGGACATTTTATTGATTAACCCTGTCAAAGATTTCAAACCAGCCTTAACGAAAGGGCATTATCCTCAATCAAACAATGAAATTGCGGTCAATAAAAAACTGACTGGAGAAGGATTGAAAATTGGCGACAAAGTTAAAATGAAAGGGCATGGCGAAGCTTATAAGATTGTAGGGATTATGAACGATACGATGTATTCACATAGTTCAGCCGTGATGACGACCAATCATGAATTTGATCAACTCATGCCGAAAGCTGCATCTTTTTATCCTGTAAAAAACATGACAAAAGCAGAACAGCATAAATTAGATGACATCTCTGGTGTGAAAGTGGTAAGCGAAAAAACGTTAACAGATAATATACCAAGTTATAATGCGGAACAAGCGCCGTTAAATATGATGATCATCAGCTTATTCTTCATCACTGCTATTGTATTAAGTGCATTCTTCTATGTCATGACAATTCAAAAAATATCAGAAATTGGTATTTTGAAAGCGATTGGTATTCGTACAAGACATCTCTTATGGTCGCTTGTGTTCCAAATTTTATTAGTAACGATGATAAGTGTAGTTATTTCAGTTCTTATTATTAGCGTCTTATCGATGTTTATGCCTGTTACGATGCCGTTCCATATCACTATTACCAATATGCTGCTGGTTATCGGAGTATTTATACTTGTAGCGATTATCGGCGCGTCACTGTCATTCATTAAATTAGTCAAAGTGAATCCAATACAAGCAATAGGAGGGGAAGCTTAATGACTTTAGAAGTTAAAAATATTACAAAATCATTCGGTACTGGAGAAGCGAAGACAGATGTTCTCAAAGGTGTGGATTTCGAAGTACAGCCTGGCGAATTCGTTATTTTAAGTGGCGCCTCTGGTTCTGGTAAATCAACATTATTAACAATATTAGGTGGCTTGCAAGATCAAGATTCTGGCGAGATATTATATAATCAGCAACCCTTGTTCAATAAAGCAAAATCCAAAGCAGAAATGCGGTTGACTGAAATTGGATTCATCTTCCAAGCTTCGCATTTAGTCCCTTACTTATCAGTGCTAGAACAATTGACAATTGTAGGGCAAGAAGCGGGAATGAGCAAAGCAGATGCAGATCAGCGTGCACGCCGTTTGCTCGACCAAATCGGGTTGACACACCGTTTGAAAGCATATCCGCATATGTTATCTGGAGGAGAAAAACAACGCGTGGCGATTATGCGTGCCTTTATGAATAATCCGAAAATTATCTTGGCAGACGAACCTACAGCCAGTTTAGATGCTCACCGCGCTACAGAAGTGACGCAAATGATTCGTGAGCGTATTACTAAAGAAAACATGGTAGGCATTCTCATTACGCATGACCGCAGATTATTTAAATATGCAGACCGCGTGATCGATTTGTTTGATGGAAAAATATTAAATAAAGAAGATGCAAGTGAAATAGTATAAACAATAAACATTTGAACACAAATAAAAGTCGACGAAAACTTTCAAAATTTTCGTCGACTTTTTAATTTGCTATCCCTAATAGTTTCAATAAGAAAGGGTTGGTCTCTAGAATACTGAAGATGAATAGTAAGCCGAAATAGATGGTAAGTAATAATTTATAACAATACATTAATGCTAAGTAATCACGAATTAAGGCTGTATCGAAAAAGGCATAAGGTGTACGGCTTCCAAGACCGCTTGCTTTCAACTTTAATACTTGTGACAAACGTAAGGCGCGCAAAACGTGAAATTGACTTGAAACGATAGTAACATTTCGTGGGCGGAGGGATAATTGATCTGCTAAAATCTGCTTGGTATTATATAAATTTTCATAAGTACTATGAGAAGCAGCTTCCATAATAATATGTGAAGCGGGTACATGCTGTTCTATTAAATAAGTTTTCATCGCTTCAGCTTCTGATACTTGGTTACCTTCGCCTTTGCCCCCGCTCACTACAATATAAGTAGGGTGGTCTTGTGCTAGATAGAGCGCGACTGTACGATCTAAACGCCAAGCCAGCATCTGGGTTACTTTTTCACGGTATAGTCCTGCCCCTAAGACAATAATTAAATCGGTCGGCTTAGGGTAATCAATCATACTATAAGCAGAAGACCAACTTAAATAATGAACGAGCGCAAATAATGCACTGGCAGTAATCCAACATAACCATAATAAAATACCATTTAAAATAGGAACAGGCAGCCAGCTGAGCAGGTAAAAGGCACAAGCAAGTAATCCAATAGCTATTGCTAAGCCAAACAAACGTAATAAAAACATACGAGCGCTTTTCCATTCGAAAATCGCACGGTGCTTATACAGTAATAAGAGTCCGCCGATTAAAGTTATAATGGTCAAATCATATGGAAATGTATCTGTTAATAAATGTATAATAATTATACAGAAACCAGTGATTAAACTAAGAAAAAACGAGATAATATTTAAACCATGTCGTTGGTTGAAAAATAAATATATATAACTGCATAACAGTAAAATACTAAGTATTATAGAAATAAACAATGTCATTGACCTCAGTCCTCAAGAATTCATGTACTTAATTTTACCCTATTTTTTCTTAAGTTTCTTTCAATATGGTATCCTTAAAAAGACAGAAGAAGAATAGTGTAGTTTAAGCTAAACGATACTTCGGAAAAATATTTAACTAAATGAAGGAGAAAACTCATGCAAAATATTGAACAACATATCGACTTTATGGATCATTTCTTGGAAGATATCAATTCCATGGTTGCCAAACTGCTAGAAGATTTGCGACATGAATACAATGTATCTATGGAACAATCTCAAGCAGTGCTGTTATTAGACAACAATAAATCACTCACCTTATCAGAAATCACTGAGAAACAAGGCGTCAATAAAGCAGCAATCAGCCGTCGTGTGAAAAAGTTGATTAAACTAGATCTCATCCAATGGGAGAAACAAAATGCGAGTGTAGACCAACGTTTAAAATATGTGAAGTTGACCCCGAAAGGGCGCGAATATATCGAGCGTTCTAAAAAGATAGTCAGTGAAGTCGCTGTTTATTTAGTACAGGATTTAAGTGAAAAGCAAATTGAAGAAACTGCTGAAAATTTAAGTATCATAGATCAACGTATAAAAGAATATGTGAAAGAGAATCAATTATAAGTATATATAAGAAGCAGGCTGGGACAAAAATTTAAGTCTCAGCCTGTTTTATCAACAGCGAGCAGCAAAGCAAATAGGGCATTAGTTCACTTCAAACTTTTTAATAGAGTCCAGTTAACCAAAAATGACATGAAAAAGAGACGACAAAAACATTACAAATTACAGTTATCTCGGTCTCGCTTCCTCATTAGTTATAATTTCGAAGCTAAGTCTAAATAAGTATATTATTTTAGCGAGGGGTACTTTATAATAGTAATGATACGAAAACTGAAGGCGAATAGAGAAATAATTTTACTTTCAAGTAAATTCCCTGTAAAATTTGTTCGGGTTAAATGTAAAAAAAATTAATTTAAACTGATGAATTAAATACATATGCAATATCAATAGACGAGATAGAAACGATAAGCACAACCTAGAAGAAATTTCCCAGGAAATATTTCTTCGTAAGAATCGGATTAATTGAGGTGAATGACAATGGTACAATCTCAGGATGGAAAACAAGATAATTCGGAAAATAGAAATGTGCAGAAAAGAAAGACGGAAACAAATTCTAAAGAGAATATCAATCAAACTATCCGTAAAATGGTACCGTGGGGCATTGGGATATTTATAGTGATATTATTGATTATCCTCTTTTCCTTGTTGAAGAATTATAACTCTCCCGAAGCCCAAGCTAAAATATTTGTAAACGCCGTGAAAAGTAATGACACGCAACGGATTTCGAATATTTTAAGTACACGGGATAATAAAGTGGGCAGCGATGAAGCGGAGACCTTTATCAAATATATTAAGAATGAAATCGGTTTGAAAAAATTTGATAAAGAGTTGAACGCTACTGTCCATGATATTGACCAACATCAAAAAGATGCTGGATACATTAAAACGCCTGACGGAAACAAAATATTAAGAGTCACTATGAACGGACGTCGTTATATCTTCTTTGATAATATCGGTTTTGCTACAGAAACTAAAAAAGCGATTATCAAGAAAAAATCAAAAACGACTTATGTTTTCCGTGCAGATGACAAGAAGAGAAAGGTAATTGCAGAACCGAATAAGCCGACGATGTTAGGCAACTTTATCCCAGGTATCTATAAAATTCCAGCTACTAAAGAGAATGATAACGGAAAGTTCATCGGTTACTTAACCTTCTCATTTAAAAACAGCAACAGTGAAACCGTCGATGTTCATGAAAACTTCCCAGAAGCTAACTTGAATATCAATTTAGAAGGTGCAGACAAACTAGATAAAAAGGATACAAAAGTTAAAATTAACGGCAAGCAATACAGCTATGATCACGCTAAATTATATGGACCTTATCCCGTAACTGAAGAAATAGAAGTTACTGCTGAAGGGAAAGCTAAAGGTAAAACTTTCAAATCAAGTACTATTAAACTATATCCGAATGAGCTGAAATCAAATACCCCAGTACGTTTAGAATTTGAAAAAGATAAAATTGATAAATACGTGAAAGAGAAAGAAAAAGAAGAAAATAGTTTGAAAAATAAAGTCACTAAATTCTTCAATAAGTATTCCTTAGCTATGAATAACGCAGCAGGCACAAATAACTTTGCGAGCATTTCAAATTTTTTCAAGCCGGATACTGCAGATTATAAAACGATGAAACAAAACTTTCAGACAGGACAGGGCATTCAGTCTTTGATACAAAGTCCGCAAGTTGTGGATGTCTCACAAGAAGGTTCTAATGTCTATGCGGAAGTACAAAATATCAATAGCCAAGGTGTATGGGTCACTTCTAAATATAAATTAGAAGATTCAGCAAAGCACCCAGCTAAAAGCGATGATGAGTCAGATTTGAAAATTATCAGTAATAAAGAATAATACTGAAGAGCGAAATAATGAAATCCATCCATAGATTTCTATTTTGCTCTTTTTCTTTTCAACAATCTTAAAATAATACTTTATTTCAGTCGTATTAAAGTATACGATTAAACTAATGTTTATCTATAGAGAAAGAGGGAGATTTTGTGAGCCACACCCATATAGAAAGAGAGAAACCAACCATCTTTCTAGTCATCATATTAGGTGCCTTAACCGCAATCGGCGCACTATCAATTGATATGTTCTTACCAGGATTGCCCCAAATCAGAACTGATTTCCATACAACAACGTCCGCAGCACAACTGACGCTGACTTTATTTATGGTCGGGCTGGCATTCGGTAACTTATTGATGGGACCTATTTCGGATGCTGTCGGAAGAAAACAACCACTCGTTATTGTGATGATTGTTTATACACTTGCAAGCCTCGGCATCATCTTTTCAATCAATATCACGATGATGATTAGCTTACGATTAGTACAAGGATTATGTGCAGGCGCTGCAGCCGTGATTTCACGTGCAATTGCCAGCGATATGTATAGCGGGAAAGAACTAACTAAATTCCTAGCAGTCCTTATGCTCGTCAACGGTGTCGCACCCGTATTAGCACCCACATTGGGAGGAATTATCTTAATCTTCTCGAACTGGCACATGGTATTCATCATCTTAACAATTTTCGGCATCTTCATGGTGCTCTCAACCAGTTTGCGCATTCCAGAATCATTGAGCAAACAAGCACGCGAACCTGCCGATATTCTATCCATTATCAAGCAATTCAAAGCACTCTTGCAAAGACCGAAATTTGTCTTGCCGATGCTCTTACAAGGCATGACCTTTGTCATCTTATTCAGTTACATATCCGCTTCACCCTTCATCACCCAACGCATCTACACGCTTTCACCCCAAGCCTTCAGCTGGATGTTTGCAATCATCGGAATTGGGTTGATTATCTCGTCACAACTTGCAGGTAAACTCGTAGATTACTTCGAACCACTTGCCATTATGCGCGGCTATACACTCGTGCAAATCATAGGCGTCATCACCATTACCATCGTCTTGACCCTTCATTTGCCGATTATCTTCTTATTCATCGCCTTCCTGCTGCTAGTAGGACCCGTTACAGGAATCGCGACCATCTCCTTTTCAGTAGCGATGGACGAAAGAACAGGCGGCAGCGGCAGCGCTTCAAGTCTGCTGGGATTAGTCCAAACCCTGATAGGTGGCATCAGTACTCCACTCGTAGGCCTGATGGGCGAGCACAGCTATATACCGTATCTGATCATAATCAGCATCACCTCAGTCATCTTAATCATACTGCACCTCTTAATCGCTAAAACCTTTTCGGGAAAAGAAACCCCTGGAGAGTAGCAGGGCAGAAAAAGCAAAAGAGCGGGAGAACCACCTTTACAGGTCGTTCTCCCGCTCCATTTTTATCTTACGCGTCTTTGTGGTTCTTAACATGTGTTTTAAATGGCCACCAGTTTCCAGGTCCGAATGATTTAATCAATGCTGGAATGAAGAGTGGCAACATGAATAGGTTATAAATAATTAAACCTAAAATAATAACAGTTGCAATTTCCATTAATGTCATTGCACCAGAAGTATAAAGCGCTGCAACCGTACCGATTAAGATGATACAAGCAGTCATGATAACCGTACCCATTTTACTCATTGAAGTCAGCAACGCTTCAGTAATCGATTTGCCTGCGTCGACTTCTTCATTGAAGCGGTTGACTAAGAAGATGGCATAATCAATACCGAGCGCCATCAGTACAACGAAACTGAAGAATGGAACGACTAATAATAAACCTCCCATGCCGAGCATGTCGTTAAAGATTAAATTAGCGACACCGATAGAAGCATAGTAAGTGATTAAAATAGAAGCAATCATATACAACGGCATAATAATTGAACGTTCAAAGATCAAGAGTACAACGAACAAGAATACTGTTATAAGCGCGATGGCTTTAGCCATGTCGCTATCAATGATTTTTTGCAAGTCGTTATTAGAAGAAGATGTACCGCCATATTCAATATCACTATTTTTAAACGCAGTTCCTTTGACTTGGTTATCTACAGTGTTATGAATACGTTCAACTGTATTCATTGAAGCTTTAGAGAACGGATCATCTTTTAATTCAACATTCAATAACAGTACTTTGCCGTCACCTTTACTATATTGATCGACAGATTGTTTTAATTTCTTATCTTTCAACATATCATCTGTCACATACATGCCTGACTTACTCATGCCTTTATCTTCAGACATGTCTTTAAGACGTTCTTGAATTTGTGATTGTCCATTTTGTACTTTAGAAATACCTTGTTGAGATTGTTCAAGCGCTTTAGACATTTCACCAGCTTGTTGTGTGACTTGTTGTCCAGCTTGCTGCGGTGATTGACTGCCTTGTTGCATCGCTTGTTGAACACGACTTGGGTCAGTATAAGGTTTAACTTGTGAGTCCATTTGACCAAGTCCCTCATTGACCTGACCGAGACCATTATTAGCGTCTGTCAATTTACTTTGAATTTGATTTAATTGATCAGTAGCTGATAATTGCTTAATAGGTTTGCCAGTAGGGCGTGTGATAGTGCTGACACTTTTAACGCCTTTTACTTTCTCAATAGATTGGGAAAGTGCTTCTAAATCATTAACACCTTTAGCATTGTTTAATTTCTTATCGTCTTTAATAGCAATGTTTACAGGGAATGCTTGGCTCATATTGAAATCGTCTTTAATGATATTGATAGCTTTAATAGAATCATATTCATCGCCGATTTCATTTGTATTGTCATACGTAATCGTGTTAGGCGCGAAAACAATAATCGGCACCATAATAATTAAGACGATGACTAATGCTAAGAAAGAACGCTTATTCGTAAATTTACCTAATGCACCCCATAATTTATTATCTCTATGATCAGCTGCTTTCTTGCTTGGCCAGAATACTTTGCCACCTAGTAGGAGCAATAGTGTCGGTAATAATGTGAAGAGAATAATCATTAAGCACAAGACACCGACTGCGATACCCATAGCAGAACGGAATAAGCTGAATTCTACAAAGAATAATGCAGCGAAACCGACAAGTACTGTAATCGCACAAATCAAGATTGTGCGACCGCCATGTTTGAAAGTATTTAACACAGCATCGAAATTACTTTGATCTTTACCTAATTCCTCTTTATACCTATTTAATAACAGAATGCAATAATCGGTTCCGATACCGAAGAGCAATGCAATTAAGAAGGGTTGGATGTAAATAGAAATAGGGAAATCAATATATTTTACTAAGAATGCTAATACACCTTGCGAAAAGGCATAAGCTAAACCTACAAGTAGAAGCGGCACGAAAGGAGTTACGACTGAACGGAATACTAAGAATAAAATAACTAAAATTAAAATCACCGTAATAATTTCAGTTGTTTTTAGTCCTTCGTTGACACTTTTATTGATATCATCATTAATAACTTCGTTACCAGTGACGTAAGCCCCTTTAAAATCCTGATGTTTGATTTTATTAATATCTTTTACAGCATCTAACGTTTTATTTTTGTCATCCGTTGTTTCAATTGGAATCATCACAGATTTTTTATCTTTAGATACTAACTTATCTTCAACATCTTTGTTTTCGAAAGGATCAATGACAGTTTTAACATGCTTAACATCTTTGACCTTTTTGATGTAATCCTTTAAATCTTTTTTGCTGGATGCATCTAATTTATGATTCAGCTGCACTACAGCACTGATGCTCTTATAATTTGCACCGACATCTTTCAATTTCTGATCATATTGTTGAGATGTTGTATCTTTAGGTGGAGCGATTTTCCCTTTGTCATTAGCAAGTTGCGCTAAATTCGGAGCAAAAATAATGGAACATGCAATTGCAATCACCACAATAATTGAAATTATCCATCTGAACTTCAATATGGTTTTCATAAATAACCTCCCAATAATGTTAAAAGTTGAATGTAAATTAGTTGACTTTAATCAACTAATAGTTTCTTTACTCTACAATCATAGTAAAGAAGTTGATTATTGTAAAGAAAAGACCTGCGTGTAGCGGATTTAACTAGGCAGGTCAGTTTCTTCTAATTCACGCATTTTTATAGTATTTCTCAACATAATACGTGCCATTTCTTCGGGAGATTCCTCGCAATTACGTCGCAACCATGAAAATACGACGCCGAGTTGTCCGCCGATTAAATATTGGACATAATACATGTGATGATCCATATCAGTATATTTAGCCATTACTTTCTCATAAGACTCATAAGTAAGATGCACCATTTCTATGACAAAGTCTTTTTGAGGGTGGCTGATGAATACCGCATGAAAAAAACGGCGATAGCGATGAATATATCTGAATTGAATACGGAAAAATTGTAAAAGCTTTTCTTTATTATATCTGACTCGACCAAAGTTTTGATAGAGCGTGTTGGTTATCTGTATGTACCTTGATATGTGATAGGCTTGAATTTGTTCAAATAAATCATATTTATCGGTAAAGTGGGCATAAAATGTTGACCGGTTAATGCCGCTATATGCACAAATCATTTTTATAGTAATTTCGTCAATTGAATATTCTTCCATCAAATCGATGGTATTTACAAAAATTTTACGTTTTGCGTTTTTCTTCATTATAAAGGCACCTCTGTTAATCGCGAGAAATCAGTCCGACACATTTTTACAAAATGTTGGTATTTTTTTTAGTTACACGTCTTTATAATAGATAAAGTGACTTTAAATAGCAAATAGGAGGAAAGAAAATGAAGAAGATCATAATGGTTAATATCATTACAATCATTGTTTTGGTACTTATCGGAATCGGCGGATTCTATTACTATAACCAAGCAACAGGATATATTAAAACAGATAATGCGAAAGTAGACGGGGAGCAAATGAAAATAGCCAGTCCTCTCTCTGGTAAATTAGACTCATTTGACGCTAAAGAAAATAAAGATTACAGCAAAGGCGATAAACTTGCCGAAGTAACTGGTAAAGGTGAAGATGGTTCACCTCAAAAAATGGACATCAAAATGCCTCAAAATGGTACTATTGTAAAAACTGACGGTATCGAAGGCGACATGGTTCAAGCAGGTTCTCCGATTGCATACGCTTATAATTTAGATGACTTGTACATCACTGCAAACGTTGATGAAAAAGATGTTTCTGATGTCGAAAAAGGCAATGATGTAGATATTAAAATTGATGGACAAAATTCTAAAGTCAAAGGTAAAGTAGACGAAGTAGGTAAAGCAACTGCATCCAGCTTCTCACTAATGCCTTCTTCTAACAGTGACGGCAACTATACTAAAGTATCACAAGTTGTCCCTGTCAAAATTTCTTTAGACTCTGCACCATCTAATTCTGTTGTTCCAGGCATGAATGCTGAAGTAAGTATTCATAAGAATTAAGGAGGTCATTAAATGACACTTGCCTTAATTATATATATTGTTATCGCATTGGTTCTTATTGCGTTAGTGAATGTGTTTGTTCGTAAACGTAATAAGAAACAAGTTTCGCGAAAACTGGAACAACGTCAAGCACGTAACAGAAATCAAACATCTAAATTTAAAGCGAGCGACTTAGATCGACAACCTTCGCGTTCTCAAAATGAAAGAATGACTGAGCAACCACATGATGAGGAACATCATACTGTACCAGCCGAAGATTCAACATCACCATCAGATGATGAATCAGTCAATGATAAAGCAGATCAAGAAGACAAAGAAGAAACAGAAACAGAAGAAGAAAGAAAACAACGTAATCAAGAAAAATTACGTCAAACCAGAGAAAATTATAATAACCAACAAGAATCTATGTTCCGCTTCGGTAATGGCGTATCACGAAATGTAATTTTAGCGGCGATGTTATTCGGTATGTTCATTGCTATCTTGAACCAAACACTCTTGAACGTGGCATTACCGAAAATCAACACTGACTTTAATATTTCTGCTTCAACTGGGCAATGGTTGATGACAGGATTCATGTTAGTTAACGGTATCTTCATACCTGTCAGTGCGTTTCTATTTGAAAAGTATTCTTATAGAAGATTGTATTTATTCTCACTTGTCATATTTACTATAGGTTCTTTAGTCTGTGCGTTGGCACCGAACTTTACAATTATGATGACAGGTCGTGTATTACAAGCTGCCGGCGCAGGTATCTTAATGCCATTAGGTTCTAATGTTATTATGACAATTTTCCCACCGGAAAAACGTGGTTCAGCCATGGGTACCATGGGTGTCGCGATGATTTTAGCACCTGCAATCGGACCAACTTTATCAGGTTACATCGTACAGAACTATCACTGGAACGTTATGTTCTACGGCATGTTCTTTATCGGAATCGTAGCCGTTGTAGTAGGATTTATTTGGTTCAGATTATATCAACGTACTGAAAATCCAAAAGCAGATATCCCAGGTATCATCTTCAGTACCATTGGATTCGGTTCATTGCTTTATGGATTCAGTGAAGCAGGTAATGATGGTTGGGGTTCTAATACAGTCGTAATTTCATTCATTATAGGTGCTATCTTTATTGTGCTCTTTGTAATCAGAGAAACAAGAATGAAAATGCCTATGTTGAATTTCGAAGTATTGAAATTCCCGACATTCACTTTAACTACACTCATCAACGTTGTTGTGATGATGAGTTTATATGGCGGTATGTTATTACTTCCAATTTATTTACAAGATTTACGTGGATTTACAGCAATCGATTCAGGATTGCTTCTCCTACCAGGTGCCTTAGTAATGGGGCTGTTAGGACCAGTTGCAGGTAAACTTTATGACATGATCGGAATTAAACCGTTGGCTATCTTCGGTATTGCGATTATGACATACGCAACTTGGGAGTTAACTAAATTAACCATGGATACACCTTATCTATCAATCATGGGTATTTATGTATTGCGTTCATTCGGTATGGCATTCATTATGATGCCGATTATGACTGCAGGTATGAATGCTTTACCAGCACGTTTAATCTCACATGGTAATGCACTTGTAAATACTTTGCGTCAATTAGCTGGCTCTATCGGTACAGCTATTTTGGTTACAGTTATGACTAACCAAACAACGCAACACATGAACACTTTTGCACAAGATTTAGATAAAACAAATCCAGCTATTCAAGATCAAATGAAACAACTTGCCATGAAATTTGGCGGTGAAGATGGCGCTATGCAAGTATTGATGGGATTCCTCAAGAAACTTGCTACAGTTGAAGGCGTTAATGACGCATTCTGGATAGCGACACTCTTCAGTCTTATCGCGTTAGTTATGAGCTTCTTCATTCAAAGTAGAAAGAAAGCTGCTAAATACGCTAAAGAGCATAACAAATAAGCTAATTAAATATTATGGGGTAAACGACAGTGTTGTAGCGGCACTGTCGTTTTTTTCTGGAAAAAGAAGGATATTAATGAGGCGGAGATAAAGTTGATATAGGGGGAGCCGTGCTTTATGCGGAAGCTGGGAGCGGAAAAATCTAGACATAAGATTCTGAGAAGTGTCTAGAAAAGGGGTGAATCTAGACACAAGATTCCGAGAAGTGTCTAGAAAAGGGTGTAATCTAGACACAAGATTCTGAGAAGTGTCTAGATTATGCAAGACAGTAATCCACAATAGAAAAACTGGGACATCACGTATGCCCCAGTTTTACATTCAATTATTTAATTCTAACACGGCGATTTCTAAAGAATAGACTGATAAATAACAGACCAAAACAGCATGCCAACAATGTAACAGCGTTATTTAAAGCATCTGCTGTCGTTAAAATTTGGTCAGGTTTGAAACTCAAGAAATATTGACTGAGATTATCTGCTACACGTTTTGCAGTTTCTTTAATAATAGATGATAAACTGAAAGGCACTACAAACATAATCACAATGATTACCATATTAATGATTTTAATTGCAGTACGATTAAAAATAAGCGTCAAAACAGTTAATAGAATACTTATCGCACCGGCAAAGAAGAAAATATAAAACGCCGCTTTCAATTTAGCAATATTATCTTGAAGCTGATTAATCTGAGTGAGATCAATATTTTGTGTAGAGATATTTTGCAAGGTTTCTTGGAAATTCAATATTTGTGAGAAGTTAATAGGTTGGTTAACGAGCACAATATTAAAAATCGGTTCTTTCCACATACTATACATCGTGATAGCAAGCAAGATGAGTACAATCAGATGAATAATCAAACTGAACCATGAATGTTTTCTTTTGTTAGAAAACTGATGACCGCGATGCAACGGTTGTTGATTAATTCTCTCTTGAAATTGAGAGTATGATTGTTGAGCGTTCATAAATAAGATCAACAACTCCTTTCTTCTGCTTTCACAATTTGATAACTAATCTTCATTTAAAGAGATCTCTTTTATTTTAGCACCTATACTTTGAACAATATAGAGTTTGCCTTGTATTTCATAAGCATGAGAGAGTGCCAGTGCTGATTGGTAGATTTTCTCTGGGGTGAAAATTGTTTGAGCTTTCAAGTCATTTTGCGTTTGATTTTCAGAAGCGAAGTCCTTTTCAAGTTGTGATTGAACATCCGTTAATTCATTTTTGAAGACCTCATCACTCACACTTTGTTCTAGCAATTCTTCGACACCATGAATCATTTGGCGCTGTCCTTGCAAGTAACCTAATAATATTCCGCGTTCAAAGAGTTTATGGTCGGGCCCGCGCGTAATGTTCTCAGTAGACTGATTTAACTCGCTTAATTGCATCTTAACTTCATCAGATAAATCATAGAGTGTCATTTTAATTTGATTTTGAATCGTTTCAGTCATTATTTATCCTCCTTATTTGGAATCACAATACGATGACCTAATTGCTTCGGCCAGTCGATATTCGGCTGTTGTTGATAATACGTTTCTATTTGTTCCAAATACTGTTTTGGAAAAGGTGCAGATTTTTCAGTATCGCGATCAATACCCATCATCATCAATTCATTCGTTGCAACCAATTGATCTTCACTGCCATACATCATTAAAAAGAAATGTACGCGTTTATAATCATAGTTATAAAGGTAAATACGAATGGAATAATAATCATTTAATTTAAGTTGAGAAAGGAAAGTTGTGTGTTCTTCTAAGGTGAAGATAGTATAATTTAAACGAGTTCTATCTTCTAATGATAAACCATGCTGATAATTGAATGCATTAGAAGCTTCACTGAATACTTTATTGAAATCCGCATCATGCATATGTTGATTGTGGTCAATCATTGAAGTATCCACAGTACCGTTAATAGTAAAACATTCTGTCATTACGAATTTCTCCTTTTTTCTTGTCTTTCAGAATTACTTCTATTTTACTAAAAATAACGGTATGCTACACACAAAAGAATTTATCTTGAATTGAAAAAGGAGGGAAGTAATAAGCAATGAGCGTTTCCATATATTATCAAACAAAAGAACAATCCTTAACTTCAATCAAGCATGCCGAAGATATTCCGAGCGACGCAACGATTATTTGGTATGATTTGAATGAACCGACAGAAGAAGAGAGTGATTATTTACTCAGACACTTTGAATTTAATCCATTAGAAATGGATGATACCATTCATGCAAATCCGAGAGCTAAATATAAAGCCTATGAAAATTATCAAAATATCGTGTTTCATACAATTTCTCCGCGAGAATATGAGATTGAGGTATTGAATATTTTTATTAAAGATAATGTGCTAATTACTTATCATCATAGAAATATAAGAGAAGTCAACACTGTGAATAAGCAAGTGAAAAATCATTTTGACAAGAACCTTGATTGTGAAGATATTGTCTTATTTATTTTAGATCATATCGTGGATAATTATTTTTATTACGTGGAAGATATTTCAGATAAGGTCTTTATGTTTGAGGATGAACATGGCCGAGATCGCACGAATAAATACATGATGGACCATATCTTTGATTTACGGTCGGATATCATTAAATTAAACAGAGTAATTATGCCTATGAAAGAGGTTATCGATACTTTGCAGAATGAAAGTCGATTAGTACAGGATAAACGTCATAAAATGTATATCCAGCATATTATTGACCATATTGCGAAAGAAGAAAGCATGTTACAGACGGCACAAGATATTACGCGAGAAATCAGAGATAACTTCGAATCCTATACAACCTTTAGAATGAATAAAGTCATGCAGATATTGACGATTGTTTCGGTTATTTTCATGCCTTTGACTTTGATTGCGGGTATTTATGGTATGAACTTCCAAAATATGCCTGAGCTTAAGTGGCATTATGGTTATTACATCGTATTGCTCCTGATGTTAGTGATTTCATTAGGATGTATTTGGTATTTCAAACGTAAAAATATGTTTTAACTTTTCGGTGTGATTTTTGCAAATAGGTAGCAGAAGCACTCAGAGATTGATACACTTACAATAATATGAGTTTAAGAGAACAGAAAGTAGGAAATGCGATGAGCGATTCAAAAAGGGAACAACGAAAGGACGACCACGTAAAAATAGCGATGGCGCAAAATGATCCGCAACTGACGGATTTCGATAAAGTCAGATTCGTGCACCATTCTATTCCGAGTATAGATGTTGATCAAGTCGATTTATCAGTAAATTTGTCGGACTTTTCAATGTCTGCACCGCTATATATCAATGCGATGACTGGAGGCAGTGAATGGACGAAACAAATTAATGAGAAGTTAGCCGTAGTAGCACGTGAAACTGGGCTGGCTATCGCTGTAGGTTCAACCCATGCTGCGTTACGTAACAGTAAAATGGCAAGCTCTTTCGATATCGTTCGCAAAACGAATCCAAAGGGTATTATTTTTAGTAATGTAGGAGCTGATGTGCCAGCTGATTTAGCCAAGCAGTCAGTGGAAATGTTAGAGGCGAACGCATTGCAAGTGCACGTCAATTCTCCGCAAGAACTCGTAATGCCTGAAGGAAATCGAACGTTCTCAAATTGGATGGACAATTTAAGTGAGATAGTGCAAACAGTTGATGTTCCAGTTATCGTAAAAGAAGTCGGTTTCGGAATGAGCCGCGAACTGATTCAAGATTTAAGAGAAATCGGTATCCGTTATGTGGATGTAAGTGGCAGAGGCGGTACAAACTTTGTAAATATTGAAAATGAAAGACGCCAACTGAAAGACATGTCTTATCTGAAGAATTGGGGTCAATCGACAGTAGAATCTTTATTAGAAAGTAAAAATCTGCAAAACCAAGTTACTGTATTTGCTAGCGGTGGAGTGAGAAATCCACTTGATGCGATTAAGTGTCTGGCTTTGGGAGCAGAAGCAGTCGGTATGTCTCGCCCGTTCTTAGAACAAGTCGAATCCAATGGTATTGCACAAACTGTAGAGTTTGTAGAAGAATTCATTGAACAAATGAAGAAAATTGCAGTTATGGTCAATGCATCTGATATTGAAGCATTGCATCATACTGATGTAGTCTTAGATACAACATTAAGATCATGGATCGAGCAACGCGGCTTAGATCAATAAAAAATAAGCAGTTCAACTGGTAGAAGGTTGAACTGCTTATTTTTGTAGCAATTTTGGTTTTGGTAATTGCATTAGAAAGACTGCGAAGGAGATCACAATCTTGGTAACGCTTACATATAGTATAATCCAAATAGTTGTTGATTTCAAATACATATTTGAGTAAATTAACTAATATTTGTATAAATAGTGACAGCATATAATTATAAAATATAAATTGGCAACAAATCGTCTGTAATTGGAAACATAATGCTATGTGACTCTTTTAAAAATCATGCTAAATTTTTACTAGAAAAAAGAAAACCATTGGAGGGACTGAATATTGACTTATTATTATGTTGAAACTATCAATCCAATACAACAATGTATGCACAAAATTGAGCAGCTTTATAAAACCAAAATGGAAAAAATTTCATCGATTCACCGACTAGAAAATATTATTAAATTAGCACAATGGGAAAGGCCATCAGTAATTAATGTAAATACGAAAGTGGAAATTGCAGAACAATATTTTGATCTTCATCATTTCAATCCAGACTATACGTATCATTTGGAGATTAATCCAATGAAACACAAGACAGTTTTAATAGAATTGAATCATCAAATCAGAATGGAAATCAGCCAAGCGGAAGAGTCCCAAATCTATGATATTACACCTTATCTGCAAGACAGAGAAAATTATCTCTATTTAGGATTATTACATGATGAAACTAACGCACAACTACCAGATTGCAAGTTGATTGAATTTAAAAATCACCGTTTAAATGATACTTCTGTAATCCAAGAACGTCCGCTTAATTACTCAATTTAATACTTCATCTAACTTTAAAATAAATTTTATTGCAGATAACATGAAATTCAAAAGAAAGACATAAAGCTATGACATCTCTGTTAACACTCCAAGAACCTCTTTCATTTACTATATATTGTGGTAATTTTGTAATTAGAACACTATATATAGAAATGGAAGGGGTATTTTATGTTTAAAATTGAAGAAAGCCTAAGCAACTTAATCAATAAAGATCCGACTGTTATTAATGAAAATGCTAATAAAGACAGTGAAACCTTTACAACGATGCGTGATTTAACGGCGGGGGTCGTTTCAAAATCTTACGCATTAGAAAAATTATTGCCGAAACATGTAGCGGCTGCACATCAATCTGGCGATATTCACTTTCATGATTTAGATTATCATCCATTTCAACCTTTAACGAATTGTTGTTTGATAGATATTAAAGGAATGTTAGAACACGGCTTTGAAATCGGAAATGCACAAGTCGATTCTCCGAAATCTATTCAAACTGCGACTGCACAGATTGTCCAAATTATTGCAAATGTGTCCAGCAGTCAGTACGGCGGATGTACAGTGGACCGAATTGATGAGATTTTAAGTCAATATGCGGAATTAAACGCCGAGAAACATCGTAAAATGGCTGAACAGTTTGTCTACCCTGATCAATTGGATACATATGTGAACCAACAAACTGAGAAGGATATTCAAGATGCGATGCAAAGTTTAGAATATGAAATTAATACGCTGTATACTTCTAATGGTCAAACACCTTTTGTAACCTTAGGCTTTGGTCTAGGTACTGATAAATATAGCCGAATGATTCAGAAGGCTATCTTGCGCACGCGTATTCAAGGTTTGGGGCACCATCATGTGACAGCCATCTTTCCAAAGCTTGTCTTTTCCATCAAAAAAGGAGTTAATTTCGCACCGGGAGACCCGAATTATGATGTGAAGCGGTTGGCGTTGGATTGTTCAACGAAGCGGATGTATCCGGATATTTTGAATTATGATAAGACGGTGGAAATTTTAGGTGATTTCAAGGCGCCGATGGGTTGTCGTTCTTTCTTGCCGGCATGGAAGAATGCGCAAGGGGAGCTTGAGAATAGCGGGCGTATGAATTTAGGTGTGGTAACGTTGAATGTGCCACGGATTGCGATTGAAACGAGCGGAGATTTAGCAGCGTTCTGGCGTTTGTTAGATGAGCGCATGGAATTGATTCATGATGCGTTGGCTTATCGTATTGAGCGATTGAAAGATGCGGTGCCGAACAATGCGCCTATATTGTATAAGAGCGGTGCGTTTCATCAGCGTTTAACTGAAACGGATGATGTGATGGCGTTGTTTAAACATCAACGGGCAACGATTTCCATTGGTTATATCGGCTTGTATGAAGCGGCCACTGTATTTTACGGTCCTAATTGGGAAACAAATCCTGAAGCGAAAACTTTTACTTTAGATATATTGCGTCGCATGAAGGATTTTCAAAAACAGTGGACAGCACAATATGACATTTTCTTCAGTCTTTATAGTACACCGAGTGAATCGTTGACTGATCGTTTCTGTCGTTTGGATTGTGAACGTTTTGGCTTGATTCCGAATATCACAGATAAAGGGTATTATCAGAATTCATTTCATTATGATGTACGTAAAGCTGTTTCTCCTTTTGAAAAGCTGGATTTTGAAAAGGATTACCCGTTTTTGGCAAGCGGCGGCTATATTCATTATTGCGAGTATCCAAAATTGACGCATAATACGAAGGCGTTGGAAGCGGTTTGGGACTATGCGTATGATAAAGTCAGTTATCTTGGGACTAATACGCCTATTGATAAATGTTATGAATGCGGCTTTGAAGGTGAATTTAATACGACAGCTAAAAGTTATACGTGTCCAACTTGCGGTAATCATAATCCTGAAACGGTAGATGTGGTGAAACGTACTTGCGGCTACTTAGGCAACCCGGTGCAAAGACCGACAATCGAAGGACGCCAAAAAGAAATTACTGCACGCGTCAAACATCTGAAAGATAAGGGATGATGCAAGGTGTTTGAACAATTAGAAACCGGACAAGGTTATATTGCTAAAATTGAAAGAGAAAGCTTTACAGATGGAGAAGGTGTGCGGTGCAGCGTCTATGTATCTGGTTGTCCATTCAATTGCAAAGGCTGTTATAACCAAGCATCCCAGCGCTTCACTTATGGCGAACCATTCGATGATGAGGTACTGATGACTATTATAGAAGCTTGTTCCCCTCCGTATATTGCAGGTTTAAGCATTTTAGGTGGAGAGCCGTTTTGTAATCTAGATACGGTAGAACCTATAGTTCAGGCCTTTCGAAAAAAATTCGGTAAGGAAAAATCTATTTGGATTTGGTCAGGATTTATTTTTGAAGCTTTGCAGAAAAATAAAGGCAGAAGAGGGGAATTGCTGAAAGAGATTGATGTACTTGTAGATGGACCATTTATGGAAAAGTTGTATCAACCTGGTTTAGCTTACAAGGGCTCGTTGAATCAACGTATTATTGATGTGCAAACTTCTTTGAAAGCTTGTAACGTTGTAGATTATTAAAAAATACCGGTTGAATTGGAAATAAATCCAATTGCAGCCGGTTTTAATTTTGACCTTTCCAAGTCTTGTCTGGAGCAGTCATTTCAGATTTACGCATGCGAGAGACATAAGGATTGCCTTTAACAGTGAAGCGAAGTGGTTTATGTGTCCATTCTCCTTTGTTCGGCACACCGATACGTGGGCTTTCGACGATTGAAACAGGTATTTTACGTGCCTCGACATCAATGGACAGCGGTCCTTCATTTAAGCGTGTGCCATCCAATTCCATCGTCATATTAAAAGCGCGTGTCCACTTGCCAGGACCATTCGTTAAGTCGATGCCTTCTTTGCCATTTCTATTTTCTATCATTTGATCTGTAATAAATTCAGGTTCTAACGCTCTGATAAGGATTCCTTCAGCGGTACCTGCAGGCTGAGTAACTAAGTTGATTAATAAATGCGTATGCATCACATGAGCGTAGACAGTTCCTCCATCTTTATACATGGATTGTACGCGAGGCGTTTGGCGGCCATTATAAGTATGCGCTGCCTCATCAATCGCTCCAAGATAAGCTTCAGTTTCCACAATATAACCAGAAAATTGGTTCTCTCCATCATCAAAGGTTAATTTCACGCCTAATAAATCTTTTGCAATTTCTGGCGTAGTACGATTGATAAAGTCCATGACTGACCTCCTTGTATCATAAATTTATATTTATACTTGTTATTTATTTTAAGCAATTTTTAATCATAATAACAATAATGTGATTATAAAAAAGGTTGAGATATACCACTGATGTCGATTGTAAATATTATGAAAAAATCGTTGAGAGAATCAGATATATCAAAGTGTTGTGTTAATATAATAATAAATACTTAAGTCAAAATATAATTTTGCTTAATCCTTAAACAAATTTACTTTTTTCGATATTAACATTATATTGAATTGAAGTAACAAGAGATAATTAAAATACGAGGAGGCGTTCTTATGGAAAAACGAGTAGGCTTCGGGGAGTCTTTTGTACTCTTTTGGAAGAACTATGTCAATTTTCAAGGGCGTGCAACACGTCCAGAATATTGGTTTATGACTTTATGGAGTTTTATTATCTTTCTGCCTATTACATTTATCGCAGTTATTGGCATGAGTATGATGATAGCGGGTAGTGCAAATGGTTCAGATGGTCTGATAGGTATCGGTGCATTTATATACTTCGGTCTGATAATTATAGTGACTTTAATCGGCTTGGCAATGCTGTTGCCTTCTATTGCTTTATTGTTCCGTCGTTTTCATGATACCGGAAGATCAGGCAAAATTTATTTCTTCTTCTTAGGCTATGCCATCATTGGTTACATTTTGGTGATTGTCGCAATCAATGCTTCTGATGCAGCGGCATGGTCCATCATTTTAGGTGTCCTAGTTTGGTTGGGCTACATGGCTTTTGCGATTTATATGTTTGTCATTACTGTTTTACCGAGTGATCCAAGAGATAATAAATATGGTCCTGTAAGAGGGAGTGCTCGTATGCAGGCAGGTGATGCAAATTGGAGAAAAGAGTAGGTTTCGGTCGCGCCTTCTTGCTTTTTTGGAAGAATTATTTCAATTTTAAAGGGCGGGCCAGACGTGCTGAATTCTGGTGGTGGACACTATGGAATTTTCTTATTTTTTCGTTGCTCGGATTAAGCAGTACTATATCTTTTTTTTACTGGTTCGCTAATTCGTTTGATGGCCATAAGACAGCAGCACTCAACTCAGCTATCATCTTTCTGATTAGTGCAGGACTATACCTTTTCTTAATTCTAGCAACACTGATACCGAATATCGCGTTATTAATTCGGCGATTTCATGATACAGGAAGAAAAATGACAGTACCCATTTGTTTTATCGTTGCTACGATCTCATATAACTTCATAAACCCTATGGTAAGAACAGATGCACAGCACCATGGTGTTTTATGGATATTTGTTGTTTTATTTTTATTAATCTACGTTGCCTTGGCGGTTTATATTTTTGTAATTACACTATTACCTAGTCAACCAGAAGATAACAAATATGGACGTGGCCCTGCTGGGAAAAAATTCGAGCAAGGGCATGCACCTACATCTCATAAGTCCTATTCTGAGTCAGCAGCTGGCAGTCACCACACACATTATGAATAATAGATTTGAAAGACGATTTCTTTTTCAATAAAGGAATCGTCTTTTTAATAAGTGTTTTGAATATTACCCTTGTCATTTTGACTAATATAATTGTCAAAATGACAAAGATAATATAGTATAGTGGTTAACGGAGGTTAGAAATATGAGAACACGCATTAAAGAATTGCGAGCACGTGACGGTTACAACCAAACACAACTCGCTAAAAAAGCAGGGATTTCACGTCAAACAGTCTCTTTGATCGAAAGAAACGAATTCATGCCTTCCGTACTTACTGCAGCTAAAATAGCACGTATTTTTGGAGAACGGATTGAAGATATTTTTATTTTTGAGGAGGATGATTATGAGTAACATAAAGAAAAACACGTTATACCTTAGCAAAATTTTATTAGGCGTATTAGTGGGCGGATTAATTGGTTTTCTATTTTCATTTCGCTCGGAAATTAAATTATCCGCTTTTCTAGGTACATTTGAGATACAAGTTAGCACGGGCATTACTATTTTATTAGTCATAATTTGCGGTATTTTCATGTTGAAGAGTTTGAAGAAGGCATATCTTTATAAACAAAGATCTGAAACTTTAGAGGATGATGCAGATGAATATAATCAAATATATAATCGGAAATTTCTGCAAGCAAGTTGGTTCTTTCAAGGAACTATCATTATTACATTATTCAATATGATATTCGTTGCCATTTTTAAAGAGAGTAATAATAATCAATGGGGATTAACAACAATCCCATTACTCATAAGTGCCGCTTTTGCAATAAGTTACAATGTTATTCTACCGAAGATAGATTCAAGATTACCCAAATACAACGATTCTGATTACATTGGCAAAACGATTTCAGCAATGGATGAGGGAGAAAAATATATTTCTTACTCTGCGTTGTTTAAACTCTATCATTATAATACCGCAGCGATTATGATGATGATTATTTTATTAGCTTTCTATTCAGTAGCAACACATACTGATCAAATCATTGCAATGTTAGTATTATTAGCACTCTACGTTTTCAATATTGTTTTCTACTATTCTAAAATCGGTAAATATTATGAACAATAAGAATGTAAAGTCTAGGTAAATATCTAGTTTGTATACATTAAAGCTTTAAAAATATGATAATATTAAGATAAGTATTCTATATTATTTAAAACTTAATAATTTACGTAAAGGAGATGAAGCGCATGTCATTAGAATTAAAAGATGTCACTAAAAAATACGGTAATAAGACAGTAGTGAATGATATTTCTTTATCGTTAGAGAACGGTAAGATGTTAGGATTTTTAGGGCGGAATGGTGCCGGCAAGACCACAACCTTCCGTATGATACTTGGTTTGACACCGTTGACTGAAGGTTCTATTACATATAACGGCAACAAGATGGGTGAGCACATGTTTAATAAAGTGGGCTATCTGCCTGAAGAACGCGGTTTGCATCCTAAGATGAAGGTTAAAGATGAATTACGTTATCTGGCTACTTTGAAAGGGATGCCGCGAAAAGATTTTGATCAAGCTTTAGATTATTGGTTGAATCGCTTTAAAATTATGGAAAATAAAGAGAAAAAAATAGAGGCTTTATCTAAAGGGAATCAACAAAAAATTCAATTGCTCGCAAGTCTCATGCATCGTCCTGAGCTGTTGATTTTAGACGAACCTTTCAGCGGTTTGGATCCAGTAAATGTGGAACTGTTGAAATCAGCTGTAAAAGATTTAAATGAAGAAGGGACTACTATTATCTTCAGTTCCCATCGAATGGAGCATGTTGAAGAGCTCTGTGATGATGTGTGTATTTTAAATAACGGCAACCTGGTGCTGCAAGGTGATATCCAATCTATTAAAGATCAATTTGAATTGAAAAAAGTAGTGATTGAAACAGATAAACCTCTTGCAGAATTGGATGAAATAGAAGGGGTCTCTCAAGTAAATCGTTCTAAACGAGAAATCACTATAACAGTAGAAAATCAAGCAGCAGCTGAACGCGTATATGAAGCAGTGACAAGAAGCGGATTTGTTAAACGTTTCCAAGTATTAGAACCTTCTATTCAAGATATCTTTATCGACAAGGTAGGTGATATTCATGAGTAAATTCTGGGCAACCTTCTCCTTAACTTATATGAATAAGATCAAGTCTCGTGCCTTTATTATTATGACAGTCATCATCGCCTTGCTTATTATCGGCGGTGCGAATGCGAATAAAATTATTGATATGTTCAGTGGCGGACCAGATAAGATTGGGATTGTTACAGATAACCAGCAAGTCTATCAAATGGTTAAATCGCAAAGTGAGAAGTTAGAAGATAAAGGTACAAAGTTTGAGCATCTCTCTGAGCAACAAGCACTTAAAAATGTGAAAAAAGAAAAACTAGATAAAGCTTATATCATTTCATTTAAAGGCCAGCAGATAGAAGGTAAAATTGTCAGCAAAGATTCAGTTTCAAACGAAGCTAAGCAAAAATTAGAGAGCATCTTAACGCCGATTCAAACGCAAGCAATTGCTAAAAGTGTCGATTTGAGTCCGAAAGATTTACAAGCTTTACAACAAAAATCCAAAGTAACGTCTCAAGCAATCGGTAAGAATGCCCAACAACTTTCTGAACAAGATAAAGTAGCCAATATCATTATTTTATATGCTGGTATTATGTTGATGTTCTTTATTATCATTAACTATGCTAACCAAGTGGCTATGGAAGTGGCGACTGAAAAGACATCTCGTGTAATCGAAATGGTGATTACCAGTATTTCACCTGTCAAACATATAATAGCTAAAATCTTAGCCATCATTGCTGTGGCCTTTTCACAGATATTTATCTTTGCCATTGTCGGCGTTATCAGTATTTATCTATCCGATTTAAAAGATGTCGTTAAAAAATTCAATATGAAAATTACCGATGTTACAATGCAATTATTAATTGTCGGCGTGATTTGTCTAGTAATCGGAATTATTTCTTATACGATTTTAGGAACAATTTTAGGCTCACTAGCTACTCGGATTGAAGATATGAACCAAGCGTTAATGCCAATGACGATAGTAAGTTTTATTGCTTTCTATATCGCCATTTTCAGTTTGAATACACCAGAAACGACACTAACTAAGATCACAAGCTTTATTCCGTTGATTTCACCGTTTGTATTGTTCTTAAGAGCTTCTACGCCCGAATTACAATTATGGGAAATTATTGTCAGTGTTATTCTTTCTCTGATTGTAATGGTACTCTTACTCTGGATTGCGGTTCGCAGTTATCGAGATTCAGTTCTTACTTTTGAAAAAGGTTTCTTTAAAGGATTAAAACGCGCATTTAAGAAGTCATAATTGTATAAAATATGTTCAAATGTTACCTAATGGCACACCTTTGCTAGATTGTATCTAGTCATCGGTGTGCCTTATTGTTAAAATATAGAGTGAGGAAAGTAATAAACAGGTGGCAAATAGAATGGTTTATCCAATTTTAATATTTATTTTAGCAGGGCTGTGTGAAATCGGCGGCGGTTATCTCATTTGGTTATGGTTGAAAACAGCACAATCACCGCTCTTAGGATTACTTGGAGGTATCCTTTTAATTTCATATGGCATTGTCGCAACTTTTCAAGTATTTCCGACGTTCAGCCGAGTTTATGCCGCTTACGGGGGAGTATTTATTGTGATGAGTATCTTGTGGGGATACGTATTTGATAAACAGACACCGGATAAGTATGATGTTTTGGGCGCTATTGTTTGTATTATCGGTGTCTTAATCATGTTGCTGCCTGACAGAAGCTGATTTGAAGCGGTGAGTTAGGAAAGGGTGTATTGAAATGATGTTTACGAAAGTGGAGCACCAAAGAAACGGCCTCGATTTAATCAAGATTGATAACGACGAAACAAAAATTGTATTTACGAATTACGGCGCAAGAATTGTGACGTGGAAATATGAAGATAATATTATTGTCTTAGGCAATGTAGTGGAAGCGGATGAATTCTATCAAGACAACCCCTATTACTTCGGCGCAAGTGTCGGTCGTTATGGCGGACGTATTGCAGATGGTAAATTTACACTTGATGGTCAAACATATCAATTAGAACAAAACGATCCGCCGAATCATCTGCACGGTGGTTCAAACGGTATCGACCACCGTTACTTTGATTATGAGATTAAAGATGAAAACGGCGGCTACATTCAAATCATTTTCACGACAGTGATTAAAGAAGCAGATGATCATTACCCGGGCGATATTAAATTGAAAATTGTACATACGTATGACATTGATAACCGATGGACGATTGAATATTACGCAGAGTCTGATCAAACAACTTTATTCAATCCGACAAATCATGTCTATTTCAACTTGAATAGGGATAATAAAGAAGTAGATAATCATTATTTTACGAGCGAGAAACTAGGCATGCATTTACTGAATGAGCAAAATCTGCCTGATGCACGTACACCTTTAGATTTAGTGGATTTATTTGATAAACATAAAATACGTCTGACTGAAATATTTGAGAGTGAAGTACCTCAATTTAAAGCACAGATAGATAAATATAATGGATTGGGTCATCCGTTCTCTATCGGCGAAGAATTAGTGGTCGAAAACAGCCAGTTTCTTTTAAAAATGCAGACGGATATGCCGAATGTAGTGGTGTTTACTTTTAATGACACGAGTGAGTGGGACAGTGATATGAATATTTACAAACCACATTCTGGGTTTACATTAGAGGCTCAAAGTTTACCGAACGATATTAATATTCTAGGCAAAGATGCACCCTCCATTTTACCGAAAGATCGTGCATTTTATTCTCGAACAACCTACCAAATTATTGAAAAACTGTAGTAAATTGAAGACAAGGAGCATTCAGCATGGATATAAGAGCATTGAAATTAAAAACTGTTGAGGATGCAGTCACAGAGATTAAAGATGGCATGATAGTGGGCATCGGTACTGGGAGCACCATTGAATTATTATTGCCTCGTATTGCAGAATTATTAAATACGGGAACACAAATTACAGGTGTATGCACTTCGAATAAAACTGCGCTGCTCGCAAAAGAGCTTGGAATTAAGATAGTGGATGTGAATGACGTCGACTATATTGATGTAGCCATCGATGGTGCGGATGAGTTTGATGCTGACTTGAACTTAATTAAGGGCGGCGGTGGAGCACTCTTTCGTGAAAAAGTCATTGATGATATGGCAGAACGCTTTGTGGTCATTGCTGATGAGACGAAATTTGTCGATTATCTCGGTCAAACTTTCAAACTGCCAGTTGAAGTTGATAAGTTCAATTGGATGCTGGTGGCGAAAAAAATCACACGTGATACAGAAGCGAAAGTCTCACGCCGGAATGTGGAAGATATTCCGTTTGTTACTGATAATGGCAATTATATCTTAGACGTTGAACTGCTTCCGAATACAGATGCATATGCAATGCATGAATACTTGATTCATTTAACAGGTGTCTTAGAGACGGGATATTTCCTTGACGTGGCTGATCGCGTTATTATCGGCACACAAGATGGAGTTAAAATTTTAGATAGAGCTTAAGATATAAGAAAAGCTGATGCAGAATCTGCATCAGCTTTTTAATTTAACGTCGTTGATTGTTCTTTGAAAATGTAGAGCGTTTGTTGTCAAGATCCGTATTTTCTTCTGTTTGTTTGATTTCTTCTTCTGCATCTTCGACAGCAGTAGAAGTAGGGTGACTCTCTTCTTTTGGAGCCTCTTCAGGGTTTTCTTTTTCCGCAGAAGTGGTTTCTGGGTCTGTATCTTCTTTCGCTTGTTGTTCGGCTGCGGGTGAAGTCTTGATATCGTCGTCTTCAGGATCTTTCGGATAGTCGAGATAGTTATCCGGATCGACTTCTTCTAATGAGTCTTTAGTAAAGTAGTAAAGCGCAGCACGGATAATTAAACTTAGGATAATAAAGGTGGCTGCTACGGCTGCTGTACTTAGGGCGATTACTTTCATTGAGAATAAATCGCCGACTTCTTCACTGAAGAAAAAGACGAGTGCAAAGGACATGAGTGTATGGAAAACTACTGCGATGTAAATGGTACGTCCTTTAGTTGCACGGATAAGTTCACCAATAATCATAGAGAATGCAAAACTATAGAGCAGATTATAGAGTGTATATTCTGTTGAATATGTAGTATTAACATTCCAGATCGCGTATAAAACACCTACTATAATAGAAGCAAAGAAGGTATTCATTTTCGTTTCAACGATGTTTTGTAAATAAGAACGGAAACCGAATTCTACAAAAAACGCCATGCATAAATGGCCGATTAAAATAGTCCATATGGAAACGGATAAATTTTTTGATTGTAAAATGATAAAGCTGTCTGCATATGTGTTAAAGATGAACATGCAGATTATAAAAATAATAAGCGGCAAAATCATTGCCATTAATAATCTTTCAATAACTTTGAAACTGAGTGAGAGTTTTAAACTCGCGATTTGAGCACGTTTGTTTTTAAATACTAATATGCAGATAATAGCTGCAATGAAAGGTGCCAGAGTACTCATATCAAAGACAAAACGTTTGAATGGTACTTCTGCTTGAAAATCTTTCAGAATCAATGGGAATGCAAAGGCAAGTACAAAGAAGACAAAAATTGTCATCGCCCATTGGAAACCTGATATACGTTTCATATTCATTTTTTTGAAACCTCCAATTAAGTACGCGGTGATTCCACACAATAGTTCATGGTTGCTTTGTACTGTTGAGTAATGTGTTCAATCGGGTGTTGAAATAATAATCAACCGCTTCGCCACGGCTTTATTATTACAATTTACTGTATGGAAACGAATAAACACCTACTAGCATTATACATCTGAATAAATCAGAAATAAATTACTTGTTAACAAATGACTTTGAAATGAAATACCATTGTAAAGGTTGTATCAAGCTTATTGCTATGAAAGCGTTTTGATAGTTGATACAGAAGGGTAGAAGTTACTTAGTACAGTTGAATTGTGTTTCTGTGATTGAAACGAGGCAAATAAGCACTTATACTTAAATTGATGATGATTTTAAGGAGGATATGGAAAATGTATAAACAGGCCAATCCAGATTTATGGCAAGGCAGAGTGGATAGTGAGACAGATAAATCGCAATTTCGCCACTTCCAAACAATTGAATTGAAAGATATCAATGAGACGAAAGTAGACGAAAAAGCAGGAACGGGCATCTTAGGATATGCAGTAGATAAAGGAGTAGAGCTGAATAACGGACGTGTCGGAGCGCAAGAAGGCCCCGACGCTATCAGAAAAGCATTCGGCAACTTATCTGTTTTAACACCATGTCCGGTATACGACTATGGTAATGTGTACCATGATCATGACCATTTAATTGATACGCAAGAGGAATATGCAGAATTAGCTGCAAAAATGTTTAAAAATCACAATTATTCTTTCTTAGTCGGTGGGGGACACGACATTGCTTATGCGCAATATTTAGCGATGCGTAAAGCTTATCCTGATGCTTCAATTGGTGTGATAAACATTGATGCTCACTTTGACACACGTGAAGCTGAATCTTCAACTTCAGGCACAAGTTTCAGACAAATTCTTGAAGGCGACGATAATGCTGACTATTTCGTTATGGGTATTCAATCTGCAAGCAATACGAAACATTTATTTGATTATGCTGAAGAACGTGGTATTGAATATGTGACTGCGGACGAAATTTTGCATGAAATTTCACCTACCATCAAAGATAAAATCGACCATTTTATTAATCGCCATGATGTTATCATGTTTACAATTTGTATGGATGTTGTGGATAGTGCGTTTGCTCCGGGTGTGAGTGCACCGGCAGTTAATGGATTGACACCGCATATTATTTTAGAATTATCTCGACGTATTGTCGGACATCCAAAACTTGTTTCAATCAGTGTGGCTGAAACAAATCCGTTATATGATATGGACAATCGGACTGCGAAATTAGTTGCACTCTTCTTGCATAACTTTATTCATTAATTTTTGATATAGAACATAACAGCGGACTGCCTCGTGGTGGTCCGTTATTTTATGCGGGAGGAGATTTGGCGGGAGTTGGTGTGGGAAAAGGTAGATCCGTGGAGAGGGGGGGCGATGTAAGTTGCGAATCTAGACGCTAGATTTTTGAACAAGCGCATTTTCTGTTCAGATAGCTACTGCCAATCTAGAAAGTGGGTGGATCTAGACACAAGATTTAGAGAAGTGTCTAGAAAAGCATGTAATCTGGACACTAAATTTCGAGAAGTGTCTAGAAAAGGGCATAATCTGGACACAAGTTTCAGAGAAGTGTCCAGATTCTCGCGTCCCCCCTCCGCACCACGCATCGGTAAACCCCTCCCACATCACATCCTACTGTATTTTCCAATAATTAATACATTCATCAATCAAAGTCTTCGCAATTTCCGACAGTTTGCGTTGTTCCAGGTAATTAATATAAATCGTGCGTTCGATAATCGGTGTAATTTTAATAGCACTCAGTTGATTAGCTGAAAAAGATTGATAGTAAAAACGTGGAATAATAGCATAGCCTAAGCCTCTGTGTACCATAGTAGTAGCCGCTTCAAATCGGTCTACTTCTAATACAATATTGGGATGGATATTCATTTGTTTGAAATACTCATCCAAATGCTTTCTAACTTGATATTGTCGGTTAGTTAAAATCAATGGAAGATGCTGTAAGTCGGTTGCTTTTTGAGTGGTACTTTGAATAGTGTCTTTGGGTGCGATTAATACATAAGGTTCATTATAAAGCGGTACGGAGACAATTGTGTCACGATCTATTTTTTCATTTGAGAGCGCGAAATGAACATCGAAATTCAATAAACTGGAAATAATGCTTTCCATGTTATGCTGCTCTATGATTTGGTAACGTTGTTTTTGGTAAGCATTGTGATGTTGTTGAATCACCAATGCCATCCATGGACTTGTAGATTCTAAAATAGAAAGCTTGAGTCGTGGCTCATCAGAAATATTTAAATCATACATACGCTCTAATGTTTTGTGATAATGATTCACCAAAGATTGAGCATATTTATAAAACTGAATGCCTTTTTCAGTAATTTTCAGCTCTTTGGTCGTTCTTATAAATAGCGGATAACCCAAATCAGCTTCCATCTTTTTAATTGCAGTAGTCAAAGAGGGCTGACTGATATGCAAGAATTGAGCAGCACGCGTGAAACTGTTGTAGCGGACGACCGCTAAAAAATACTCTAATTGCATAATTTTCATCTGAACATCCCACCCTTTCGTTTAAAAATAAATGTGTATTGGTAATTAAAATTATAAAGAAAACTGAAAAAATATGTAATAAATTTTTACACTGTAACTAACATAGAAGTGCTTTAATTTCAGGAATAAACTAGATTTATAGCTTGAAACTATAAATAATTAGTTTATTTATATTTGATGCTTATATCGTAGCATATTATACTTAAATTGTGATGCAAGGGATATTACATCTTATTACAGATTGAATATTTGGAAAATTCAAGAAATGAATTTTATTTCTATTATCAAATTGAAATGGCAATTTGAGATGATATTGAAGCAAACTTCATTTCTATCAATTTTCCTCTATCAAATTGAAATGGCAATTTGAGATGATATTGAAGCAAACTTCATTTCTATCAATTTTCCTCAAGTGATATCCGCTTGCCATCTTTTGCAGGGAGAAATGATTAATAGGATTTTTCAAGCAAGTGAAGCATCGAAGGGGAAAGGATGCTTTCACTGCTTGCAGCACATCGACAACTATATATAAGATTCAGTGAATAGTATGATATGGAGCTTAAGTCATCTAGGTTCAATCATAATCAGACAGCTTTCACATGCTTGTAAAACAAAGGGGTGTCAAGTATGAAAACTGAAGCAAACTTACTATCTGAGGAGATGGAACTCCAATCTGATACGCAACCCGCTCAAAGTGAAAAAGGGGTAAAAATGTGGCGGTTTTACGTATTCAGCTTTATTGGAATTCTCTGTTTCTTCGTTCCGGTAACTATCGGCGGCACGAACACGATTCTCGTAGACCATGTGCACTTATGGGTGCGACAACTGCTCGGTCCGGCCATGCCCTATGTGGCATTGCTATTAATTTTAGCCGGGGCAGGCTTGCCGATCGTCAGACAAGATTTCAAGAAGTCAGTCACTGACTTTATTATTGTACTTTTTAAAGTGCTTGGAGCAGTCATTGGTATCATGTATGTATTTAAATTTGGTCCGGCATTATTGTTCAAACAAGATTATGGTCCATTTTTATTCGACAAACTGATGTTGCCGTTAAGTATTTTGATTCCAATCGGTGCAATCGCACTTTCATTATTAGTAGGCTACGGTTTACTAGAATACATCGGTGTTCTGATGCAGCCGGTCATGCGTCCATTATTCAAAACGCCGGGTAAATCAGCGGTCGATGCAGTGGCTTCTTTCGTAGGGAGTTATTCATTAGGATTGTTGATTACGAACCGTGTATACAAAGATGGGATGTATAACAAGAAAGAAGCAGTGATTATCGCAACCGGCTTCTCAACAGTCTCCGCTACTTTCATGGTGATCGTGGCGAATACTTTAGATTTAATGGCGCACTGGAATTTATTCTTCTGGAGTACTTTAGTGATTACCTTCGCGGTTACTGCTATTTCGGCACACTTACCGCCGATTCGTAATGAGTCAGAAGAATACTATGAAGGTCAAGAAGGCGATAAAGAAGTGGAAGTGAACGGCAGTCGTTTTAAAGCAGCTTACGACGAAGCGAAACGCCAATCACATGATTCACTTCCATTGCTGAAAAATATTTGGCTGAATGTCAAAGATGGACTTGAGATGACGATGGCGATTTTACCATCTATTCTATCCATCGGTTTTGTCGGCTTGTTACTGGCAAACTTCACACCGATTATTGATTGGTTAAGTTACATTTTCTACCCATTTATCTATCTCTTCCCGATAGGTGATAAAGCATTGCTGGCTAAAGCGTCGGCAATCTCAATTATTGAAATGTTCTTACCCTCATTAATCGCAGTGAAAGCGACAATGGCCGTGAAATTTGTAACTGCAATCACAAGTATTTCTGCAATTATTTTCTTCTCTGCATTAGTACCTTGTATTATGGCCACAGATATTAAAATTCCAGTCTGGAAATTAGTGCTTATCTGGTTTATCCGTGTGGCTTTGACACTATTGATTGCGATTCCATTCGCTCTACTTATTTTTTAAAAAAAGAACTTAAACAAAGGAGAGATTGATTATGACTAAAGATGCAACTGCAAACGGCAGACAAATCAAAGCGAAAAAAGGTTTAGAAATCGAATGTAAAGGATGGGAACAAGAAGCGGTTCTACGAATGTTGTACAATAACTTGGATCCAGAAGTAGCAGAACATCCTGATAAATTAGTCGTTTATGGTGGTATCGGTAAAGCTGCCAGAAACTGGGAAGCATTTGATGCGATTGTCGATACATTACGTCGTTTAGAAGATGACGAAACAATGTTAGTCCAATCAGGTAAACCAGTAGCTGTGTTCAA
Organism: Staphylococcus debuckii; assembly: GCF_003718735.1. Classification (NCBI taxonomy): domain Bacteria; kingdom Bacillati; phylum Bacillota; class Bacilli; order Caryophanales; family Staphylococcaceae; genus Staphylococcus; species Staphylococcus debuckii. The sequence continues at coordinate 2,293,400 of NZ_CP033460.1, read as the reverse complement.
GACGCATAAAGAAGCACCGCGTGTATTGCTGTCTAACTCGGTATTAGTCCCAAAATGGGCAAACTGGGATCACTTCCATGAGTTAGATAAAAAAGGTTTGATAATGTACGGCCAAATGACTGCCGGCAGCTGGATTTACATCGGTTCTCAAGGTATCGTACAAGGAACTTATGAAACATTTGCAGAATTAGCAAATCAACACTTTGACGGTTCTTTAAAAGGTACCATTACTTTAACTGCCGGATTAGGTGGTATGGGCGGAGCGCAACCGTTAGCTGTAACAATGAACGAAGGTGTTGTCATCGGTGTAGATGTAGACCCGACTCGTATTGAAAAACGTATCGAAACACGCTATTGCGACGTTATCACATACTCACTTGATGAAGCTTTAGAAAAAGCGCAAGAAGCTAAAGAAGCGGGTAAACCGTTATCTATCGGCTTAGTGGGCAATGCACCAGAAGTGTATGAAGAAATCTTAAAACGTGATTTCAAAATTGACGTGATTACAGACCAAACTTCAGCACATGACCCATTAAACGGTTACGTTCCAGAAGGGTTATCTCTAGAAGAAGCAGATAAATTACGTGAAGAAAATCCAGAAGAATATGTGAGATTATCTTCTCAATCTATGAAAAAACACGTTTCTGAAATGTTAGAATTCCAAAAACGCGGAGCAGTCGCATTTGACTATGGTAACAACATTCGTCAAGTGGCCTTTGATGAAGGCGAAGAACATGCCTTTGACTTCCCTGGATTCGTTCCTGCGTATATCCGTCCATTATTCTGTGAAGGTAAAGGACCTTTCCGTTTTGCAGCGTTAAGTGGAGATCCTAAAGATATTGAACGTGCTGACGAAGCTATGCGTGAACTCTTCCCTGAAGATGAAAAATTATTGCGTTGGTTAGATATGGCAGACGAAAAAATTGCGTTCCAAGGCTTACCATCTCGTATCGCTTGGTTAGGTTATGGCGACCGTGCAAAAATGGGCTTGAAATTAAATGAACTTGTACGTAATGGTGAAATTTCAGCGCCTATCGTTATTGGACGTGACCACTTAGATTCAGGTTCAGTAGCTTCTCCAAACCGTGAAACTGAATCTATGAGAGATGGTTCAGATGCAGTAGGCGACTGGGCAGTCTTAAATGCTTTAATTAATACAGCAGCAGGCGGTTCTTGGATTTCCTTCCACCACGGTGGCGGTGTAGGTATGGGTTATTCATTACACGCAGGTATGGTAATTGTTGCAGATGGTTCTGAACGTGCTGACGAACGCTTAAAACGTGTATTAACAACAGATCCGGGTATGGGTGTAGTAAGACACGCTGACGCAGGATATGAAATTGCGATTGAAACAGCGAAAGAAAAAGGTGTCGATATTCCAATGTTAAAGGAGCAAGATTCTCATGAGTAATGATTTAGTAATCCAAAATATTGCACAGTTAATTTTACCGAAAAAGACAGACAAACCTTTAAAAGGTAAAGAGCTTGATCAATTGAATGTAGTAGAAGACGGCACAGTCGTAGTAGATAACGGTAAGGTTGTTTACGCTGGACCGCATTCAGATGAATATGAAGGTAAAGAAACAATTGATGCAACAGGCAAGGTTATTTCACCTGCATTAGTAGATGCACACACGCATTTAGTCTTCGGCGGTTCTAGAGAACATGAAATGGCACTGAAACGCCAAGGCGCTTCTTACTTGGAAATCTTAGAACAAGGCGGCGGCATTCTTTCTACAGTAAAAGCAACTCGTGAAGCAACTGAAGAAGAGTTATTCAAGAAAACAGATAAAGCCTTGCGTGAAATCATGTCTTATGGTGTCTTGACTGTAGAAAGTAAAAGCGGTTACGGCTTAAATAAAGATAACGAATTGAAACAATTAAAAGTGTCTCATGAACTAGAAGATAAATACGGCATTACAATGAAACACACATTCTTAGGACCGCATGCGGTGCCTGAAGAAGCGGAATCTAGCGAAGCCTTCTTGCAAGAAATGATTGACTTGCTGCCTGAAATGAAACAATATGCTGACTTCGCGGATATCTTCTGTGAAACAGGTGTGTTCTCAGTAGAAGAATCTAGAAAATATATGCAAGCAGCAAAAGATGCAGGCTTTGATGTGAAAATTCATGCAGATGAAATCGATCCATTAGGCGGTTTAGGTCTAGCAATTGAAGAAAATGCGATTTCTGGCGACCACTTAGTGGCTTCCAGTGAAGAAGATAAAAAAGCCTTGCATGACAGCAACACAGTAGCAGTATTATTACCAGGAACAACGTTCTACCTTGATAAAGAAAGTTACGCAGATGCACGTGGCATGCTTGAAAATAATGGTGCCATTGCTATTGCATCAGACTTCAACCCAGGCAGTAACGTGACGAACAATCTTCAATTAGTCATGACAATTGCCAGCTTGAAATTGAAATTATCGCCAAATGAAGTATGGAATGCAGTCACAGTGAACGCTGCGAAAGCCATTGATGCTGATGCAGGTACGTTAGAAACTGGCGACGATGCAAACTTTGTCATTTGGGATGCGCCAAATTATGAATATATTCTATATCATTATGGTATCAACCATGCTGAAAATGTTTACAAAGATGGTAAATTATTTATCGATAATACTATCAAAGTTAATACTGAATCTGAAAAAAGCAAAGCTTAATCATTAAGTAAATATAATGAGAGCTGCAGTACTTGAACGAACAAGTATTGCAGCTCTTTTTTTATGGCCTATAAGCACAAACGTCTAAAATATTCTGACAATTATGTTAAGATATAGGAATACAGAAAGAGAAGGAGAGAGCAGTCGTGAGAATTGAAAGTTATGCTGAAGAATGGCAAGGAAGCGCGAAAGATAATATATTTGCAGGTATCTTAATTGCCCTTTCAGCCTTGCCTGGTGCGATTGCTTACTCATTTATCGTTGGAATGAATCCTTCCATCGGATTATTAAGTATGGGAATAATGATGGTGGTTTTAAGTTTTACTGCAGGGCGTACGTTGATGATTACCGGACCGAGCAGCGGCATTGCATTGGTGGCCGCACCTCTTGTCGCCAGTCATGGCCCTATGTATTTAATTGCTGCCAGTATGGTAATGGGTATTTTGCAAATGCTATTCGGCATTTTTAAAGTAGGCCGATTGATTGATCGCATTCCAGTAGCCGTAGTCATCGGATTTATGAATGCACTCGCACTACTCTTAATGTCCTCGCAATTTCCAAGCATCTTTGGGATTTCAACTGCTACTTATATCTTTGCAGTATTATCATTTTTAATTATTTGGCTAGTACCGCGCTGGATCAGATTTATTCCCGCGCCGCTGGTTTCTATTGTCGTGCTGACACTTGTGGCGCACACACTGCATCCGAACTTGAAATATGTACATGATTTAGCTGATATTCATGTGGTCATCCCGAAATTGCAATGGGAAGTGCTGCCACTCTTCACACATTCTCACGCGTTAGGTACCATCCTGGGTTATGGATTGACGATGGCAATAGTAGGCACACTTCAATCGCTGTTGACTGCCAAGGCTTTAGATGTATTGACGAATGTAAGAAGTAATGAGAATCAAGAGTCCGCGGCTCAAGGGTTAGCGAATTTTGCTTCTGGATTATTCGGAGGATTTGGGGGCAGTGCTTTAGTAGGTCAATCTAAATTTAATGTGAAGATTGGAGCGACCGCACGTTTTTCAACTTTAGTCACGGCTTTCTTCTTGCTGCTTACCATCTATGTACTAGGTCCAGTTATATCTTTAATTCCGATGGTCGTATTGGCCACTGTATTAGTATCTATTGCTTTCAATACATTTGACAGAAGAACTTGGACTGCGATTAAGGAAGCACCTGTACGTAATACCGCAACGATTTTAATAACTATGGTGGTCACTTTGGCCACGAATAACTTAGCGTTCGGCGTACTCTCTGGTACAGCCATCTATCTAGTGTTTTATTTTTTCGGAAAAGGAAGTGGGAAAGATGACAGACATCAATCAAGTTAAGAAATGGAGACGTGTGTTTCACCGGCACCCGGAAGTGTCGTATGCAGAGTTTGAAACAACGAAGCGTCTAAGAAAAATATTAGAGGAACATGAGATTAAAATTGTAGATTATCCTTTACAAACGGGTCTGGTCGCAGAGGTAGGGCAAGGCGAGGAGGTTGTAGCATTGCGTACGGATATTGATGCGTTGCCGATATTAGAGCAGGTCGACAGTGAAATTCGCTCGACTGCTGACGGTGTGATGCATGCTTGCGGACATGACATTCACATGACGACTATTTTAGCAGCGACAATGCAGTTGAAAGCGCGAGAAGCGGAGTTGCCAGGGCGTGTACGAATTTTGTTTCAAGCAGCTGAAGAGGTAGGAAGCGGAGCACAGCAGATGGTGGATGCAGGTGTACTAGACGGGGTGAAAGTAGTTACGGGCTTTCACAATGATCCGACTTTGAAAGTGGGCGAGTTTGCGATTAAGTCGGGTGCGATGACTTCAGCGGTAGACCGCTTTGCGATACATATTCAAGGCAAAGGAGGACATGCTGCGAAACCTGAGGAAAGCAACGACCCGATGATTATCTTAGGGCAATTGATGACTAGCATTCAATCGATTGTCAGCCGTAATGTCTCTGCGTTTGATTCAGCGGTGGTAACGATTGGCGAAGTCTCAGCAGGCAATACGTGGAATGTGATTCCGGACCAAGCTTATATGCAGGGCACGGTGCGTACCTTTAATGCTGCAACGAGAGCAAAGGCAGAGGGACGCTTGCAGGATTTATGTGCAGGAATTGGAAAAGCGTTTGATGCAGAGATTGAACTTGAATATATCCATTTGCCGAATGCTGTAATAAACGATGAAGCGTTGACAGAGAAGGCGGTTGAAGCGGCTGAAGAGACGGGCTACAGTGTCCAAATCCTTGCAGAACCGAAAACAATCGGAGAAGATTTTTCAGCGCTGAGCGATACTGTGCCTGGAGTATTTGCCTTTATTGGTTCTGAAAGTGACTATGATTTGCATCATCCGAAGTATCAACCTGATGAACGAATTTTGGAAACAGCGCCTGATTATCTTGTTAAATTAATTCAAAAGTTATTTTAATGTAATCATGAATGGAATTTTAAAGGCAGGGTATAACAAAACTATCAAATCTTATTAGGAGTGATAGAAATGGCACTTCCAGATCCACGCAAAAAATTTACAGATAAAGATTTTCCTAAACAAGAACAACCTTGGCCAGGTCTGCAAAAAGACATGGAACCGAAACCCGATTGCGGTGAGGAGTCATATGAAGGACATGGTCGTTTAGAAGGATTGAAAATGTTAGTAACTGGCGGCGACTCAGCTATCGGACGCGCTGTAGCAATCGCTTATGCCAGAGAAGGCGCATCAGTGGTTATCAATTATCATCCTAGAGAAGAAGACGATGCACAAGAAGTGAAACAAGTCATTGAAGGCAAAGGCGGAACAGTATATTTATTACCAGGCGATATTACGAACGAAGATTTCAACTATGAACTTGTAGAATTCGCAAACGACCGTCTAGGCGGATTAGACAACGTCACAATGGTGGCAGGCTATCAACAATATCATGAGAAATTCGAAGACTTCAAAACAGAAGACTTTACGAATACCTTTGAAACAAACGTCTATCCAATCTTTTGGACGACGCAAAAGGCTTTAGAATACTTGAAACCAGGCGGCACAATCACAACGACAACTTCTATCCAAGGTTATGACCCGAATCCATTGTTGCATGACTATGCCGCAACTAAAGCAGCGATTATTTCCTTGACTAAGAGCCTTGCTAAAGAATTGATCGAAAGAGGCATCCGTGTCAATTCAGTCGCACCTGGTCCATTCTGGTCACCATTACAAATCTCAGGCGGACAACCGCAAGATAAAATTCCAGAATTCGGCCAACAATCTATGATGGGACGTTCAGGCCAACCTGTTGAATTAGCCAGCACTTACGTTCTTTTAGCTTCAGACGAATCCAGCTATACAACAGGACAAGTCTATGGTGTCACAGGCGGTAAACAAATTAATTAAACTGCTGCTCTGGAAAAGAAACCTTAGAAGAGTAGCTCCATCTCCTACACTCCCCTCGGCAAGAGCAGCCGGGGGTTTTTGAATGGAGAAAGGCGAGTCGTCATGAACAAGTCATTAGCAATTAGCGTTGATTTTTCCTACTATAAAACTACCAATTATAAATAAAATGAGGTGTGAGTATGAAACAATTCGATCCGAATGAGTTAACACAGAAAGATAATTATAAATTATTGAGTGGTAGTGTATTGCCACGTCCTATTGCGTTTGTGACCTCTCAAGATAAAGAAGGTAATCTTAATGCGGCGCCTTTCAGCTTTTTTAATGTAGTGAGTAGTGAACCGCCGATGATTATGATCTCAACGGCACGTATTAACGGCAAACGTAAAGATACGTCTGTGAACATCGAGACAATGGGTGAGTTTGTAGTGCATATTTCTCAACTTTCCATGATTGAAGGCATCAACCAAACAGCCGCACCTATTGCGCCGACAGAAAATGAATTAGAACGTACGGACTTTAAAACAATTCCTTCTACTGTAGTCGACGTCCCTGCAATTGAAGGGGCAAGTATCCGCTTCGAATGTAAATTAGATCGTCTCATTGAATTAGGCGACGATGAAACAGGTAATGATTTAATCATCGGACGCGTGGTACAATATCATATTGACGATGCGGTCTATATGGATCCGTTCAAGATTAATATGCAAGCCTTGCAGCCTGTAGGACGTTTAGCAGGAAACGATTATGTGAAACTAGGTGAAGAATTTACGATTCAACGCCCGACTGAATAAATGCTTAACCAAAGTTAAACTTCAGATAATTGACGCAAGCCGTTGAGCGTGATAAGTTTAAAAAGATTCACAATTTAAAAATAAATAGTGCTTATCAAGAGAGGTGGAGTGAAGGGCACTTTGAAGCCTCGGCAACATGGAAACGCGTGTGCCAAGTCCCGTAGCAATCGATTGCTAAGAGATAAGAATTGATATATTTATCCTTTTTTCTTAGCGCAGAAAAAAGGTTTTTTATTTATGAAACGAGAGGTGTGGAGTAGAAGATGACTGAAGAGAAAAAGAAAGGTAATGCTTTTGCACTGATACCTTTGATTGTCTTCGTGGGTTTATTTTTAGGCGTCGGTATTATTACAGGCGACTTTACGAAAATGCCCTTGAATATTGCGATTACGATTGCAGTCATAGTGGCATTGCTGATGAATCGCAAACAGAAATTTGCTGAGAAAGTAGAAGTTTTTACTAAAGGAGCAGGCCATTCCAACATTATTCTGATGGTCTTGATATTTGTACTTGCAGGAGCTTTTTCACAAGTAACTGAAGATATGGGAGGCGTAAAATCTACCGTTAACTTAGGGTTATCCTTAATCCCCGGCAACTTGCTGATTATCGGATTATTCGTCATCTGTATGTTTGTATCGATTTCTATGGGGACTTCGGTAGGGACAGTAGCCGCTATTGCACCCGTAGGATTCGGAATCAGCCAAGCAACGGATATTCCATCTGCACTTGCTATGGCGACCGTAGTTGGCGGCGCAATGTTCGGTGACAATTTATCGATGATTTCAGATACTACTATCGCTGCTGTACGTACGCAAAATACACGTATGAGTGACAAATTTAAAGTGAACTTTCGGATTGTCTTGCCTGGTGCAATAATCTCAATGATTATTCTGGGTATTTTAACGCATAGCGCCAGTATCAACAACGCGAAGAATTATGACTATGACCTGATTAAAGTCATTCCTTACTTATTAGTATTAATTCTAGCGCTGATCGGAGTCAATGTAATTATTGTACTAATCGGAGGAACGGTGCTATCTGGAATTATTGGTTTATTAGATGGATCGTTTAATTGGATTAAATTCTTGAAAGCGGCCTCCGAAGGTATGATTGGCATGGAAGACATTGCGATTATTGCTTTGATGATCGGCGGTTTAATTGGATTGATTCAACACTATGGCGGTATTACTTGGCTGCTGAACTTTGTGCGTAGCCGTGTGAAATCCAGACGTGGCGCAGAAATTGGGATTGCAAGCTTAGTGAGTGCTGCAGATATTTCTACAGCCAACAACACGATTTCTATTTTAATGGCCGGTCCATTAGCTAAAAATATTGCAGATGAATATAACATCGACCCTAGAAAGTCGGCCAGTATCCTAGACATTTTCGGCAGCTGTTTCCAAGGTTTATTACCTTATAGCCCGCAAGTCATCGCAGCAGCAGGAGTAGCCGGTGTTTCACCCTTTATGTTAATGCCTTATTCCATTTATCCAGTGATGCTCGGTTTATGCGGATTAGTAGCAATTATTTTTAATCTTCCTAGATTAAATAAAAAGAAAGCTGGAAAAGGGGCATAATTAATTTTTACTTTCGCACAAGAAAAATGTTAAAGTAATCTTGTTGCAAAACTAACAAAACGGTGCATAAAGTGAAGCAGCTAGAGGACGATTACTTTGGCTTATGTACTAGAAATACGTTAAAATATGGTTAAGTGTGAAAGTAGGTGACGACAGAGTGGCAAGATATAACATAGAAAATGACGTAGTAGTCATTTCGTTGGAACGATTAATGCGTATTAATCCTGAATTGATTTATCAAGCGTGGACAGATGCTGATATTATGAGACGTTGGTTTATGACTTCAAATAGAACTAATAAATCCATCGACTTGATTCCTGAAGAAGGACGACGTTACGAAATCGTTGATGAACGCAATGGCAAGATGAATAAGATTACGGGTGTCTTCCAAGAACTAGAAGCACCGAACCGTATTGTGATGACTATCGGCATGCCTGAATTAAGCGACAAAGAAGATACTATCGAAGTTGAAATCTTTGAACGTGAACCAGGTGCTGACATTACACAAATGAATTTCCGATATACTGCTGTTGTTCCGAAAGAACGACGCTGGACTACCTTGGAATATAAGCAACAGAAAAAAGAATATCATGACTCAACAGCGCACGGCTTTGAGAACATGTTTATTAAGCTGCAAGATATTTTAACAGAAATGCAGAAAGAACAAGAAGAATTTTAAAATTTAGAAGAAAAAGAAGCGGTACGTCACTTTGTAGTGAACATGTACCGCTTCTTTTTTATAGATTAAACTGTTTCTTGACCACGTTTATTCCAAGTTAAGATGAAGCTCAACATTGCTAGTATACTGATAACGGTAAGCAACATGAAACCAACGTTCCATCCAAAATGATCAACGACAAATCCTAAGATAATATTCGCCATCACTGCACCGAACAAGTAACCGAATAATCCAGTGAGTCCAGCGGCTGTTCCGGCAGCTTTTTTCGGAACATAATCAAGTGCTTGCAACCCAATCAACATTACAGGGCCATAGATTAAGAAGCCGATTGCTACTAAGGAAAGATTGTCTATCCAAGGATGGCCGGCAGGGTTCAACCAATAGATAAGCACGAAAATCGTCACGCCTAACATGAAGAAGAATCCAGCAGGACCACGACGGCCTTTAAATAATTTATCTGACAGCCAACCGCACAGCAATGTACCAGGTATTCCGGCCCATTCATATAAGAAGTACGCCCAACCAGATGCTTTCATATCAAAATGTTTTTCCTCACTAAGATACACTGGTGCCCAATCTAGCACCCCATAACGTACGAAATAGACAAAGATGTTGGCAAAGGCAATCGCCCATACCCACTTATTGTTCAATACATATTTGAAGAGAATTTCTTTTGTAGTCAATTCAGTCTCCATGGTTTCTTTTGAAGCATTAGGATAATCATCGCGATAGACTTCAATAGGCGGAAGTCCTTGAGATTGCGGTGTATCCCTAACTAAGAAGAAAGTGATAATCGCAATCACAATCGCAAATAGGGCTGGATAAATAAAAGCACCTTCAAAGCCTTTTAAATAACCGAAATTATACATAGCAGTCATTGAAATTCCCCATGTGGCAATCGGTGCCATTAAACCGCCACCAACGTTGTGTGCGACGTTCCATAAAGCAGTCTTACTGCCACGCTCGCTGACACTATACCAATGGACTAAGACACGTCCGGACGGCGGCCAACCCATACCTTGGAACCAACCGTTCAAGAAGAGCATAATAAACATAATCAGTATGCTCGAAGTGAAGAAAGGCACAAACCCTAAGAGCAAGTTTACAATCGCTGTCAGTATTAAACCCAAACTTAGGAAAATCCTAGCATTACTACGGTCACTAACCATCCCCATTACAAATTTACTGAACCCATAAGCAATAGACACAGCAGATAACGCAATACCTAATTCTCCTTTGCTGAAGCCTTGATCAATTAAATCAGGCATCGCTAATGAAAAGTTCTTACGCAATAAATAATAGCCTGCATAACCGATAAAAATCCCTAAAAATACTTGTAACCTTAATTTTTTATATGTATGGTCCACTTCATCGCTCGGCAATGGTTGTCGAGGAGAAGGGGGTTTTAAAAAATTAAACATAGAAACGCCTCCTTTTTACAAAACATTAATATTATTTTAATATTAACTTTACAAAAAGACAACGCTTCCATTAAAAATAGTGAGGGAGGGTTAAAAATGACCTCAAAAGCGGTTAAAAGCACTTTTGAGGCCAATTAAGAACGATACATTTAATTTTGTTATACCCAATATAATCTTCCATTACTAAGAAATCGTACTGTGCTTATATTGAGAGACTTTCGGACGATAGTTTGCACCTAACACATCAATATTTTTCGTAGCTAAAGCATGAATTAATTTTGAAAGGACTTGAGGCGTACACGAAATATCAATATATTGAGAAGTTAAGATATAATTTATATCCTCTTGATGTGACATATATTGCATAATGTCGATAATTTTATCTTTGATAAAAACATCTTGCAAACCATCAATTTTTAATTTGAAATGCATCATCGCTTCAATATTTGAATCAGTTTGGAATATAAATTCTTTTTGAGATAATGGTAAGACTTGATAAATAGGATAGTTATGAAAACTTAGGAAACTGATAAAATAGGGCAGATTGCATTTCGGAATGTGTACTTTCAATACAAGCTGTTGGCGTATTTTCATAAACTCTGCTTGAACAGCTTGGCTGCTTTGAAGTTGCTTGCATATGGTGAGTAGGTGTCTGCGTTTTAGCCATGTCGATAAGTTTCCGATGTTAATAATAAATGTTTCATATTTATCTAAAAACATAGACGATTCCTCCAGAAGATGTAAGATGGATTTGATTTCAGAAGAGGTTATAATTAATATGTGCTGTTTCAAATTCATTTAAATTTTACCACGCTTTAATCAAAATTTCACTAGGACTTTAGGACGAACCTACGTAGAGAAAACAAAAACTTTTTCAGACTTCATAGAAATAAAATATGATAAGATGAAATTAAATTACAAGGAAGGAATAAATACATATGAATTACAGAGCTGTTGTATTTGATTTCGATGGAACAATTATAGATACTGAGCAACATTTATTCGAAACAATTAATCATTATTTAAAAATGTATGGAAAAACTCCTATTTCAATCGATTATTATCGTGCTTCTATTGGCGGCGCGGCTTCTGAATTACATGTCTATTTGGAAAATGAAATAGGTGTAGAAGCTACGGAAGCATTATATGAGTCTCATCATACACAAAGTGTCCACTTGCCGATGATTGATAATATCAATCATTTAATGGATATATTAGATAAGAAAAAGATTCCGATGGCAATAGCCACGAGCAGCAGTCGTTCTAATATTCAACCCACTTTAGATGCGTTAGGATTAACAGAACGTATTCCTGTAATTGTAGGTAGGGAAGATGTAGAAGAAGTCAAACCAGCACCTGACTTATATTTGAAAGCAGTACAAGAACTGAATTTCAATCCAGGCAGTTGTTTAGCAATTGAGGATTCGGTCAATGGTGCTACTGCTGCTGAACGTGCCGGGTTAGGCGTCATAGTCAATACGAATCCAATGACTTCCATTATGAATTTTGATGCTTTGCAATTAGTAGGAATGAATATGACTGCGGATCAAATTGACGCTGAATTTTTTAAATAGCAGGTGAACAAATGTTAATTCTATTCTTTTTAGCAGGCCCTATTATTATTGCAATCGGCAATTTAGTGTTAGGACCTATCTTTAATAAAAAGGTACCAATGAATGTGCGATTCAGAGCATTTATGGTAGGATCCACGATTTATCTTATTACTGCCTATCTTTGTTATATCTTAATTTTAAAAGGAAAGATGTAAGGGAGGGAGCGGGACTGGGACAAAATTTTGTTCTAGGTCCGCTTTTTTATAAAATTCAACTATAGCAGAAAAAAGGGTTAAGACATTCAAAATTGTCTCAACCCAGATAAATTCAATTATTTAGTTGCAAAATATAATCCTACAACGATTAATAAAAGTAATATTGCATCTATACCAATCATTAAAGCACGACGTGAAGTTGCTTCACCGTTTTCTTTTAAACGTTTATACATCATATAATTTGGTATCAAGTTTGCGATTAAAAGTATGATAACAATAACAATGAGTATAATTTTCATTCAGATTCTCCATTTCTGTCTTTTGATGATAGGTCCCAGAGAAATACTATGACTATACCGCAAATAACACCTGCACCTACTCCGATTTTCATATGTCCTGTGAGCTGACCAATTACAATACCGAGGATGACGGTAATAGGGAGGACAATACCGAATTTTATTTTTCTAGCTGGAGAAGTCAACGCGCTGAACATTGCAATATAACAAATTCCGAACGCTGCTGCAGCTACGATAGATAGCAATAAAGTATGCATCACAGTTTCATGACTGCCCATACGGTTCAGGAAGAAGAATAATGCTCCGAAGATAAACGTATATAAAATAGCGCGTGAGACAATTTGTTTAGTCAATTCTGACGTCTCCTTTCAACATGATTAGTCAAATTATAACACATCAATGGAAAGGACCTGTATAAATCATTCTTTTTCAAATTGATGATGATCATTCAAGAAAGCATAGAACAGACCAATGATAAGGTCGCCACCGATATAGTTGCCGATAAATGCTGCAATAACATTAAGCACTGCTGGCCAAAAATGTAAAACATCAACCTGATAGATAAGACCGCCAATAAATAGACAAGCGTTATAAACGACGTGTTCATAGCCCATAAATGCGAATACGGCTACGCCGAACATCATGACAAACATTTTAGCTAAAATATCGTCAATTTGCATGGCAATAACTAATGAAATATTAATAAAGAAGTTGGCGAAAATACCCTTAGCCAGTAATTCTAAGAAATTAGCTGTCATAGTTTTATGGTGAATGACTTCCGAAAGTTGTTTCAACATATCAGGTGTCATGCTGTCACTCATACGTAAGATTAAGAAGAAGACTAATGCGCCTAAGATATTACCTAGGAAGCAGAGCATGAATATTTTGAATACCCGCCAAGGTTTAATAACACGATAGTACATTCCTACTGTAAAATACATAAAGTTACTAGTTAATAATTCTGAGTTAGTAAACAAAATGAGTACCAATGCAAAGCTGAAGGCAATAGAGCCTATAATATTTACAACACCAGGACTTGCTTGACCTATTAAACTGGCTTTAATTGCAAGTACAAATACTGAAATGATACTAATAATAAAACCAGCCATCATCGCACGCAATAAATAACGGCGCATAAATGTCGCTTGCAGCACGTCTTTTGTTCGGATGGTTTCTACAACATCCTTAACCCACTGACGTCCATAAAATACCTTATCCCAACGGATATTCTTTTCACGATTCATCCTAAAAACTCCTTGTATATGAGAAGACAACTTCTCGATTTATGTAATAAGAGCAATTTCAACTTTTGCAATGCATTTATTATAATTGGAAAGTTCGTTTTTGTGAATACTTTCACAAATAACTTTTGAGTAATTTTGCTAATTATGTCCGAATCGTGAAAAATTTTAAATTAACTAATATTAAAGTAAGCAAATAAAGCTGATGCCAATTAATCAAGCAGATTTTCTCAAGAAATTGAGAAGTATAATAAAAAAGAAGGGAATCAATTTCAAGTGATAACAAACTATTATACTGAAAATTCAAAAAGTCAGATTGCATGTTAAACAAATTCCGTGCTATAATATCAAAATAATATGAAACTCTTATAAAAAGGATTGAAAATAATAAAAGTTCCGTAACGACAAGGATGGTTATTTTCATAACTTAAAGGATTCATTATTGTGATGAGTGCGATTTGCATGAAATACTATGATGACTGCATTTCTGTTTCATTGTAAATAAAATAATGAAAGCGCATACATAAAAGTGTAAATTTTATGTTTTAATCATAGAATTTTATAGTATAATTAGTCTCATTAGGCATAGGAGCTACTTTCGATATAAATAAGATATTTAGTTGATTTATTTTTCGCAATCTTCAGACATAAAAAGGGGAACCGGATAATAAGATAGCGATTGGAATTAATTCGGGGTTGAAATATCGAAATAAGACTGAGCCTGGAAATTTTGTTAAAGAGAAGGGGTATTTTCTAATGGAAGAAACTCAATTAAAACGGGGATTAAGCTCTAGACAGATACAAATGATCGCTTTAGGCGGCACAATCGGCGTAGGTTTGTTCATGGGTGCAACGAGCACAATTAAATGGACAGGGCCGTCAGTTATCTTTGCTTATCTGATTGTAGGTATATTTTTATTTTTAGTTATGCGAGCAATGGGAGAAATGGTTTATTTACATCCAACAACGGGTTCATTTGCAAACTTTGCAAGTGATTATATTCATCCGGTGGCTGGATATTTAACGGCTTGGAGCAACATTTTCCAATGGGTAGTTGTGGGTATGAGTGAAGTCATTGCGGTTGGGGAATACATGCGATATTGGTTCCCAGAATTACCGGAATGGATTCCAGGTGTGATTGTTATCGTTTTATTAGCAGGCGCGAACTTAGCTTCTGTTAAAGCTTTCGGAGAATTTGAATTCTGGTTTGCAATGATTAAAATTGTAACTATCATTTTAATGATTATTGCCGGATTTGGTTTAATTTTCTTCGGCCTAGGTAATGGTGGCCATGCAATTGGTTTTTCTAACTTATGGTCACACGGTGGATTTATGCCAAATGGCTGGGTCGGCTTCTTCTTTGCTTTATCTATTGTTGTAGGATCTTATCAAGGGGTAGAATTGATAGGGATTACAGCTGGAGAAACAAAAGATCCTCAAAAGAATATTAAAAAAGCAGTTAACGGTGTTATCTGGCGTATTTTGATTTTCTATATCGGTGCAATTTTTGTAATCGTGACAGTTTATCCTTGGGATCAACTTGGCAGTATCGGTAGCCCGTTTACACAAACATTTGCAAAAGTAGGTATTACATTTGCGGCTGGTTTAATCAACTTCGTAGTATTAACAGCAGCAATGTCTGGCTGTAACTCAGGTATCTTCAGTGCCAGCCGTATGATTTATACACTAGCGCAACATAAGCAATTACCGAAAGTTTTCTTGAAGGTTATGAAAAATGGTGTGCCTGTCTACACAGTATTAGCAATGGCTATCGGTATTTTTGTCGGTGTTATCTTGAATATTATTTTACCAATGTTTATCAAAGGTGCAGATAGTATTTTCGTATACGTGTATAGTGCATCTATTTTACCAGGTATGATTCCTTGGTTTATGATTTTAATCAGTCATATTCGTTTCCGCAGATTGCATCCTGAAGAAGTAGAAGGACATCCGTTTACAATGCCAGGAGGCGTTGCGGCAAGTTATTTAACAATTGCTTTCTTATTATTAGTATTAGTAGGTATGTTATTTAATAAGGAAACAGTAGTATCTGTAGTTATCGGTTTAATTTTCTTAGCCTTTATGACAGCTTATTACTTTGTTAGAGGTTATGATAGATTGCCTAAGGAAGATCAATATTTAGAATAAGATTTGAAATGAAAGCTGGGACAATGTTTTGTCTCAGCTTTTGTTGTTTATGTAGCTTTTGGCGAAAGTGTCGAGGCTCGGCCACGTCGCCTAGACACTTCCCAAATTTTCTCTCCCGCTGTCCAAAATGCAACAAAATCCTGTCCGCCTTCCGCTCTTTTTCACAAGATTTTTTTCATCTAAAGTCCATACATGAATAATTTAAAAATCTGCAAAATAAAGAACGAGCTGAGATCTAATTAATAATCTCAGCTCGCTTTAATGTTCAAATTCTATATTTGATAAATGTTTTTTATAGTTATTCAAAGCCATCTTAGATTGTGTAACTAAGTCTAGTGAATTTGAAAAGTCTAATGAAAGATAGCGGTAATAGAGCACATTAATCATGAAGAGTTGTGCAGTAAGTGAAGTGGTAGCAGCCATGCGCACTTCGCTTTCATCTGTTTCTCCATAAATTAAATCGACATCAGTATATTGTGTAATCGGATTATCTTTCTTTCCCATAAGAGAAATCAAAAATAGATGATAATCAGAGGCCACACGAGTTATCGCTTCTAATTCATTGTGTTCTCCGCTGTTTGAAATAATGAAAAGGCAGTCTCTAGCATCGTGTGTAGCGATGATATTAATTAACGTATGCACACTTTCAATACAATGTGCGTCAATTCCTACACGAGATAGTTTTTGAAATAAATCTCTCGCTGCTACATATGAGGCACCGAAACCAAAAATAAAAACAGTGCGTGCTTGTTTTAATTGCATGCAGACTTTATCAATGTCAGCTTCATTTACTTCATCTGAAACTTTGCATAAAGTTTGAGTAGTTCGAGACAGCATTTTACGTTTAATAGTCTCTAAAGATTCATTTGCCTGTAGTTCTAATTGACGAGGTTGCGTCCGTGCTGACATATACTTTGAAACTTCGGTTTTTAATTCCTGAAATCCGCCGTCAGTAACCTTATAACCAAAGCGCACTACAGATGAAGGACTTGTATTGGTTCGATTTGCAAGTGTATGCGTGGTCATATCCAAAATCTGTTGAGGACGGCGTAGAATGTAATCTGCAATTTTCTTTTCACTTTTCGTAAACGAAGGATATTTAGATTCTAATTTAAATAAAATATTTGTCATAAAAATCACCTGCTCTACGGATTCTCTAATGCATGTAAACAAAATTGTGATGAATGCATAGATAGCAGTAAACAAAATCCCATAACCAAGTTGATAGAAAATGTGGTTTATTCTGCACTTTCATATCGAGTAAGTCGGATATTCTCCCGGTATCTCAACTTACAACTTGATAAACTTAATTGTTCCTAGTGTACTACACGTTATGAAGTTAGACAATTGTGAATTTTGAAGTGTTTCTATAATTATTATACCTGTCTCATATAAAGCTGAAACTTTTACTTATGTATCCCAGTCCTCGTATTTTTATCATTATTACTTGATTACTTGTTTATAGATGTTCAAGGCGAGAGAACCATCGTCGGTTATGATTCTCCTTGTCTGAAAATATTTGTGCTTAAAATACAGGTAGAATATAATATATTAATAACGTTATATAGAATTGAAATTTGAATTAGGGGGCCATTATGGTTTTAAGAAAAGATAAACCCGCATGGAGAGACTTATGGTTGGTGCCTATCGCTCTTGTTGGCATATTTGTGTGTTCAGCAATAGAAATGCTTATAGCTTTAAACTTCCATGCTCCATTTAATGAAGATACACTCAACGGCGTAGGTGCGCTTGGACAAATGTTGAGTTACATAATTGTATTAATTGTTTTCTATTATTTTCATTACCAAGAAATGCCGGAAAGGTTGCGCGCAGGATGGCATTACGTAAGGAAACGTTGGTTATTTTTATTAATTACGCTCCTTGTAGTCATGGGGGTTGAAACATTATATAACCAATTAATGTCCATGTTGCCAGAAGGTATCGGATTTAAGGAAACGCAAAATGAAGAAAGCTTGGCTTCTCTGTTTAAAAATCCAGCATTTCTTCCATTCAGTTTCTTATTTGTGGTGATTCTAGCACCAGTAGTTGAAGAACTGTTTTTTAGAAATGTAATTATCGGAGAGCTAGGAAAGAAATTCAATTATATAGTGATGGGCATCATTTCTGCACTAGCTTTTGCAGCGATGCATGTTATAGGAGCTGCTTCTCCATTTGAATTTGGTTCCTACTTTATTATCGCAGTTGCACTTGTACTTGTTTATTTTAAATCTGGTAAAAGTACAGCCGCTACTATTTTTATCCATCTCGGAAATAATTTAGTTTCTTTCTTAATGACTGTATTTTTCAGTTGAAAGGAAAAATTCATATCTATAAAAAAATCCAACTGATCAATTGGCAGAATCAGTTGGATTTAAAAATTTCTGGTAGTTATAAATAGAAATATCGTGAGTTTTTACGGTTTTTTGGAAAGAATACGAAATGTCTTTGATATCAGTAATAGCAATTTCTTTCGTTATGCCACGGCCGATATCAAATATCACAACATGCCAATCGGCTTTTCGGCAAATTAATCCGATAAAGATGACATTTTCTTTTTCTAAGTTTCCTTGCAACTCATACTCCACTAACATGACATTGCGTTCCGCACAATAAATTAGTAAGTCTGAAAAAGTATGGGGCAGTGCAGTATGAGGATTAGATTCAAATTTGATGTAGCGATTCATGCGCTTTAAAATCCGTCTGATATGGGTGGCTGGTTGATTCAAACATTTCTTAATAAGTTGCTGTATTTCTGCATGGTAGGGCAACTTTGTATAGGATTGACTTTCATTTAAAGTCATAAATAAAGCAAGCATCTGTTCTTCGGTGAGCTCCAGTTTAATAGGTGAATGATCTGGTTGGATACGATAACCGCCTAAAGCGCCTTGCTTTGCGATAATTTGTACACCTTGTTTTTCAAGGTCTTGAATATCACGTAATATAGTACGCTTAGAAACTTCTAGTTTTTTCGCAAGTTGCATAGCAGTGAGTTGATCGTTGGATTCTATAAAGTGAATTAATTTATTTTGACGTTCAACTTTATTCATTGATGCCACCTCCCATATATTACATATTACAATGATTATATCATATTTAGTATTATTTGATATTTATTCGCAAAAAAATGCTGAAAAGTACAAAAAAATTAAAGTAAACGCTTACATTAATTGAAAAGATGTGATACACTTTTAATAGTAACTAGGAGATAGCACTTAGTAACAAAGGGGTAATAATAAATCATAGTCGTGTGATTTATTAAAAATGTGCAAATCACTAGTTAATTAACATCTTCAATATTATTACTTACTTTCCTTTCTATGCCGACTAGTATTGCTAGTCGGTTTTTTAAATGCACAAAAAATTTAAATTTTATTAACGTTTTTCTAGAATTACATGCTAAAATAACAATAATACATAAATTAATAAATTGATTTGAGGTGTATAGTTTGAATAAAACAGAACGTATCCATCTTGATAAAGCAATCAGACAATGGCTAACAGGGTTAGATGAGATTATCCCGGAACTCATTCATAATATGCGTACGGAGACCAAAGCGAATCAATTTGATTTGGTCACAAACGTTGACCGTATCATTCAAGATAAATTTGAAATATTTTTAGAGACACATTATCCTGAACACCAATTATTTGCTGAAGAAAAGAATAATGATTTGATAGATGCTAAACATGGTGATGTATGGATTATGGATCCTATCGATGGAACAGCTAATTTAGTAAAACAGCAAACAGATTATTGCATTATTCTTTCCTATTTTTCAGAAGGAGAACCTCAATTGTCGTATATCTATGATTATCCTCATAAAGTACTGTATAAAGCAATTAGAGGTATGGGTGCATTTGAAAATGAGGTGATGATGTCTACAGTTAAAGCACAAGATATTAAGGACATGATTTTATCTTATAATATGTATGTTCTAAATGAGCAAACTATAGAAGATT
Organism: Staphylococcus debuckii; assembly: GCF_003718735.1. Lineage (NCBI taxonomy): Bacteria > Bacillati > Bacillota > Bacilli > Caryophanales > Staphylococcaceae > Staphylococcus > Staphylococcus debuckii. The sequence continues at coordinate 2,273,469 of NZ_CP033460.1, read as the reverse complement.
TGAAAGCTGCAGCATTTAGTTATCGTTTAATCGGTTCTTGCGGTTTAGATTCAGTCAGAGTAATTAAAGGACAATTCGGAGCACACATTAATACGAACTCTAAACCTTGGGATATTTCAGCGCAGTTTCTTTTTGCTGAAGAATTAGGTTTGAAAATGACTAACCTAGAAGGTGGACCTATCGATTTTGCGGAAGCGGGACCCTTTATCATCAGTAATCCAGGTTGTCATGAAACTATATTACAGATTTTGAATCAAAAAGGCGGGTATCAAACTAATTTTGTGAATAAGACTTAAGTATCATGTTTTATAAAATTAGTTATAATATAATGAGTTTATTAAGAAAGCTAGATTTGCAGAAAGCTGAATTGTGAGGAGTGGTTGGGTGAGAAGGTCAGAAGATCCTAAGAGAAAAATGGGAACTGTTCCCAAGGTATTGTTATGGGCATTTGGTATTTTAGTATTATTGGCTGTGATTGCAGCAATCTATTTAGCATTTAAAATTTTTGCGGTGGGCGGCAGTATACATAACCCATTAGACAGAAATAAGTCAGAGTTGAGAAAAGAGAAAGTAGATTTAAATAAAGGCCAACCTTTCTCAATCGCTTTATTTGGTGTGGACTCTGATGCTCAAAGAAAAAGTGAAGGTGACGGAGAACGTTCAGATTCAATTATGGTCTTATCTGTCAATCCAGATAAGAAGACTACAGAAATTGTAAGTATTCCACGTGATACGCAAGCTAAAATAGTCGGCAGAGGTACAACTGAGAAGATTAACCATGCCTACGCTTATGGCGGCCCGAATATGGCAGTAAAATCTTTAGAAAAATTATTGAATGTGCCGATTGATCATTATGCTACAGTCGATATGGATGGCATGCATGGCATGGTAGACGCATTAGGTGGGGTCGATGTAGTAAGTAATGCGACTTTCAGTACAGATGGTTATAACTTTGTAAAAGGCGAAAAAACGCATTTAGATGGCGATAAAGCACTTGCTTTTATCCGTTCTCGTAAAGAGGAAGGCGCTGGTGGAGACTTTGGACGCCAAGAACGTCAGCAATTAGTTTTGAAAGGCATTGCTAATGAATTGACTGGTGTAAAATCAATTACAAACTTCAACGGAGTAACAGATGAAATTCAGAAAAACGTTAAAACTGATTTGACGTTAGGAGAATTGAACACAGTTCGCTCTAAATACAAAGATGCGAATGAACATGTGAGACGTCATCAATTACAAGGTAGCGGCGGCATCCAAGACGATGGTTTGTATTACTTTGTACCTGATCAATCTTCTTTAGAAAATATGACTGAGTTGTTAAAATCTAATTTAGATTTATAAGAAAAAGCCAAATTTCAGGAATTTCCTGGAATTTGGTTATTTTTTACTCTAAAAGTTAAAATGATATATAAATAATAATGGAAATTTAGGGTATTACGAAGGAAGAGGGGGAATAACGATGACAAATCATGATGAAAACAAAGTAAATGAAGAAGAAGTACAAGATGTTTCAGAAATGGTAGATGAAGGCGGATTAGGTGCAGATACCTATTATAAAATTCATGAATTTCAAAAAAATGGCGGCTCTGTTGAGGTAGGACTTGATCAATTTAAGCTTAGAGTCAGCGAATATAATGACTTGGATTTAGTCAATTCATTAATCGCTCATGCAGACGCTAATCATAATGAAACAGAATTTGATGATGCTATTAATGTTTTAAAACAAGAAATTTTAGGCAGATTACATGATAAATAAAATGATAGCTGAGGCATTACTTTTGCCTCAGCTTTCTTAATGAAACCTTCTTTCAGCCACTCAATATACCGCTTAATTATTCTGAAAAGTTAGTTTTTCAGCACATTATTATAAAAAGAGTAAAAAGTAATTGTTAATTGGTTTAATATATCAACTTTTGAGCAAATATATAAGTATAGGACTTAACATTCAAGAGTAAAAGTACTAGTATTAGAGGTAAGACTATTTTTTTTATTGCGTGGGGCAAAAAAGATTTAGTCTTCAAATATTTACGGATAATATATAAAAGAAGAGGTTAATAAATAGCGTTGGATTTTCAGAGTGATTTAGCTCTGAAGAAAGTGCTATATAATAACATGTCAGGTTATCAGTTCATTAATTCAGTATGTTGCAGTATGACTGCTTATGTATTACATAATTTGAGCTGCTACAAGCTTTATAAATGAATTAACTGTAACTTTTTTCAGAATGATACTAACCCTCATCAATAGAATCAAACTGAAACATGTCCAATTGTATAGAACTTAAATGTATTTATCGGACCTCAGAATATAGGGGTGATTATATGCAAGAACATCTTGTCATCACTTTAGATGGAAAAGACTATCTTGTGGAACCAGGAACAAATCTTCTTGCCTTCATTAAGTCGCAAGAAACATTTGTACCGTCAATCTGTTATAACGAATCGCTAGGACCGATTCAAACATGTGATACGTGTGCAGTGGAAATTGACGGAAAAATCGAGCGCGCATGTGGTACAACAATTGATCGTCCGATGGTTGTCAACACAACAAACAGCGATGTTAAAGCCAGCCAAAAAGAAGCGTTAGACCGCATCTTAGAAAAACACATTCTGTATTGTACAGTTTGTGACTATAACAACGGTGACTGTGATATCCATAATACAATGGATGAATGGGGTGTTGAGGAACAATCATACGAATATAAACCGAAGCCATATGAAAAAGACTTTGGTCCGTTTTATCGTTATGATCCAAACCAATGTATCCTTTGCGGACGTTGTGTAGAAGTTTGTCAAGACGTTCAAGTTAATGAAACATTATCTATTGACTGGGAACGTGAACAACCAAGAGTTATCTGGGATAACGATGTACCAATTAATGAATCATCATGTGTTAACTGTGGTCAATGTGCAACAGTTTGTCCATGTAATGCCATGATGGAAAATAAAATGGTTGGTAATGCAGGTTATATGACTGACATCGAACCTGGATCTTTAGCAGATATGATTGAATTGACTAAAGAAGCAGAACCAGGTTACGGCCTATTAATGGGTGTATCAAACGGCGAATCTGCAATGCGTAACGAATATATGTCTAAAACGAAAACAGTATGTACGTACTGTGGTGTGGGATGTACTTTTGATGTTTGGACTAAAGGTCGCGAAATCCTTAAAGTTCAACCTCAACACGATTCACCTGCTAACCGAGTTTCAACTTGTATCAAAGGTAAATTCGGTTGGGACTTCGTCAACTCTGAAGAGCGTTTAACAAGACCGCTTGTTCGTAAGGGTGACGAATTCGTAGAAGTAGAATGGGATGAAGCATTAAATGTTATCAGCGACAACTTCCGTCGTATTAAAGAGGAAAAAGGCGCAGATGCATTATCATTCATCGCATCTTCAAAAGGTACTATTGAAGAATCATATTTAATGCAAAAACTTGCTCGACAAGTTATCGGTACTAACAACGTGGATAACTGTTCACGTTATTGCCAAGCACCAGCAACAAAAGGTCTATTCAGAACAGTAGGTCACGGTGGTGACTCAGGTTCAAGTGACGACCTTATGCATTCAGACATGGTAGTCTTGGTAGGTACTAACACAGCAGAAGCGCATCCAGTTATCGCTTCTAAAATCAAACGCGGACACAAATTATACGGTAATAAACTTGTAGTATTTGATATCCGCCGTCACGAAATGGCAGAACGTGCTGACTACTTCTATCAACCTAAACCAGGTACTGACTTAGCTTGGATGTCAGCAGTAACTAAATATATCATTGATAATGACATGCACGATAAAGCCTTTATCGATGAATGGGTTGACCATTTCGATGACTATTACAAATCATTAGCACCATTCACTATGGAATTTGCTGAGGAAACTACAGGTATTGCAAAAGAAGATCTTATTGAATTTGCACATAACGTTGTGGCAGCAGAAGGCGTAAGTATCTGTTGGGCAATGGGTGTTACACAACAAGATATCGGTAGTGACACAAGTACAGCAATCTCTAACTTATTGCTTGTTACAGGTAACTACAGAAAACCTGGTTGCGGTGCTTATCCATTACGTGGACATAACAACGTACAAGGTTGTAGTGATGCTGGTAGTATGCCGGATAAATTCCCTGGTTACCAAGGTGTTGAAGATGACGAAGTACGTGCGAAATTTGAAAAAGCTTACGGCGTAGCATTACCGCCTAAAGCAGGTCGTGACAACCATCAAATGATGGAAGGTATTCATAACGATGAAATTTCTGCAATGTACATTTACGGTGAAGATACTGGTATCGTAGATGCTAATATCAACTTCGTACAATCTGCTTTAGAAAAAGTTGATTTCTTAGTCGTACAAGATGCGTTCTTAACACAAACAGCACGTTTTGCGAACGTCGTATTACCTGCAAGTCCTTCACTTGAAAAAGAAGGTACATTTGCGAATACAGAACGTCGTATCCAACGTCTCTATCAAGTTATGGAACCACTTGGCGAATCTAAACCTGACTGGCAAATCATGCAAATGATTGCTAACAAAATGGGCTTTGACTGGAACTATTCACATCCAAGTGAAATCATGGATGAAATGGCCAGCTTAACACCAACATTTGCAGGTGTAACTTATGAACGCTTAGAAGGTTTCAAATCATTGCAATGGCCAGTTGCTCCAGATGGTACAGATGAACCGACATTATATCTTGGAGGATTCAACTTCCCTAATAAACGTGCGAAATTGTATCCATTAACATTCGATAACTTCTTCAAACAAGACGAAGAATATGACTTGCATGTTAACAACGGTCGTTTATTAGAACACTTCCATGAAGGTAATATGACTTACCACGTTCCTGGTATTAAATACAAAGTACCTAACGTTTATGTGGAAATTTCTCCAGAACTTGCAGAACACCGCGGTGTTCATGAAGGTGGCGAAGTTAAATTAGTTTCATCAACAGGTGAAGTTAAATTAATGGTTCACGTTACTGACCGTGTTAAAGGGAATGAAATCTATATTCCGTTGAACAATGATGCGGAACAAGATGGTACATTAGGTGCAGTCAACATGTTGACTAATAGTGATGTCGATAAAGATACAGATACACCATCTTACAAACGTACAGCTTGCCGTATGGAAGTTATCACACGCCGAGGCAGATCACCATTGAATCCTGCCAACTTCCGTGTAGATACAGAACGTAATCCGCAATACAGTGTTCAAGTTCAGAAAAAATGGGCACGTCCAGACTACGTGGTCCCAGGAAATCAGGTGAGACACGATGGCTGAAAACATTAGAAAAATTAAACGAATGGAAATCCCACCCGAAAAGCAAAAAGCAGATGATCTTGCAGAGGTAACAGACGCTATTGCTGAAAATAAAGACGTGATTATCAAAGCAATCCGTTTAATGAAAGTGCTGGACGATGCTAAAATTTTAGATGCATCTATCGGTGCTGTAGAAAGCCGCGGATTTATTACTGGTAAATTTACGAAAGAGCTGAGAAAAGAACAATACACTGGTGTATTAAATAACTTAGCTCCATTAGTATTTATGATTGGTAAATTGAATGTACCTAACTTGGAAGATATGTTAATGAAAGTTAACAAAGGATTGGAAAATGCCAATCAAGCAAGTCCAAATCAACGTACAACAGTCGGCAGCTTAGTCGGATTATTGAAAGACGAAGATGCCAACAGAAGTATTACTTACTTCTTAAATATCTTAAAAGGTATGTCACGCGAAGAGGGATAATCCATAACCTTTTCAGAAAGCCAGGGGCTGGAACCATTCATTTGTTCCAGCCCTTGCTTATTCTAATCAGCTTTGCCGGGGCGTGGAGATGAAATAATTTTAATCCATGTTATTTCTGTCTCCGCTCCTTATACATAGTATGCTAAAATTTAGGAATGAAGTAATTTTAATGAAGATATTATTCACAGAAAGAAGGTGGAGATGATTAACCCGAATCTGTTAAAGGGCTTAGCTATTGTATCCAATATATTTGTTGTAGTTGGTTTTATCTTATTAATTATGATGAAGCTCGTCTTAGCGATTACCATGTTCGCCGTTGCTATTACTATCAGCTTGATGATATTCAATGTTTTATTTCGTGACAGAACAGGAATGAAAATAGTTGTAAATATATCATTTGTGATTGTAATCGGAGTCATTATACTAGCATACTTCTTGCTAAAATAAATAAACTTGAGAGGTACAAGGCATGAGTCGTACATTTAAGAAAAGGTTTTTAATCATTTTGATAAGTGTGATTATAGCTGTATTTGCCATACTGATGATTATTAATGAAACGAATTTATTCAAACATGATCAGACACATACCTTCGATGAGGCTGTTCAAGCACAAACTGGTGAAGGCATGTTGAATACCAAAGAAGATAATGGACGTTTTGTCAATGCATCTAAAGAAGATGTGCGTCGTGCAATGACTATTAAAAAGCACAATCATAATATTAATTATATGGATATATCAGAGAAGGTACCGATGGATAAAAAAGAAGTCAACCAAATTTTAAAAGGCAAAGGTATCTTTGAAAATAAAGGCTCTACTTTTTTGAAAGCGCAAGATCAATATGGAGTGAATGTACTTTACTTAATTAGTCATGCTCTGATAGAAACAGGAAATGGCCGATCAGATTTAGCTAAAGGTATACCTTATAAAGGTAAGCATTATTATAACTTCTATGGTATTGGAGCTTTCGATGAAAACGCATTGAAACATGGCCATAGTTATGCGAAACAGCAAAAATGGACTTCTCCAGAAAAAGCAATTATGGGCGGCGCTTCATTTGTACGAAAAGAATACTTTGATAAAGAACAACTGTCTCTTTATCAAATGCGCTGGAATCCCAAGAATCCTGGTCAACACCAGTATGCAAGTGACATTGACTGGGATACTAAAATAGCAAGTGTAATGGACCATTATTACCAAAAATACGGAATTAAAAAGGACCATATTCGTAAAAATTATTATAAGCAATAACTTTAAAAGAGGGCGGCACCCTCTTTTTTTACGGATATAGTATTGATAGCAAAAAGAGGGAATATGATAAAATAAAGATAACGCAAAAATGAGGTGTTGAGATATGAAAATAGCAATCGTAGGTGGCGGAATAGGTGGCTTAACAGCTGCTGCGCTCCTTAATGAAAACGACAATGAGATACATGTATTTGAACAGCATGCTAAGATTGAAGAAGTAGGTGCTGGCATTGGTATCGGGGGAAATGTACTAGACAAGCTAGGAAATCATGATTTAGCTAAAGGTATCAAAAATGCAGGACAAGTTATAAACGAGTTAGAATTTCTAGATGATCATGGCAACGTCTTAAATAAGGCTTTGTTAAAAAAAGGGACAATCAATTTAACGCTCCCACGTCAGACGCTGCTTGATATTATTAAATCATATGTTCCTGCAGAAGCTATTCATACAGATAGTAAAATAACGCGTATCGAACAAAACAGCTCTAAAGTGACATTAACAGCAGAAAATGGTTCGCAAGCAGATTTTGATTTGTGTATTGGAGCAGATGGATTGCATTCTATTATACGTCAACAATTGGATCCTAAAGCTACAGTCAACTACCAAGGATATACAGTGTTCGGAGGGATGGTAGAAGATGTACGATTATCAGATCCGCATACTGCTAAAGAATATTGGGGACCTAAAGGACGCATCGGAATTGTACCTATGTTGAATAATCAAGCCTATTGGTTTATTTCGGTAAATGCTAAACAAGGAGATCCTAAATTAAATGATTTCACTAAGCCGTATATTCAAGCTTATTATAATCATTATCCAAATGAGGTGCGCCGAATTTTTGACCAAACGAGTGAAACTGGAATTTTGCATCATGATATCTTTGATTTAACACCGTTGAAAACATTCGTATACGGCCGTACATTATTATTAGGTGATGCAGCGCATGCTACGACACCTAATTTAGGCCAAGGTGCTGGCCAAGCCATGGAAGATGCTATCGTCTTAGCCAATTGTTTAAAAGCTTATGATTTCAGAGAAGCTTTAGCAAGATATGATCAATTGCGAGTTAAACACACAGCCAAGGTGATTAAGAAATCCAGAAAAATCGGTAAACAAGCACAAATGTCTAATGGCTTATTGGTAGGTTTGAGAAATACTATTATGAAACGTCTGCCATCTAAATTGCTCAGTAATCAAGTGAAATTTATTTATAAAACAAAAGAACAATAAGCTGAGTAAGCACGGAAGAAAACAAGGGTTAGGACATCATCATTTTGTCCTAACCCTTCTTAATGCTTAAACAGCTGTCATTTATTTTTCAACATCATTTACAATATATTTTGGTGCTTGATCTTCTTTAAGCACAACGACCGTATTATCTGCCACAATCTTGGCCATTCCATCGCGTGCTTCAAATGTAGCATTACCGATATGCGGTGTAATCACGACGTTATCTAATGACTTCAAATCGTCGTTGATTTCAGGTTCGAATTCATAAACGTCTAATGCCGCACCTTCAATATCTTTATTTTTTAAAGCATCTGCAAGCGCTTGTTCATTGACGATAGGTCCTCTAGCTGCATTGATCAGATAAGCTGTATCTTTCATTTTCTTGAATTGTTCTGTATCGAACATATGATGCAGTTCTGGTTTATAAGCTGCATTAATCGTAATGAAATCAGCTTTCTCTAACATCGTATCTAAATCAACATATTTAACACCTAAATTACGTTCTTTATCTTCTTTACGATGAGGACCTGTATAAAGAACGTCCATATCGAATGCTTTAGCACGTTTAGCTACTGCTGAGCCGATAGCGCCTAGTCCGACGATACCGATTGTTTTGCCAGAAACTTCACGTCCTCTGAAGAATAAAGGTGCCCAACCATCAAAGCCTTTGGTACGAGATAATTGGTCTCCTTCTGGAATACGACGTGCTACAGCAAGTACAAGTGCAAATGTTAATTCTGCAGTAGAGCGTGTTGAAACTTCTGGAGTATTTGTTACATATATTCCTTTTTCTTTCGCAAAATCAATATCGACGTTATTGAAACCAGCGCCATAGTTGGCAATAATTTTAAGGTTCTTTCCGCTTTCAATAACTGCTTTGTCTACGTTAGTAGAAAGAATACTGATTAATGCATCGGCATCTTCTACACGTTCTTTCAACGTATCTTGATCCACTACTCCTGGACCGTCATACATATCAACTTCAATTTGGTGTTTCTCTAAGATGTCCAATCCAATTTGAGGGATAGGACCTGCAATAAATACCTTTGTCATTCAAACCACTCCTTTTCCGACTTCTTATCTCAAGTATATTAAAAGGACGGAAAAGACACAAAGAATACACAAGATGTTTTGTGATATCGTTACGAAATCAGTTTGAGACCGACTGCTGAAACCACTATGAGACCAATACAGATGATGCGCCAAATATTTTTAGATTCATTATAAAAAATCATACTGATTAAAGTGCCGCCGCCAGTACCGATACCTGTCCAAATGGCATAAGCAGTTCCCATAGGTATATCTCTCATCGCTAAGGAAAGAATACTGAAACTGAAAATAAAAGCGATGCCTAAGTATAAGATAAAGATTTTTTTGCCAGTACGGTTGAGCTCATTCAACAATATGACACCAATAATTTCGAAGCAACCAGCAATTAATAAATAGATCCAAGCCATCAGGAAGTTCCCTCACTTTCTTCATTATCTGTTGAAAGTTTCAATCCTAAAATGCCGATCAGCAATAAGATGAGCAGAAAGAGCTTTGTAAAGCTGAATGGGTCTCCATAAACGGCCATATCTAAAATCACTGTTCCAACCGTGCCGATGCCCACAAAGATAGCATAAGCGGTTCCGACCGGTAAGGTTTTGCATGCTGAAATTACGAGCGCGAAGCTTAAAGCAATCATTATCAAAGTGACACCCCAACTGAGAATGGAGTCGGCATTTTTTATACAATTGACCCAGATAATTTCAACGATGCCAGCTAAAATTACTTTTACCCAGCGCACATTTCTCCCTCCTCAATTTAAATTTACAAGCACTCTATATTCTCTCAAATTTATATGCAACTTACAATATTTGAGTTTCTGTTCTAGTTAGCGGTCGTCAGTACACAGAATAGGAGTTGGAACTTCATATCGTTCCAACCCCTTTGAATTATTATTTGAAAAAAGGAATAGATAGTGGAATTAAATAATCTTCGCCATTGTAAGCTTTGACGGCTGCAATAATAGTAAAAACAAAAGACATAATAGCTATAACAGCCATTGTAATAAATCCAACTAATACGATCATCAAAACTATAGAAATAACAGTCCATATGGCATAAGAAATTGCTGAATAGAAGTAATTTTTACCCGCTCTATTTACAAACTCAGATTCAGAACCTTTAAGCAACCAAATGATTAAAGGACCGATAATGGAAGTAAAAAAACTTAAGATATAAATCAAACTGGCAAAGAGACGTTCATCTTGTGTAGGAAACTGTTCATATTTTTCAACTTCATCGTAAACAGGTTCAAATTCTGGATTAGTGGTCATAGTAATAAGCCTCCTATATTCAACTTGTTACATTAAATATATCAATAATGCTTTAGAAATGACATCTGTTTTCGATACTTTTGATGAATATGTGAGTTAAAAATACAGAGTTAAGAGGATTGTTGAAGTTATATGAAAGAGCAAATTATTAGTTTTCAAAAAGAGCTGCTAGACAACAAAATTATATTTTATTATTTGCTTAGGCATGTTACGATACCTATAACATATTATTTATACAGCGATAGAAACTGTTGTGACAATGGGGTAAACGCTTACAGAATATTTCCTTGAAGAATCAGCAGTTTCTAAATTTTAAGTATAGGCTATATAAATATGTACATATGTTTCACTTCTATTTGAGGGACCGTTTATATCTTTATCTTCGGTAATAAAGCATATAACGGTCTCTTCTACTCATGATAATTTATAGGAAGAAGGTTGAGTTATGAAAATTGCAATTGTAGGTTCAGGGAATGGGGCAGTAACAGCAGCCGTAGATATGACCAATCAAGGTCATGAGGTTAAACTTTATTGTCGTAATGCCTCAATCGAAAAATTCGATAAAGCAATCGAACAAGGTGGCTTTCACTTTCATAATGAAGGCGAAGAAAGCTTTGTCAACTTTACACAAGTCAGTGATGATATCGAAGAAGTAATTTCAGATGCAGAAATTATTCAAGTCATTATTCCATCAACATTCATTGAATATTATGCACGCATCATGGCACCTTTCATTAATGAAAATCAGATTGTGTTCTTTAACATGGCTGCAGCTATGGGCTCTGCTCGTTTTATCAATGTATTAGAAGATGAACACATTGAAGTACGTCCTCATTTTGCTGAAGTAAATTCTTTAACATATGGGACACGTGTAGATTTCGATAATGCAGTCGTAGATTTATCATTGAATGTTAAAAAATTATACTTCTCTTCATTTTACCAAGATCAATTAAGCGATGACTTCGAAAAGGTTGAAAAAATTTATCCAAGTATTGTCAAAGAAGAAAATTTATGGAAAACCAATCTTGAAAACGGAAACCCTGAAGTGCATCCTGGTCCAACTTTATTAAATGTTGGCCGTATTGATTATTCAGGTGATTTCTCATTGTATAAAGAAGGGATCACTAAACATACTGTACGTCTATTGCACGCAGTTGAATTAGAGAGACTGTCTTTAGGACGCCGTTTAGGCTTCGAATTGCAAACTGCAAAGGAAGCACGTATTCAACGCGGATACTTAGAACGAAATGATGAAGATGAACCGTTAAATCGTTTATTTAATGAAAGTCCAGTATTCTCACAAATTCCGGGTCCTAATAAAGTTAAGAACCGTTATTTGACAGAAGATATTGCGTATGGATTAGTACTTTGGTCAAGTTTAGGGCGTGAAATAGGGGTTGAAACGCCTAATATTGATGCAATTATCGTCATTGCTTCAACTATCTTAGAACGTGATTTCTTTGAAGAAGGTTTAACAATTGATGAATTAGGACGTGAAAAAATCGGATTAGATTAAAAGTAAACAGGGGGGAATGGATATGAAGCGAAAACCAACTTTATTAGAAGCGGCTTCTACCATCATTGTAATGATGATTCTGGTAATAGTAGGGTTTGTAGTCTTTGGTATTCCAGTGCAACCGCTTCTCATCTTATCAGCTGCCTATGCAGCCGTTATCGCATGGCGAGTAGGTCTACGTTGGAAAGACTTAGAAGAAGGGATTACTGAAAGATTAGGGACAGCAATGCCTACCATTTATATTATTTTATGCGTAGGAATTATCGTTGGAACATGGATGTATTCTGGTACTGTACCAGCTTTAATCTATTATGGATTAAAATTATTGAATCCAAATTACTTTTTAGTTTCAGCATTTATTATTTCCGCTATTACATCAATGGCAACAGGAACAGCATGGGGGTCTGCATCTACAGCAGGAATTGCATTAATTGCGATTGCCCATCAATTAAATATTGATGCAGGGATGGCAGCTGGTGCAATTATCGCTGGAGCAGTATTCGGAGATAAATTATCACCGTTATCAGATACAACAAACTTAGCGGCTATGGTAACTAACGTCAATATTTTCTCGCATATCAAAGCGATGCTCTGGACCACGATACCTGCTTCATTAGTAGGGATTGTAGTGTGGTTCTTTGCAGGAATGAGTCATAAATCAGGCGCAGATAAGAGCCAAATCAATGCTTTGTTACATCAAATTGAAGGTGTATATCACTTGAATTTGAGTGTATGGATTCCGGCTATAGTAATCATCGCTTGTTTATTATTCCGATTCTCTACTGTGCCGGCGATGTTAGTATCAAGTGTTGCAGCGATACTTGTTGGCACATTTAACCATCATTTCAAACTTGCTGACGGCTTTAAAGCAGCATTTGATGGATTTAAACCAGATATGATTACCCATAATATCCATCTGAATGAAAAAGCATCAACCTTACTCGCACAAGGCGGTATGATGAGCATGACACAAGTTATTGTGACGATTTTCTGTGGTTATGCCTTTGCTGGTATAGTTGAAAAGTCAGGTTGTTTAACCGTAATGTTAGATACTATCAAAGATAAAGTGAGATCACCAGGTACTTTAATTTTAGTTACGATTGTTTCTGGTTTAATTATGGTATTAGCTGCTGGGGTTGCTTCAGTAGTAATTATCGTAGTAGGGATGCTACTTTATGATATGTATGATGAAATGCATTTATCAAGAACTAATCTTTCACGAACACTGGAAGATTCAGGTACAATGATTATTCCATTAATTCCATGGGGCACTTCAGGTATTTATTATACGCAACAACTCGGGGTAGATGTTTATTCTTACTTCATTTGGACAGTGCCATGTTACTTATGTATCGTATTTGCTTTATTTTATGCCTTTACCGGCTGGACAATCAAAAAAGTGAAATCACCAGAAGAAACACATTATACGCAGCATGGTTAAGATAAATTAATATCTACCCATATCAGCACTTGCATGATCAAGAAATTTGATGATGTAAGTGTTTTTTATTTTTAAAAAGAAATTCAGGAAAGAGAATTAAATGAGTACGTACAAATAAAATTTTAGGAAGCGGGTATAACTAAACAATGGTGGTAATACAATTGTAGTTATCAGAGAAGGATTAATTGCATTTCCAAATCATTATTTATTAAATAAAATTACTGATTATGTTTAGTCGTCGGTAGACACGGATATAATTATAGTATGAATGAGGTGGTTCCATGTTATATGTAGTAATACTTGTAGCGATATTACTATTGTGTCTAGGAATTCATCGATACTTCAATTTAGATAATTTAACTTTAAAATATCCTTCTATTATCTATTTAGTTATCAGCTTTATATTGTACTTTGTAGCGATTTTGCAATATAGAGTTGATTCTAATATGTCGGAATTTTTAGCACACGAAACACTTGTGACAACGATATTCGGACTATTGATATTTTGGACTTTATCCCAAATGAATAAAACTAAGGATACTGTCGTTTATACTATTATCATCGTTCTTGCTTCAATTGGAGCAGTACTGACAAATAGCCCGCAATTCGGCTTGAATGCCACTATGGAAATGCTAATCGTACGTTTAGTACTGACAACAGCATTAGCCATAGGTCTAGGTGGATATGTATTATACAGACAGTTGAAGAAACCTGTTTCTGAAAGCTTTCCATTACTCTATATCCTAGCATTTGCTTATTGGATAATGGTAGCCTTTTGGATGTGACACAACTTATCAGACAAGTATATGAATAAAATAAATAAAGCCGACAGCTTAGTATCTTGAACTAAACTGCCGGCTATTATTGTGCCTATAAAAAGACCGGCTGATACATCTATTATCAACCGGTCGAATATTAATATTTAAAATTAGTGAATGTAGTTGTATCCAGCTGCTTGGCTAGCTGAGATAGTACGTGAAGTTACAACACCAGGGCCGTGGCCATAGTTCATTTCAGAAACGCGAACTGAACCGTTGCTGTTAACACCTTCAACGTAAGCTACGTGACCATAAGCACCTTGGCTAGTTTGCATGATAGCACCTGTTGCAGGGCTGTTATTTACTGTGTAACCAGCTGCTGCTGCTGCGTTAGCCCAGTTATTAGCATTGCCCCAAGTTGAACCTACTTTACCGCCTGAACGATCAAATGCGTAGTAAGTACATTGACCAGAAGTGTAGTAGTTAGCACCACTTGAAGCACGGTTAGCCATTGTGCTGTAGTTTGAAGATTGTTTAGGTGCTGAAGTTGTAGTTACATGAACGTTGTTATCAGATGTTGAGTAAGTAGCACCCATTCCACCAGTACGTGGTGTAGAACCTGCGTTATTATTGTTATAGCTAGTGTAATTGCTGTAGTTATTGTTAGCTGTGTTGTAGTTGCTGTAGCTATTGTTATTGTTGTAATTATTGTAGCTAGTGTAGTTGTTGCTAGCATTGTTATTGCTGTAACCATTGTTGTATTTAGCGTATGTTGAGTAGTCATTGTTGTAACGGTTGTCTTGGTTCCAGTTACCTTTCCAAGAATAGTGGTAGTTACCTTGTTGGTCGATTGTATATGAGTAGCTGTATGAGTAAGGATCGTTAGGGTTGTATCCATTATTGTTTTCAGCTGCATCTGCATCGTGATGAGATAAAGTTAAAGCTGCGATTCCAGTTCCTAAAGTAGCGATTGTAGTTGTAGCGATTTTATTCATAATTAAATATCCTCCTAAAGATAAATAAGCTAATTGTTTTAATTTTAGTATTAAATCTCGTGTCTATATTTACATTACTTTAAATTACTTAATTGCGTTTTTTTTACTTCTCTTAACGACAAGACTTACTTTACCAAAAAATTTTGGGTTTGTGTGCGTTGTTATCATTTTGTAATTTAGTTCTAATAATTAAATACTTGCATGTAATAACCATCTACTTTGTGGTCGTTGGCTTAAATACCGATGTTATAGCGTTTTTAACAATATTAATCACATGTAAATATCGACTATGTTACAACGTTGTAATTTAACAGAAAAATTAAAAATATTGATTTTGCCTTTTTAAATAGTGATTAGTCTAATTTTTAGCGTATTTATATATATATAAAATCGAAATTTCGGAAGTCTGAATGTTATAAAATACTATCAATTTTGTTATGTAGATCTGTAATAAGGTCTCTTTTTTATGTTTAGAAATAAAAATAGCTTTGAATTGATTTTTTACATTTATATTGAAGAAACACGTCAAAATAGCTGGAAGAACTTAAAATATTGACTTAATAATATGAAAAGGGTATGATTCAGGTATAAAAAATATACCTAGTGAGGTGAAATGTATGAAACTCGAAATTGGAATGACTTCTTTTGCAGATACCAATGAAATCCACACTGAAAATGGCGTGCAAGAAAAGTTATCAGCTGATCAGAGAATTCGTAACATAGTAGAAGAAATACAACTTGCAGATGAGGTAGGCCTTGATATTTATGGTTTAGGTGAACATCATCGTTCTGATTATGCGGTTTCAGATCCGGTAACCGTCTTAGCTGCTGCAGCTTCTTTAACACAACGTATTCGTTTAAGTTCCGCTGTAACGGTATTATCTTCCGATGACCCTGTACGTGTATACGAACGCTTTGCAACTTTAGATGCAGTTTCTAACGGACGAGCTGAAATTATGGTAGGACGTGGCTCTTTTATCGAGTCTTTTCCATTATTCGGTTACGATTTGGATGATTATGATACACTTTTTGTGGAGAAATTAGAGTTGTTGAAACAAATCAATCAGCATGAAATTGTTTCTTGGCAAGGTAGCTTGCGACCTGCAATCGATGAACGTGGTGTATATCCACGAGCTGTACAAAAAGAAATACCGATTTGGTTAGCCACAGGCGGTACACCAGAATCTTCTATAAGAGCAGCTGAATTCGGTTTGCCGATTACTTATGCGATTATAGGCGGCAATCCAAGACGCTTTAAACGAAACATTGCCATGTACAGAGCAGTGGCTGAATCAAGAGGATTTAATTTAGCAGATATGCCTGTAGCGGTTCATTCTTGGGGTTATATTGCAGACACAGATGAACAAGCGCAACAAGAATTTTATACACCGACGAAAATACACCATGAAATTATTGCAAAAGAACGCAACTGGCCTCCATATACTGAAGAACATTTTCAACGAGAAATCAGCGATCAAGGCGCAATGTTCGTCGGCAGTCCAGAAACGGTGGCGCGTAAAATGATTGATATCATAGAAACATTAGGAATTAACCGTTTTATGTTGCACATTCCTGTCGGTTCCATGCCTCACGAACGTGTAATGAAAGCAATTAAACTTTATGGAAAAAGGGTAAAACCCATAGTAGAGGATTATTTCAATAATTAATTAAAGGAGTATCACATTATGTTATTACGCTATTTAAACAATATTAAAGTTGGTAAAGAATTATTACAAGCATCAGAACCTAAAATAAAAGGTAACCCACAAATGAAAGAAACTTTCGAAAATGTTTTTGGATTGCCTGGTAATATGGTAACTGTAGCAGGGACAATCGAAGCTACAAGTGGCCTTTTATTCTTACTAAGCTTTGGTAATAAAAAAATGACACGTATTGCGACAGTATTAACATTCGGAGTGTTAAGCGTTGCAGCATATAAACACTATGAAGCAGGACATGGTAAAGCAGGCGCACAACATGCATTAGATTTAATGAAACTTGCAGGTTTATCTACATTAGATACAATCTCATTACCAAGCTGCAAAAAATAATTGTTGGATATAAAGGTAAGAGGAACTGGGGCATTGTTTTGTCTTAGTTCCTCTTTTTCTATTTTGCAGAGCAATTTGAGGCTGGGTTTGGGATGTTGCTTAGTTAGGGAGAACAATTATCTGTGGGGTAGGAGCAGAGGAGTGGAGATGTTGGTTGTAGTGTCTAGGTGGTGGCCTCGAGCCCCGACACTTTCGCCTGCAAAAAACGAATATCACTTCACTGTTAGCTTAACTCATCTCATTTACCCACATCAGTACATTTTATATTCAAATCACTACTGCCAGTTCAAGAAGCAGAAGTTGAAATATTATTTTGTACCTACGTCTGTTTTACTTTATTTTTGTTTGAATATCTTGAAGCATTTAATTCGAGATAGTCAGAGGATTTCAAATTACAATAATAATAACTGATGTGAGAGAGGGGATTTTGGAGCAACGGTTTATTAAATTTCAAAAATAAATGGATTATTATAGAAAAATGTTATAGAATGATTCATATAACCGAACTTCAATCAAAATTTATTTGTTAATTCACCTAACATCTTGAAACAACACCATGAAGGAGTGAATTCCAATGACAGAAAAAATAGTTATTAATGACCTTCCGAAATTTGTCAAAGTTGCTCAAAAGGTAAGAGAAATTAATGGACACATTAAAAGTGAACATCAAATTTCGTTTGAAGAGTTATTTATCTTAAACTATATCGAAAGTAGCGAAAAAGATCGTTCTGAATTTAACGTTAAGGAAATTATTCAATTATCGAATCTTAAACCATATTTTATTTCCAAAGCGATTCAAAAATTAAAAGAACGTAATTTGCTAAGTAAAAAAAGAAACAAAAATGACGAGAGAACCGTCATTTTAGTTATTGATGAAAATCAACGCAAAGAAATTGATGCACTATGTGCAGATATCGGTAAAATTTTTTAAGTTTAAAAATTAATTACTAAAAAATACAAAAACAAGTAGTTAGAGAATTAGGATAGAGAGAGAAAGTAAGTAAATTTTGAATGGGTTAGGAAACTTTCATTATAAGTGACGGGGGAACGTCCTTGTTGACGCACTTATTATCGAAAGGGTATATAAGTAAAAGCTGTCCAACAATCAAGTGAAAAGTTGGACAGCTTTTTTGCATTTAATATTTTCTTAAAAAATTGACTTCACGATTATAAAATTGTTGTACTACTTTAATTTGTACTTCTTTCAGAATAGCTTCGATGAGGTCTGTTTGCTGTGCTAAAATACGGATTGCTAAGCCGTGGGTCGCAAGCTCAGTAATACCGATTCTACATTGATTGTCTGTTAAAAATGATTTCATTATCTCATACAATTCATCAATGGTTTGTTTTGTAATATCCGGATGAATAAAATAACAAGAAACTAAATGCGTATAACCTTCCATATAGCCTAACGCATCAACCTTATTTTTACTAGGATCTAACAGCATATTATCAAATACCACGAGTTCGTCATCTACAAAAATTTCATTCAATAAGTGAAGTGAATCATAAGTAAAGTGACGTTCATCTGGAGAATAACCCGGTGTTAAAATATCAGTGTAAAACATAGCGGCTGTTTGCGCTAAATGAAACTGATTATGCTGATAAAAGTTAGCGTCTTTATAGGCAATAATCGGGTCACCGACATATTCTAAGTAGGCATTGTCTTCAATGTGAAAGTTTTGATACTGCTCAACATGATCTTTTAAAGTTTTATAAATTTTAGTGGCGCCTTGAGATGTGAGTGTCACAGCTGCATTTTCTTGGACACGTACATTCAATTTATAACGGTCACCATCTAAATAACCGCCGCCGACATTTACAATATAGAAAGTCGGAATATCCGACCCATTTAAATAAATAGGGCGGATGACTTTCAAGGCTTTTTCGAAAAAGATATCTCGAGCAACAGACCGTTCACCATCATGAAAGATAGACAGGTTGAGTTGTCCTGTCCATTCTGGTTCTTTAGACATCAGGCTAATCCTTTAAGTAATACATCACGTTCAATCCATTCAATCACTTGGTCTAAACCGTCTTCAGTTTTTAAATTAGTGAAAGTGAAAGGACGATTGCCGCGGAAAGTATTGGTATCTTCAGCCATTTGGTCTAAAGAAGCGCCGACATAAGGAGCTAAATCTGTCTTGTTAATAACGAAGAAGTCAGATTTAATCATACCTTGTCCGCCTTTACGCGGGATTTTTTCACCTTGTGCAACGTCAATAATATAAATAGAGAAGTCAACTAATTCCGGACTGAAAGTAGCTGCTAAGTTGTCGCCGCCTGATTCAATAAAGATTAAATCTAAGTCACCATGGCGTTCCATTAATTCATCGATAGCAGCAAAGTTCATAGAGGCATCTTCACGAATAGCCGTATGCGGACATCCTCCTGTTTCGACTCCGATAATACGATCAGCAGGCAATACACCTGTATTGACTAAGATTTTTTCGTCTTCTTTAGTATAAATATCATTTGTAATAACGCCGATGCTCATATCTTTAGACAAATGTCTGACAAGTTTTTCGACGAGTTCAGTTTTTCCTGCGCCAACAGGTCCACCGATTCCAATTTTAATAGGTTGAGTCATCAATTATTCCTCCTATGAAATAAAAATTCTGACATTAACGTTTTCATGCTCCATCTGATTCATTTCTAAACCAGGAGCTGTGATACCGAATTCTGATTCTGCAAGTTCAAAGATATGGTCTCTGGTATTTTTCATGAAAGTAATCATATCTGTAACTACACGTTGCCCAGCAGTTTGCCCAAGCGGAATAGCTCTCACGGCATTTTGCGTCAACGCTGAAACATTTTGATACAGATAGTAATCTATAATCATTTCAATATCAATGCCAAGGAAATGGCCGAGCATTGTAAAGCAAATCGCAGGATGCAATTTCACTTGTTTTGCTTGATACTCTGCTTCGTACCACTGTATCCACTGGCTGTCATATAATTCATTCGCAAGTTTTACCATGCGTGTACCCATTTGTTTAGTACCTGTACGTGTCTCTCTAGGTACATTTTGTACGAAGAGCATGCGATCTAAACGTAAGATTTTCTCAGTATCATTTTGATTTAAGGCTTCGTACACGAGACGGATTGCTAACCCGTCAGCATATGTTAATTGTTCACTTAAAAAGAGTCTCAACCATTCTTTAAAGGTTTCTTCATCATGCACTGTACCGCGTTGAATATAAGTTTCAAGCCCGAAAGAATGGCTAAACGCACCTGTAGGAAATTGAGAGTCGCAAAATTGAAACAATCTTAAAGCTTGATGATCAATCATGTGAATGTCCGATATGTCTGAATGCTTTGTTGACTTTGCGATCTTCTCGTTTGTAAGGAATACCTAGTGATTTCAATAAATCTTCAACTAGATAATCGTATTGCACAAGCATTTCATTTTCAGTAAATTGTGCAGGTAAGTGGCGATTGCCGAGTTGATGCGCAATATCTCCCATTTCCTTCAAAGAACGCGGTTGTATCACTAAGAGGTCTTCAGAATTGACATCTACTACAATCATATTATGGTCATCTTGATAGAGGATATCTCCATATTCTAAATCTACAGGATTTTTTAAGCGAATACCGATTTCATTGCCATGGTCTGTAGTGACACGTTGTATTCTTTTTACTAAATCAGAATTTTCAAGGTAGACTTTTTCCATATGCTTTTGTTTCTCTTCTGGTGAAAGGTTAGCAATATTGCCAACAATTTCTTCTATAATCATTAATACTCTACCTCCTAGAATAAGAAGTAACGTTGTGCAAGCGGCAATTCTTTTGCAGGTTCGCTAGTAATTAATTTGCCGTCTACGAATACTTCATAAGTTTGCGGGTCGACATCGAGTTTAGGTGTTTCACCATTATTTTTCATATCTTTCTTAGTCAGTTTACGAATACCTTTGACCGGTCTTACCATACGGTGCAAGGACAATTGACGTTCGATATCGTTCATATATGCAATATTAGAAACGAATGTGATACTCGTGCCTGTTAAATTACCGCCGTATTGACCGTACATTTTACGATATTTTAAAGGTTCGGAAGTAGGGATAGAACCATTTGCATCACCATTGACTGCAGTATTGATCATACCGCCTTTAAGGACCATTTCAGGTTTGACCCCGAAGAACGCTGGGTCCCAAATCACAAGGTCTGCAAGTTTGCCTTCTTCAATTGAACCGACATATTCAGAAATACCGTGTGTAATAGCAGGGTTGATTGTATATTTAGCAATATAACGTTTGATACGATTGTTATCATTATACTCTTGGTCGCCGTCTAAATAGCCGCGTTGTTCTTTCATACGGTGTGCAACTTGCCAAGTACGTGTAATCACTTCGCCGACACGTCCCATTGCTTGAGAGTCGGAGCTGACCATACTGAAGACACCCATATCTTGCAGTACGTCTTCGGCTGCAATGGTTTCTTTTCTAATACGAGAATCTGCGAATGCCACATCTTCAGGGATAGAAGCATTCAAGTGGTGAGTAATCATAACCATATCTAAATGTTCGTCTATTGTATTGACTGTGTAAGGGAGTGTTGGATTAGTAGATGAAGGAAGGACATTCGGATAGCTTGCAGATTTAATTAAATCTGGAGCATGGCCGCCGCCTGCACCTTCTGTGTGATACATATGAATCACACGGTCATTGATCGCTTTCATTGTATCTTCCATGAAACCTGCTTCATTCAAAGTATCTGCGTGCAAAGCAATTTGTACATCATAATCATCTGCTACATCTAAGGCATGACTTAAAGCGGATGGAGTAGCACCCCAGTCTTCGTGGACTTTCAGACCGATAGCGCCTGCGTGGATTTGTTCAATTAAAGCAGTATGGTTATGCGCTTGGCCTTTTCCTGTAAATCCAACATTAATTGGAAGGCCTTCAGCCGCTTCTAACATACGATGGATATGCCAAGGACCTGGCGCAACAGTTGTAGCTTTGGCACCTTCAGAAGCACCCGTACCGCCTCCGATATGCGTAGTAACACCACTTTCGAGCGCTACATAAGCTTGTTCAGGGTTGATAAAGTGAACATGCGTATCAATACCGCCAGCTGTAATAATTTTACCTTCGCCAGAAATAATATCCGTAGAAGCACCGATAATTATATCGACATCATCCATAATATCTGGGTTGCCAGCTTTACCGTATTTCATAATATAGCCGTTTTTAATACCTAAATCTGCTTTATAAACTTTGTCATAATCAATAATGACAGCATTTGTGATGACTGTATCTGCAACATAGCGATCATCACGTGTCACGTTTGGGTTTTGCGCCATACCGTCACGCACTGATTTTCCCCCGCCGAATGTTGCTTCGTCCCCATAGTTTGCAAAGTCTTTTTCAATTGTCGCAAATAAATTTGTATCCCCTAAGCGGATAGCATCGCCGATAGTGGGACCGTACAAACTTGTATATTGAGATTGTGTCATTTTAAAACTCATCGATTATACCCACTTTCTTTATTCGCATTTTGTTTACCGGCATCATTTTTAGCGCCAGCATTCGGATGACCATTTTCCACTCGGAAGACACGTTCTTCATCGATTGCGCCATTCACTAAACCTCGGAATCCATAGATGCGGCGTTTGCCATTGTATTCCACAAGCTGTACTTTCTTTTCATCCCCAGGTTCGAATCTTACAGCTGCACCAGCAGGAATATCTAAGTGTTTTCCATAGGCTTTTTCTCTATCGAATTTCAAACCTGTATTGGCTTCGAAAAAGTGATAATGAGAGCCGACTTGGATAGGGCGGTCACCAATGTTTTTAACCGTGATGACTGTTTCAGAATCGTCTGTACCTTTGTTGATTTCGATTTCAGTTTTCTTAACTATAATTTCACCAGGCTTCATCATGTTTGCCTCCTTTTTTAAACGATAGGGTGGTGTATTGTGATTAATTTCGTTCCATCAGGAAATGTTGCTTCAATCTCTAAATCAGGAATCATGTCAGAAACACCTTCCATGACATCATCCTTATTTAGAATTTGTCGGCCATAACTCATCAGTTCTGCGACAGTTTTGCCGTCTCTGGCACCTTCTAACATTTCATAACTGATAATTGCGACTGCTTCTGGATAATTTAATTTTAATCCGCGTGATTGGCGTCTGCGTGCTAAGTCGTTTGCTACAACAAGCATCAATTTATCTTGTTCACGTTGCGTGAAATGCACAATAAATCCCTTCTTTCAACCGTAATTTGAAAATATGTTGCTTATTTATTCTAAAACCATTCGATTTAATATACAAGAATTACCGCTCTGCATTTTAAAATAAAACTGTGCTTTGACAACAAAATAGTATAAAACACAACTAAAGTTTTAAATAATTATAATTAATTTTTTCATTTCTTTGAAAGATAATAAAATATACCCGATTTTCTATCCAAACAAACCAGCATAAATTATATAATGATTTTCAACTTGAATTATTTTTGGTAAAATCGATATGTTTACAAATCAATGAAATCAGGTGAAGTTGAATGCGCCAGTTTACACGCATCATATTAAAGAATATTTCACAAGTTATATTATTAGATAATATATGGACAGGACTATTTATCTTAATTGGATTATTTATCGGAAATTGGAAAGTAGGATTAGCCGCATTACTTTCCAGTATCCTTGCCTATTTCTTAGCACCTGTCACTAACTATTCCAAACAAGAAATCAACGATGGACTCGCAGGCTTCAACCCTGTGTTGACAGGAGTAGCATTAACCGTTTTCTTAGTTCCAGGTTGGAGAAGTATCATCATTACCTTGCTTGCAGTCATATTGACCATGCCTGTCGGAGCAGCCTTCAGAGCATTATTAAACCGCTTCGACTTGCCAATGTTGACGATGCCCTACGTATTCATCAGTTGGATGTTCCTCTTCATGTCATTCCAATTCGAATACGTTAACGCAGATGTCAGTATCTTGCCATCAGTCGTGAAAGAAATTCAATTTTCACATCAGTCTATTAACACTATCTTGACCTTCCTAGACGGATTCAGTGAAATTTTCTTAGTTAAAAGCGCAATAGGCGGCTTTATCATATTAATAGGTATCTTCATCGCATCTCGTAAAGCTGGCATCTTCGCAATTATCGCGAATATCATTGGTGTCATTGTCGTCATGATGTTCGGTGCTAACCATGACGAAATCAATGCTGGATTATATGGTTACAATGTGATCTTAGTCATTCTTGCACTAGGAGTAACTTTCAAAGAAGCATCAGTCTTCAACAAATACGCCAGCATGCTCTTCGGAATCATAATGACCGTCGTGATGCATGCAGGACTGGTCACTTGGCTGAAACCATTCGGCTTGCCAGTCTTCACCTTGCCGTTCATTGCAGCAACTTGGATGATGCTCCTAGCAGGAAAGAAAGCTGAAACAACCGAAGAAGCAGAAGAAGAAATCTATCCAGAAAATAAATAAGAAATTCAGAGAACAGGAGCAGGACATTTTGATGTTCTGACTCCTATTTTTTATTGTGCAGATTTGGGGAAAGAAAGACCTGGAGAGCGGGGGAGCGGGAAGAGTCGGCTTGATTGGTAGGGAAAACTTTGGAAAGCAAAAGCTAGCGAAGCGTTTATTGGCCACGTTTGCCGTCATCTTGTCCAATATATGAGTTTATTGGCCACGTTTGTGGTCATCTTGGCCGATATATGAGTTGATTGTCCACGTTTGCCGTCATCTTGTCCAATATATACATTTATTGAATATGAAGTGTCTAGAAAAGCATGTAATCTAGACACAAGTTTTTGAGAAGTGTCTAGAAAAGCATGTAATCTGGACACAAGTTTTTGAGAAGTGTCTAGAAAAGCATGTAATCTAGACCCAAGATTTTGAGAAGTGTCTAGATTCGCCCAGCATCGCCCAACCACTCCCAGCAATCCCCCGAACGCTTTCACACGCCCGCCACCTCCATAGCATATAGAAAAAGCCGGAACATCAAGTGTCCCGACTTTTTACAGTACAATTATTTCATGAATTTTTCTTTTAAATCTTTACGCATATAATCTAAAGTATATGGATCGTTGAACCAGTATGTTTTTGCATCAACTTTAAGTACGTGGTTGTCTTTTACTGCTGGCAAGTTTTTCCATAAGTTTGTTTGAGTGTAAGAAGGTTCTGCTTTGCCATCACGTGTTGAAACGATATAATCACCGGCATATTCAGGGATTTTCTCTTGTTTCACTTCAGCCCAGCCATCTTTTTTCACAAGTTCTTCTTGTTTAGCTGGCATTTTCAATCCGAATGCTTGGTAAATAACTTCGCCGCCACGACCCCAGTTAGGACCGTAAGTGTAAAGTTTTTTATCGAACTCATCTAATAGAGATACTGTTGAATCTTTGCCGATTTTATCTTTGATTTCTTTACCGTCTTTAGCAGTTTCTTTCTTCCAATCTTCAGTCCATTTCTTAGCTTTGTCTTCTTTATTCAACAATTTACCTAATTCAAGTTGTTGATCAAGGTATTTATGTTTCGCATAATCGAAGACTACAGTTGGAGCTGCTTTTTGATATTTTTTAATATTTTTATCAGTAGAGTAAACAATAATTAAATCTGGTTTTTGTTTGATAACTTTCTCAACATCTTCACTGCCAGTTGCGCCGATTTTTTCAACATTTTTAAATTTATCTTTTAACACTTTGCTGTCGTCAACTTGGCTATTGACAGCTACGATATTTCCACCTAATTTTTTCACGCCACCAGCATATGTAGGAGCTACAACCGCAATACGTTTAGGGTCTTTCGGAATATCAATCTTCTTACCATTGTCCATAGTGTATGAACGTGTTTCTTTCTTAGAGTCCTTTTTATCATCAGACTTGTTGCCGCAAGCAGCCAACACAAGTACTAAAACTATCAAAGGGATAAGCAATTTCTTCATTTATAATTTTCCTCCTAATTGAAAACCATTATCATTTATTCTCAATTATAAGGCCTCTTCTCCTATTACACAACATTTTTTTGTAAAAAATTGTATTCTATTAATTGTAGGCACCAAAAATAGTAGGTTATAAATGAAAAAACGAGTGAATAAAACCTATACACACAATAAAAAATGTGAGCAAGACATTCATCATGTCCCGCTCACTCGGCTATCTTAGTTAAAATAAATGAAGTTCAGATTTAGCAATATTTGTATAAGCAGCATCTTGCATCGGTGGATTATGCAGACCCGCGCGCATATCACGATAATAACGTTGAAGCGGACGCTCCATTTCCAAGCTCTTAGCACCCACAATGCGCATCGCAATGTCCACAACTTGCAAACCTTGATTCATCACTAATATTTTGCTGGCTGAAGTTTCATTCCACACAGGCGCCTCTGGAGATTCGTGATAAATACGAGCAGTTGACCATAAGAAACCGCGTGCAGATAACAGTAGCGACTCCATTTCACCGACAGATTGCTGCACAGTCGGCAAGTCAGCAATCGTACCTTCAATACTATTCGGACTGTGATGTTGCGCGAAATCTTTGGCGTAATCAGCAGCAGCTTGCGCAATACCTAAATAAACACTTGGGATATGCAGCATCCAGCCATTCGGACGTTTCGGACCTTTGCCAGCAACCTCCACAAAGTTTTCAGCAGGAATACGTACATCCTCCAACACTAAATCATGACTCTCAGTCGCACGCATCCCCATTACATTCCATGTTTCAGCGATAGACAAGCCGGGTGTGTCTTTTTCTACTAAAAAGAACCCGAATTGACCTGATGTCTCATCATAACCGCTGACCAAGAAATGCGTTAACGCAGGGCTCATAGAAGTAAACGTCTTCACACCATTTAAGATATAACTGTCTTGCTCTTTGATCGCATGTGTGGAAGGTTTGCCGCCACGCGTCGGACTACCAGTTTCCGCTTCACTCACCGCACGATTAATCAACGCACCCTCTTTAATTTCTTCCGCAAATTTCTCCAACAGCGGCTGCTCCCACATTTCCTCTGCATACAATTGTCCGACCACACTTAAATGCCACCCGATAGACAGAGCAGTGGCACCATCAATCTCACCTAAATAACTTTGTAAAATCACCATGTCTTCAATTGTGGCACCCTCGCCGCCATATTCCGTCGGCACCGTCAATAGGGTGTAGTCCTCCTTAACCAGCCAGTCGATATTTTCATAAGGAAACCTGCTCTCCAAATCATTCTTTTCCGAATGAGCTTGAAAGTCCGTTTTCACCTCACGGAATTTCTTCAGCCATTTACGCTGAATCTCTGTATGAATTAAACCTGATTCTAGCACGATACTACCTCCTCGTTGATTCGAAACTATTAAGTTTAGTGTATCACTCAGATTACGGGGTGGAAAGCAATTATGAATGATTGAAACCTTTCTGTCCGCTGCGCGAAAAAATTTAGACACAATTGCGCTGAAAATGCTTCTGCTGTTTAGCTTTGCAATTAAGGTGAAGAGTACCTAGAATAGAAGTATTGATAAATATAGAACATCACGGAGGATAATCAATGAAACCAGTTTACTTTGATCATGATGGCGGAGTGGATGATCTCGTTTCGCTATTTTTATTATTGCAAATGAAGGACCTGCGTTTAATTGGCGTCAGTGCAATCGGGGCTGATAGTTATTTAGAACCGGCAGTCAGCGCCTCACGTAAAATCATTAATCGGTTTTCAAATAGAGCATTAGACGTCGCGCCTTCTTATGAAAGAGGTAAGAATCCGTTCCCGAAAGAATGGCGAATGCATACTTTCTTTGTAGATGCTTTACCGATTTTGAACGAAAGCCGTATTGAACAACGCTCAGGTGAATCCGAACTTGAAGCCTATCAAGATATCATTGAGAAGGTTAATGAAAGCCCGGAGCCGGTAACGTTATTATTTACGGGCCCGTTAACGGATTTAGCGAAAGCTTTGCACACTGAGCCACATCTTTCGCATAATATTGAACGACTGGTCTGGATGGGCGGCACTTTCTTAACGAAAGGGAATGTCGAAGAACCGGAACATGATGGGACAGCTGAGTGGAATGCTTTTTGGGACCCCGAAGCAGTGCAGACGGTATTTGCCAGTGATATTCCTATTGATATGGTGGCTTTAGAAAGTACGAATCAAGTACCTTTAACGGTAGATGTACGTCAATATTGGGCGGATCGTCGTCATCATGTCGGTGTAGATTTCTTAGGAGTATGTTATGCAGCGGTGCCGCCGCTTACGCATTTTATTACTAATTCTACGTATTTCTTATGGGATGTCTTAACCACTGCCTTTGTAGGTAAGCCTGATTTGGTGAAATCTGAAGCGGTGCAAGTCGAAGTCATTCCGCATGGACCAAGTCAAGGGCGCACCGTCAAAGTAGTGGAAGGCGGCCGCACGGTCAATATTGTGAATGATGTAGATCGACATAGCTTCTTTGAATATATGACACATTTGGCGGAATCAGTTACAGAGTAGCGGAAAGAAAAATAATCCACTTTAAATGTAAACTTTATGTAAATCAAAGTTAACATTTATGGTATAATCTTTCTTGGATATATTTCAAGGAGGATTATTATGACTACCAAACACATTACATTTACAGCGATTATGACTGCAATTATAGCTTTGCTCGGCTTAGTACCGCCGATTCCTTTACCATTTATGCCAGTACCTATCGTTTTGCAAAACGTTGGCATTTTCTTAGCAGGTATTCTGTTAGGTAAGAAATACGGCACAATCAGTGTGATTGTATTCCTTATTTTAGCAGCTTGCGGCTTACCCGTTTTATCTGGCGGACGTGGCGGTATCGGAGTGTTTGCCGGACCATCTGCAGGATTTTTATTCTTGTATCCAGTTGTAGCATTCTTAATCGGCTGGTATCGCGACAGAACAATTGAGCGCATTAACTTTATTAAAATTTTCATTCCAGTTATTGTAGCAGGCGTACTACTTCTAGATATTCTTGGTACTTTGATTATGGGAATGATTACGAATATGCCACTCTCTAAAGCTTTCTTTTTATCATTTGTATTTATGCCAGGTGATATTGTGAAAGCTGTAATTGCTTCATTAATTGGAGCGGCGTTATTGAATCATACGCGATTCAAACAATTAATTCGTTTCTAAGTTTCAAGGAAAAGAGGAATCAGTTATGGTGCAACTTTCAATGGATTTAATAGAGGAAACAGGCGAAATTGCTTTTCAAGATGACGTGAAGACCGTTTATCTGACACCCGAAGAGCCTTTAACTTATTATTCAAACAAATGGGTTTATCATGAAATGCCTGAGTTCGAACAATGGTTGAAAGATGCAGAGACGCAATTACAACAACATCATGCACAGAGCAGTCATCATCTCATGTTTACTTTTCCAGAAAATACAGAGCTCTCTTTAAATTTTCAAGATTACTTGGAAAAAGAAAGCTATGAATTGGGGTTGATGGAAATGTATGCGATTGAAGCGGAAGCATTGAAAGGCGAGATTCCTGACACTTTAAAGATTGAATGGGTAGATGAAGACAATTTAGATGATTATTTAACGATTCATCGTACCTTTGCCCTTCAATTTGGGAAAGACTATGCTGATGAGTCAGAAAGAATGATTCGTAAGAACTTCCAAGATGAGCAGCAGGTCAAGCGTATCGTGGTTTACTATCAAAATCAGCCTGTGGGTTCATTAGATGCCATTGAAACTGAGCAGACGCTCGAAATCGATAGCTTTGGTGTGATTGAAAGTATGCGCCGTCAAGGAATAGGGCGTGCGATGCAAGCATTCGTTGCGGCTTATGCTGAGGGCAAACCTATTATTTTAGTAGCAGATGGGGAAGATACAGCGAAAGATATGTATATTAAACAAGGCTACACATTTATCAGTTATCGCTATCAAATATTAAAAGAAAACGCATAAAAAAGAAGCTGTGCTTTTACAAGAGTTACTCTTGCGAAGGCACAGCTTTAATACGTTCTGGATGACTATATACACTGAAGTTGCCATCTCTGCAAAAACCAATGGCTGTAATATTCAAATCATCTGCAAGTTTAACAGCTAAAGTCGTCGGCGCAGATTTAGATAAAATCACTCCGACACCGATTTTGGCCGCTTTGATTAAGATTTCCGAAGAAATTCGACCGCTGAAGATTAACACTTTATCACGTACTGGAATATGTCGTTCTAAACAGAAACCATAAAGTTTATCGAGCGCATTATGTCGTCCGATATCTTGGCGGTGTTCAAAGAATGTATCACCATCACTGATAGCAGCGTTATGCAATCCGCCTGTACGTTTAAATAATGTACTTGCACTTTGCAGACGGGTCATCATATTAACAACTTGTTGTGGTTGCAATGTGATATGCGACATGCTCGTTTTAGCGATTGCCGCATCATTATGGAAGTAAAACTCACGGCTTTTTCCGCAACAAGACGCAATCATACGCTTGGTGGAATATTCGAAGCGGTCGCCTAAATCTTTAGTGAGTTCTACATGCGCGAACCCTTTACTGTCATCAATTTGGATGGACTTTAGTTCACTGCGTTTCAGTATTGCCCCTTCAGACGCTAAAAAGCCCAGAACCAATTCTTCCATGTGGTCTGGACTGCAGATGACAGTCGCAAACTCTTCTCCATTGACCATAATTGTTAAAGGGAATTCAGTTACGTAACTGTCAGTTGTTTCGAACAACTTTCCATCTTCATAACGGACAATGTGTTGATCCGTCATTACATCTATATCATTATTTTGTATATCTTTGTTCATAAGCATTGACTCCTCATTAAAAGACTATACTATATTCTTCCACTTTTCAAAAAAGATTTGCATAATTTAAGAAAGTATATCAAATTTTAGTTGTGAGACGATTAAGATGATAGTAAACTTAAAGTAAACAAAAGGAGGTCAGGTGGATGGCGAGTATCAGAGCAATTGCAAAAGCAGCTGGCGTGAGTCCGGGAACAGTTTCTCGCGTGTTGAATGAAGACCCGACTTTATCTGTGGCTGATACGACTAGAGCACGTATTCTTAAGACAGCAGAAGAAATGTCCTATCAGAAAACGGAACGGCTGAATCGGCAAGTGCAAATTATTACCTATGCTTCGAGACGCAGAGAAATGGCAGATCCCTTTCATAGAGAATTGAGACTTGCGATTGAGACAGAAATCAATCGTTTAAATTTAACTTTAAAGAAAACGATTCGGGTTGAACCAGGAATGAAGAAACAAGATTGGTCAGAAGTCAAAAAGGCAGGCGCACTCTTAGTTATCGGGCATTTTTCACAAGCAGCCCTGAAAGAAATTTATCAGTATAATCCTAATATAGTAGTGATTAACAATCCTGAAACACCAGACTACATGGATGCAGTTTATTCAGATTTACAGAAAACGACACTGCAACTGCTTGATAGAATTAGACAGACGCATCCTAAAGCACATATTGCTTACTTCGGAGGCATGCGAGAAGAAACCTCCTTAACAGGTGAGACAAGTTATGAGAGCGACGCACGTTATCAGGCTTATATGCAATGGTGCGAAGACCATAACGAGACACCGGATAGCCATCTCATAGGTTGGACGCGTGAAGATGGAGAACAAGAAATTGAATCTATAACTCAATTGCCGGATGTTGTACTAGCTGGCAATGATATGGTTGCTATCGGCGTCATTCAAGGATTGCAGAAATTAGGCAAGCAAGTTCCAGACGAGGTAAGTGTCATCGGCTTCAATGATTTAGAGGTCAATCAATATGTCACACCTTCTTTGACAAGTGTGCAAATTGATATTGAACAATTTGGAAAGAGTGCGGTTGCGATGGCTGAAGACAGAATTAAAAAAGCACGTGCTAATGCTCTGCATACACTAGTACAAACACGCTTGATAGTCCGTCAGTCATACTCTGAAAAAGAATGAAAAAATATTTTGACAAAACATTTAGTAAACAGATAAACTTTAAGTGTGTTTACTAAAGAATATTTACTATAGTGTGGGAGGAAAAGGCAATGCTGACATCTATGAAAGCTAAATTCGAAACCTTATTTCACGAGCAGCCAGAAGTTGCTGCTTTTGCACCAGGTAGAATTAATTTAATCGGAGAACATACAGATTATAACGGCGGTTATGTTTTTCCAGCAGCCATCGAACTGGGCACATATGGCTTAGCAAGTAAAAGAGAAGATCGTAAAATTCGTCTGTACTCGAATAACTTTGAGGACTCAGGAGTGATTGAATTTTCCCTAGATGATTTACAATTTAATGCGACGCACAGTTGGGCCAATTATCCAAAGGGAATGATTAAATTCTTAAAGGAAGCAGGTTATTCCATTGAGACAGGCTTTAATATTTTAGTTGAAGGTAACATTCCGAACGGTGCGAGTTTATCGTCATCTGCTTCTATTGAAATGTTGATCGGCTGGTTATTAAAATCTTTATTTGACTTGGAAGTGGAGCGCCTAGAACTCATTCAACTTGGACGTAAAGTTGAAAATCAATTTATCGGTGTCAATTCAGGCATTATGGATCAATTTATTGTGGGTATGGGAAGAAAAGACCAAGCTATCTTACTTGATACTGCTACGCTTGATTATCATTATGTACCAGCAGAGTTCGGAGACTATGTGATTTCAATTATGAATACTAATAAACGTCGTGAGCTCGCTGAATCAAAATATAATGAACGTTTGGAAGAATGTCAGAAAGCTTTAGCATTGCTGCAGCAAGAATTAGATATTGCGGCGCTAGGTCATCTAGATACAGAAACCTTTGATAAGTATCAGTATTTGATTGAAGATGCAACATTATTACGCAGAGCGCGACATGCTGTAACTGAAAATGCACGCGTTAAACAAGCTTACGAGGCTTTAGAGCACAGTGATTTTACGACATTCGGCAAGCTTTTGAATGCGTCGCACGCTTCCTTAAAAGAAGATTACGAAGTCACAGGCGCAGAATTGGATGCGCTGGCAGAAACAGCTCAGCAAGTAGAAGGCGTCTTAGGTGCGCGTATGACCGGAGCAGGTTTTGCAGGCTGTGCCATTGCTTTGGTGCATAAAGAACGTATTCATCAGTTAGAAGAAGAAGTAACACAAATTTATACCAACAAAATAGGCTACGCACCGTCATTTTATCATGTCAATATTGGTGATGGCGTTAAATCTATAGAAGTTTAAGAGAGGATGTAAATTATGTCAGTTTTAGTGTTAGGTGGAGCAGGTTATATCGGAAGTCACGCTGCAAATCAGTTGATTGAACAAGGCTATGATGTAGCGGTGGTAGATAATCTTGGGACAGGACATCGCGAAGCGGTTCCGGCAGCAGCACGTTTTTATGAAGGAGATATTCGTGATAAAGACTTTTTAAATGACGTTTTTGAAAAAGAAGACGTTGAAGGTGTCTTTCATTTTTGTGCGTATTCTTTAGTAGGAGAATCAGTCAATAAACCTTTAGAGTACTTCAATAATAATGTCTACGGGATGCAAATCTTGTTAGAAGTCATGAAACAATATCAAGTCAATGAAATTATATTCTCATCCACAGCTGCAGTTTATGGAGAACCAGAAGTAGTACCGATTCAAGAAGATGCACCTAAAGCACCGACAAACCCATACGGCGAAAGTAAATTAATGATGGAAAAAATGATGCATTGGTGTCATAACGCTTATGGCGTGAATTATGCAGCATTACGTTATTTCAATGTCGCAGGTGCTAAAGAAGATGGCAGTATCGGAGAAGATCACAATCCTGAAACACATTTAATCCCGATTGTGTTACAAGCAGCGCTAGGACAACGTGAGGCCATTACGATTTTCGGAACTGATTATGATACAGAAGATGGCTCTTGTGTACGTGATTATCTACATGTGACTGACTTGATTGCAGCACATATTCTTGCTTATCAATATTTGAAAGACGGCGGCGAAAGCGGAGCCTTCAATTTAGGCAGCAGCCAAGGTTATTCAGTAATAGAAATTGTAGAAGCAGCTAGACAAGCAACAGGTATCGGTATCAAATCTGAGATTGGTGAAAGACGTGCAGGCGATCCAAGTAAATTAATCGCGTCCAGCGACAAAGCACAACGTGTTCTCGGCTGGAAACCGAAACATGATGATATTCACGAAATTATTGAAACAGCTTGGAATTGGCATCAATCACATCCGAACGGATACTCAAACTAATTGATTACAGGGGGCAGTTTTATGGAATTGAATCGGCAATACGTCAATCGATTTATTGACGATGCAATACAATACAACGATTATGAGCCGACAGATGCTTACTATCTGCAAAATTTAATCTTGGAAATTACTGGGGCTGAAAAGGTTGATGAACAAGCTACAGAGTATAACTTTACTAATCTGTCACCTAATGACATTGCACAACATTGGATTGAACAAATGATTGAAAATCAAATCATTGAAGATGTCGTCTATCAAAAAGAAATCATCGAGACGAAACTCTTAGATTTAATCACTCCTAAACCTTCAACGATTAATCGACGGTTTAATGAATTGTATGAACAGCATCCAGGGAAAGCTACCGATTATTTCTATGAACTTTGCAAACGAAATCATTACATTAAGACAGATGCCATTGCACAAAATCTGCATTACTATACAGCTACAGAATATGGCGATTTAGAAATTACTATCAATTTATCTAAACCGGAAAAGGATGCAAAAGAAATTGCTAAAGCGCGCGAGGCAAAACAAGCGCACTATCCAGCTAATGCTTTATGCATGGAAAATGAAGGGTTTGCAGGCTCTGTTGCACAAGCGGCAAGACGAAATCACCGAATTATTCGCTTGAAATTAAATGGCGAACCCTGGGGTTTCCAATTCTCTCCTTATGCTTATTTCGCAGAACATAGTATCGTCTTATCAGAAGAGCATAATCCTATGAAAGTTGAAAAAGCAACCTTCAGCAATCTCTTAGAATTTGTACAGAAATTCCCGCATTACTTTGCAGGTTCTAATGCTGATTTGCCGATTGTCGGCGGGTCCATCCTTTCGCATAATCACTATCAAACTGGACGTCATACTTTCCCGATGGATAATGCGCCAGAAAGTTATGCTTTTACCATAGAGAAGTATCCCGAGGTGCAAGCTGCCACTTTAAAATGGCCGATGAGTGTAGTGCGCTTGAAAGGTCAGGAAATTGATGAGTTAGTGGAAGCAGCAGAATATATTTTCGAAACTTGGCTGAATTATAGTGATGAAACAGTTGGGGTTAAGGCATTTAGTGAAGACGGCACACGTCATCATACTGTTACGCCGATTGCCAGATATCGTCAGTCAACAGGTAACTATGAATTAGACCTGGTATTGAGAGATAATCAAACTTCAACCCAATACCCAGATGGTATTTTCCATCCGCATCCAGATGTGCAGCATATTAAAAAAGAAAATATTGGATTAATCGAAGTGATGGGAACAGCTATTCTGCCTGGACGTTTAAAACGAGAATTAAAAGAAGTAGAAGCGTACGTTCTCGGAAATAAAGAAGCGGATATAGGTAAACATCAAATGTGGGCGGATCGAATGATAGCTGCTTATGATTTTAATCAAGAGAATGCTGAAGGTATCATCCATCAAGAAGTGGGGCACATCTTTAAACGTGTCTTAGAAGATGCGGGTGTATTTAAACAAACCGAAGAAGGTCAAGCAGCATTCAACCGATTTATTCAGCATTTGTAGAGGAACGGGGGAGCGGGACAGAAATAATTTTTGTTTAAAATTATTTCGTCTTCCCGCCCCGGCAAAGCTAACTAGAATAGAAAAAAGCTTGGAACAAGCGCATTTTCTATTCAGATAGCTACTGCCAGTTCAAAGAGTAGAGGTGAGACATTATTATGTTTCAGCCTCTTTCCTACGATTAGTCAAGTGTTTATATTTAAAGAATGCATTACTGAACTAAACCGTTCAATTTTATTTTTTTGAATAAGGTGTTAAACTATATATGATTATACGAGTGGCTAATGTGGAGCCATTTGATAGTCGTATAATTTATGATTATTCACTAAATAGTGAATTGTTTTTAACAGCTTGTTTATACAAGCTACTACGGCAGTCTTGTGAGATTTACCATAAGGCTGCTCTTTTAATTTATAATAATAATCTGCAACATGATTATCGTAATGGCGCTTTCCCTTTAAAATATTCATGATAATAGAATAGAAAATTTGTCTTGCTTTTTTATTTCCTCGTTTATTTATTGTATCTCTGCAATGGGTATTGCCTGATTGATATCTTTTGACATCAATACCTACAAAAGCATTGATTTGTTTATGCGAGTAAAACCGTGTAATATCTCCTAACTCACCGACAATCATAGCCGCTGTCAGTTCACCGATACCAGGTATTGAATAAATACTTTCAAAACAATCCATTTGTTTAGCTAATTCGATCATAGCTTTATCCAATTCCTTGAGTTTTTGCATGGATGATTTTAAATCCTTTATTAATATACGGGCTTTTTCAACTAGAAAAGAATGTCTGTCGACATTGGGAAAGCTTTCATGAGCAATATTTATTAATTGAACCGCATGCTTTTCTGCTTTATCTCTGGACATGGCTTTGTCTGTAGAATTAAATATTTCTTCTACAAGGCGCTCTTTGTCTAATTCGACTACTATATCCGGGTGAGTAAACAATTCAGCGATATTAAGTGCAATCATTGAATAACGGTTACTGAACAGTTTTTCCAAACCAGGAAATGTCTGGTGCAGCTGCTCGATAATTCCAGTTTTGAGCTTGTTTTGCTGGCTTTCGATTTGAAGATGAAAGCGTACACGTTCTCGCAACTCAAAATATATTTCTTCGTATGCCTGCGGACTCTCAGTTGCTGGTAAATCATGAACCATTCGAGCGAGTTTATGCGCATCGGATTTATCGGTTTTCCACGATCTTAAAGAACTGGTTTTGAACTTGGCTTCTAAAGGATTCAACTCAAAATAGTCGAATTGATGCAGACGACAAAATTTTTTCATGCTTCTTGAATAAATTCCCGTTGATTCGAATACAATTTGCAGACTATCCATCTGGTTCAGATACTTTAAAAGAAAATTATAACCGTTTTCATTGTTTTGAATGGTAAATTCCTTTTGGAATTTGTCATTTTGGTAATGTGCCACCACACTGGTGTTTTTACTGATATCAACGCCTAAATAATTAATAGATAAAACCTCCTATGTTAATTTTGAGAAGTTGAAAACTTTACTTAACCTTTTTCATTTCTCTTTCCTATACACGGTTTCAAGAACCCAACATACTACAAACGAATTTCAAAAGGTGAGAGTAAAGCTGACTCGTTTTTAATACGGATTTAAAACCCAAGAGGCTGCACAGTCTACTTCTCTCTCTAACTATAAAAAAATAGCTATGAAGAAATCCATCGTCATGGAATGCTTCATAGCTAATCTTAGTATGTTTTCTTCGTTTAGAGCGAAAGTGTCGAGGCTCGCGCCGGTTGCCTATACAGATAGAGGCCGAAGTGTCGAGGCTCAAGTCGACAGCCTATACAGTTAGGGGCGAAAGTGTCGAGGTGCAAGTCGACAGCCTAGACACTTTACGCAAATATACTATCCATCGTCCCTATTACGACGCATTTTATACCATCCCACCTTCTGCTATCCCTAGAAGCAAACGACAAAAATTCCAACTTCCACTACATCCCCACCTTCTTTGCATTCAAATTTTTTTGAACAGTAAATAAATGTTAACTTCTTCACTAAAATATTAAAAAATATTTAATTTTATCGTGATATTTCTTTACTATAAGGGTATAATCGATAATGAAATCAATTTATTAGGAGGTTTTGTAATGAAAATCAAGCATTTTTGATTGCATTAGTAGCCATTTGTTTAGTATTAGCAGGATGTTCTAATTCTGACAGCGGGGATAAGAAAGACAGTAAAAAATCAGACAGCAATGACAAAAAACAAGAATTACACGTTTCTGCAGCAGCAAGTTTAACAGACGTTTCTAAAGACTTAGAAAAAGAATTCAAGAAAGATCACCCAGATGCTAAACTCACATTTAACTATGGTGGTTCAGGCGCTTTAAGACAACAAATTGAAAAAGGTGCACCAGTTGATGTATTTATGTCAGCTAACACTAAAGACGTTGATGCTTTGAAAGATAAGAAAAAAGCACATGATACTTATAACTACGCTAAAAACAAATTAGTACTTATCGGTGAAAAAGATTCAGATCTTAAATCAGTTAAAGACTTGAAAGACGGTCAAAAATTAGCGATTGGTGAAGCTAAATCTGTACCAGCCGGTAAATACGCTACACAATACTTACAAGACAACGGTTTATATGATGGCGTTAAAGACAAATTAGTTTATGCGAAAGACGTACGTCAAGTATTGAACTATGTTGAAAAAGGTAACGCTCAATTAGGTTTTGTTTACAAAACAGACTTATATCCAAACAAAACTAAAAACGACAAAGTAAAAGAAATTAAACAAGTCGAATTGAAAAAACCTATCGTTTATGAAGCAGGAGCAACTTCTGATAGCAAATTAGCAAAAGATTGGATGAAATTCTTAAAATCTGATAAAGCTAAAAAAATCATGAAAGAATATAAATTCGAAAACTAGGAGGAACTTAGATGCCTGATTTAACGCCATTTTGGATATCCATCAAAGTGGCTGTAATCAGCACGATCATCGTAACGATATTAGGAATTATTATTTCCAAATTGTTATATCGTCATCGAGGTTGCATAGTGACACTTCTAGAAAGTATCATTATACTACCAATTGTCTTACCGCCGACGGTAATGGGGTTCTTACTCTTAATTGTTTTTTCCCCGAAAAGTCCGGTAGGGGCATTCTTCGCAAATGTGCTGCATTTGCCGGTAGTATTTACACTGACGGGCGCTGTAATAGCGTCCGTTGTTGTAAGTTTTCCTTTAATGTATCAACATACGATACAGGGATTCCGCGGTATCAACAATAAAATGTTGAATACTGCGCGTACTATGGGTGCAAGTGAGAATAAAATATTCTTTCGTTTGATTCTGCCACTCTCTAAGCGCTCTATTTTATCAGGCATAATGATGGCATTTGCACGTGCAATTGGTGAATTTGGTGCCACTTTAATGGTCGCAGGTTATATTCCGAACAAAACCAATACGTTGCCGTTAGAAATTTATTTCTTAGTAGAACAAGGCAGAGAAAATCAAGCTTGGTTATGGGTACTTGTACTCGTTGCCTTTGCAATCACTGTTATCGGAACTATCAATATGATTAACCGAGACAAATATTTGAGGTGGACTAAATGCTGACCATCCAAATCGAATATCAGTTGCGTGACCATTTAATCCAACTTGATATTAATGAAGACCAGCCAAAGATATATGCTATCAGAGGCCCTTCAGGTATCGGTAAGACCACAGTTCTAAATATGATTGCAGGCTTGCGTAAAGCTGATCGAGCTTATATTAAGATTGATGATCACTTATTAACAGATACTGAAAAAGATGTGAATGTAAAAATTCAAGATCGCGGTATCGGTTACTTATTCCAAGATTATCAGCTCTTTCCGAATATGACGGTCATGCAAAATATTACTTTTATGGCAAAACCGTCAGAACATATTGATGCATTGATGCACCAACTAAATATTACGCATTTAACGAAACAATATCCTGCACGTTTATCTGGAGGAGAATCCCAGCGTGTCGCACTCGCCAGAGCATTGAGTACACGCCCGGATATCCTGCTCTTAGATGAACCCTTCTCAAGCTTGGATGATGCTACGAAAGAAGAGAGTATGCATTTAGTGAAACGCATGTTTGATGAATGGCAGATTCCGATTATTTTTGTGACACATTCAAACTATGAAGCTGAGCAGCTTGCAGATGAGATTATTACAATAGGTTCATAGCTTTTTTGAAAGTAACCCGGCATAGCACCGAATATATTTCAGTGCATGTCGGGTTTATTGTCTTTTTTAAAAAGAAAGATTGGAAAATTGTGTCGTGCTGAGAATCATCATATAATAAAAGTAATGTACTTTAGAAAGGATAAAAAATATGAATGAACGCTATTCACGACAAATATTATTTAAAAATATTGGAGTGGAAGGTCAAGAAAAAATCGCTCAAAAACATGTTTTGATTATCGGAATGGGCGCTTTAGGGACACATCTTGCAGATGGTTTAGCACGTGCAGGTGTGCGAAAATTGACGATTGTAGATCGCGATTATATCGAATTCAGTAATTTACAGCGCCAAACGATGTATACTGAACAAGATGCCAAAGAAGCATTGCCTAAAGTGATTGCGGCCGAATCTAGATTAAAAGAAATTCGTGAAGATATAGAAATAGATGCCTACATTGAACAAGTGAATGCATTATTTTTAGAAAAGCATGCACAGAATGTAGATTTAATTTTAGATGCTACAGATAACTTTGATACGCGTTTATTAGTGAATGATTTTGCGTATAAATATAATATACCTTGGATTTATGGTGGGGTGGTTCAGAGTACCTATATAGAAGCAGCCTTTATCCCGGGTCAAACGCCTTGTTTCAATTGTGTGATGCCGCAACTGCCAGTCATTAATATGACATGTGACACAGTAGGGGTCATCCAACCCGCCGTTACAATGACGACGAGTTTGCAATTGCGCGATGCTTTAAAAATTTTAACTGAAACGCCTTTCACACCTAAACTGACCTATGGCGATATTTGGGAAGGGACACACTATACTTTTGGATTCAGCCGCATGTTTGACCCACATTGTACGACTTGCGGAGAACATCCGACTTATCCTCACTTGCACCAAACAGACCAGCAATTTGCGACATTGTGCGGCAGAGATACGGTGCAATATAGCAATGAAAATATTACCCAGGAAATGTTGAAACAATATTTAGAAGCCCATCATATTCAATATCATGCTAATCCCTATATGTTGCGCTTTGAATTCAACGGTCATCGCATTGTCAGTTTCTCTGGCGGAAGAATGTTAATACATGGGATGACGAAGCCTACTGAGGCTATTAAATTAATGAATCAACTGTTAGGCTAGAAAGAGAATAATAATAACGGAGGTTGAATAAATGACAAAGAACGAACATGTAAACGTTAAGTTAGACAGAGATATCCAATGTGCAGTATTAACTGTTTCAGATACGAGAACTGAAGAAACAGATAAAGGCGGAAACTTAGCTAAAGAATTATTGTCGGAAATTAATGTAGAAATTAAACCAGAGCATTATGCTATTGTCAAAGATGATAAGCAAGCGATTACAGAACAAATTCAACAATGGTTGGCTGAAGATGTAGATGTGATTGTTACGACAGGCGGAACAGGTATTGCGCAACGTGATGTGACGATTGAAGCGGTAACTCCATTACTAACTAAACAAATTGAAGGGTTCGGGGAATTGTTCAGATATTTAAGTTATGCGGAAGATGTCGGCACCCGTGCATTACTTTCACGTGCAGTAGCAGGTACAGTAGGAGAACAACTTATTTTCTCTGTGCCAGGTTCAACAGGTGCAGTGAAACTTGCATTAAACAAATTGATTAAACCAGAATTAAATCATTTAATTCATGAGTTGACTAAATAAATCATCCTTATAGACGATTAATAGCTAAGTAAGAATAGTATATAATAGGATGTATGATACTAAAAAACGGAATCATTGGGTCTGTTCTTTTTTGAAAAAAGAGAGGCTCAACAATTCCGTATTTTGTTCTGTTTAAATTAAATATCTCAGAACGGGTATATAATTTAAATAAAGAATATTATTTAGATTCTCGACGGTAATCGCCGGATTTACCACCAGATTTAGTAAGCAGATATGTTTCTCCGATGACCATCCCTTTATCTAAAGCTTTGGTCATATCGTAAACAGTTAAGGCAGTAGCAGAAGCAGCAGTCAAAGCTTCCATTTCTACACCTGTTTTACCAGAAGTTGAAACTGTAGCTTCAATATTTAAAGTATAAGATGATGTTGTATCCCATTCGAATGCAATATCGATTCCAGTAAGTGAGAGCGGGTGGCACATAGGAATAATTGTGGACGTATTCTTTGCGGCCATAATTCCTGCGATTTGTGCAGTATTCAACACATTACCTTTCTTATTTGTATGATCTATAATTTGTTGATAAATGTCTTGATTAACTGTAATGCTTGAATGTGCGGTAGCTGTACGTTTCGTAATTTCTTTTTCCGAAACATCAACCATCTTCGCATTACCTTGTTCATTGATATGAGTAAATTCAGACATGCTATTCCTCCTCGCTTAAATTATTATAGCACGAAATAAAATGAATGTTAGGAGCAGATAAATTATGCCAGTTGAAAAAAGAAATCCTATTCCAGTTAAGGAAGCCATTAAACGCGTCGTAGAACAAGAAATCCATACTGAAGTACAAAATGTTCCTTTAAATCAAAGCTTAGGTTATGTACTTGCAGAAGATATTGTAGCAACTTATGAAATTCCGCGTTTTAATAAATCTCCTTATGACGGTTTCGCGTTAAGAAGTGAAGATACAGTAGGTGCAAGTGGCGATAACCGTATTGAGTTTGAAGTGATTGACCATATCGGCGCAGGTTCTGTATCTGATAAAACGGTGGGGCCAAATAAAGCCGTACGTATTATGACAGGTGCTGAAGTTCCTTCAGGCGCAGATGCAGTGGTAATGTTAGAACAAACTAAAGAAGGCGACCATACATTCACTATTCGTAAACCGTTTGCTCATAATGAAAATGTTTCTTTAAAAGGTGAAGAAACAGAAGTCGGCGATGTCGTATTGAAAAAAGGACAACGTATTAATGCGGGCGGAATTGCAGTACTAGCAACATTCGGCTATACAGAGGTTCCTGTGCATAAATTACCATCTGCCGCTATTATCGCAACAGGCAGTGAGTTATTAGATGTTGGCGACGAATTAGAGCCTGGCAAGATTCGTAACTCAAATGGACCAATGATTGAAGGCTTGTTAAATCAATTCGGCTTAGAAGGCGAAATGTATAAAATTCAAGAAGATGATTTAGAAAGCAGTATTGCTGTCGTCAAACAAGCGATGGAAACGCACGATATGGTAATCACTACAGGTGGTGTTTCAGTAGGTGACTTCGACTATCTCCCTGAAATTTATAAAGCATTGGATGCTGAAGTATTATTCAATAAAGTACAAATGCGACCAGGTAGTGTTACAACTGTAGCAGTGGCGCAGGGTAAATATTTATTCGGCTTATCTGGCAACCCATCAGCTTGTTACACAGGCTTCCAATTATTTGTTAAAACAGGTGTCTTAAATATGATGCATGCGAATGAGAAATTCCCGCAAGTAGTGAAAGCCACTTTAATGGAAGATTTCAAAAAAGCAAACCCATTCACACGTTTTATCAGATCTAAAGCCACTTTAAATGGAATGGAAGCTACAGTCGTGCCTTCAGGATTTAATAAATCAGGTGCAGTAGTAGCC
The DNA here is from genome assembly GCF_003718735.1 of Staphylococcus debuckii. Lineage (NCBI taxonomy): Bacteria > Bacillati > Bacillota > Bacilli > Caryophanales > Staphylococcaceae > Staphylococcus > Staphylococcus debuckii. The sequence continues at coordinate 2,229,752 of NZ_CP033460.1, read as the reverse complement.
ATTGCACACAGCAACGCTATGGTAATGTTACCAAGCGGTACAAGAGGTTTCCACGCAGGAAATACTGTCGATGTGATTTTAACTGAAACAGATGTCTTCGAAGAGGAACTTTTACTATGATTTTGCAAATCGTGGGATATAAGGATTCAGGGAAGACAACATTGATGGCTGAAACGGTTCGCTTTTTGAAAGAAGCGGGCTATCGTGTTGTAACAATCAAACATCATGGTCACGGTGCAGAAGATATTACCTTGCAGGACAATACCGTAGACCATATGAAACATTTTGAAGCTGGCGCGGATCAGAGTATTGTGCAAGGACACGAGTTAAGAGAAACGATTACGCGCACCTCTGAAGCTACTTTATCCCAAATCATTGATTCAGCTGTTACAATTGAATATGACATCATTTTAGCTGAAGGATTTAAACAAGCGGACTACGATAAAGTCGTTATTTATAGAAATCTTGAAGAATTATCTTCTTTATCAGCGCTCAGTCATGTACAATATAAGTTGCCGTTTCAAAAATTAAGTGATTTAGAGCCGTTCTACCAATGGCTTGAATCGTGGATTGATATAAAAAAAGGATGAGTCAGAATGAAACAGTTTGAGATTGTAACAGAACCGATACAAACAGAACAGTATCGGGACTTTACACTTAATCCACATCAAGGAGCAGTCGTCGTATTTACTGGCCACGTTCGAGAATGGACTAAAGGAATACGCACTGAACATTTAGAGTATGAAGCTTATATTCCAATGGCTGAGAAGAAACTTGCACAAATCGGCGACGAAATTAATGAACAGTGGCCGGGTACGATTGTAAGTATCGTTCATCGTATCGGACCATTGGAAATTTCAGATATAGCTGTATTAATTGCGGTATCTTCTCCGCATAGAAAAGACGCATACGCAGCCAACGAGTATGCGATAGATCGTATTAAAGAAGTAGTTCCTATTTGGAAAAAAGAAATCTGGGAAGATGGAGCTGAATGGATCGGCCATCAAAGAGGCTACCATGAAGATGCAGTTGAAAGGGGGCAGAAAGAATGAAAGTCCTTTACTTTGCCGAAATCAAAGAGATTTTGCAAAAAGATACTGACCAATTTCAGATTGAAAATGAAATGACTGTGGAAGCATTTAAGCAATATTTATTTGAGAAATATCCTGAAATCGACGGGAAGAAATTTCAAATTGCATTAAATGAAGAATTTGTACAACCTCATGAAAAAATCAACCAATCAGATGTAGTTGCTTTGATTCCACCGGTAAGCGGAGGTTAATGAAGTGAAAGCTATTATATTAGCAGGAGGGCAATCTGAACGATTTGGTGCCCCTAAAGCATTTGCAGAAATAAATGGAAAGACGTTCTATGAACAAATTATAGATGTATTAGACAGTATGAATATGTTTAATGAAATTATCATCAGTTCTAATGACACATTGGCGCCGAAATTCAAAGGAGCGCGTGTAGTCGTGGATGATTCAGAGCATAAAAACAAAGGACCGTTATCAGGGATTTATTCAGTGATGAAACAAGATTTTGAAGCGGAACTCTTTTTTGTGATTTCTGTTGATACACCGTTGATTACTGCAAAAGCCATCAGCCAATTGTATCAATTTATGGTAGAGCACGTGATTGAAGATCAATTAGACATTGCTGGATTTGAAGAAGAAGGCCATCCAATTCCGACGATTGCCTTTTACAGTCCTAATTGTCTTCCGATTATTGCACGCGCTTTAGAGTCTGACGATTATAGTATGCGCCATGTTTATCAACAAACTGCTTCAGACTGGATAGATGTCAAAAGTGTAGATGATAACACAGAATGGTATAAGAATATTAATTATCCCCAAGATTTAGAAAGCATAAAAAGATAACGAACAACGCTTAATGAGATGTGTTAAGCGTTTAATATAGATAGAAGGGGGTCAAAAGATGGTAAAACAAATAACAGATAAGCTTGGCCGACCTATTCGCGACTTAAGATTATCTGTGACAGACCGTTGCAATTTCCGTTGCGATTATTGTATGCCGAAAGAAATATTCGGCGACGATTTCGTCTTTTTACCTAAAGATGAATTACTCACATTCAGTGAAATGGAAAGAATTGCTCGCGTATATACACACTTAGGCGTGAAAAAAATCCGTATTACAGGCGGAGAACCGTTAATGCGCAGAGATTTATATAAATTAATTGCAGCCTTGAATGATATTGAAGGTGTTGAAGATATAGGTTTAACGACAAACGGTTTATTATTGAAAAAACATGGACAGAAATTATATGACGCTGGACTCAGACGTATTAATGTCAGTCTAGATGCCATCGATAATGAATTGTTCCAGTCTATTAATAACCGTAATATCAAAGCTGATACGATTTTAGATCAAATTGATTATGCAGTTTCCATTGGCTTTAAAGTTAAAATTAACGTCGTAGTACAAAAAGGTGTCAACGATGACCAAATTATCCCTATGGTGCAATATTTTAAAGATAAAAATATTCAAGTCAGATTTATTGAATTTATGGATGTCGGCAATGATAACGGCTGGGATTTCAGTAAAGTAGTTTCTAAAGATGAAATGTTGTCCATGATTCAAGAAGAATTTGATATTGAAGCGGTAGAACCTAAATACTATGGTGAAGTTGCAAAATACTATCGTCATAAAGATAACGGCGCACAATTCGGTTTAATTACCAGTGTGTCCCAATCATTTTGTTCTACGTGCACCAGAGCAAGATTATCTTCAGACGGCAAGTTCTATGGCTGCTTATTCAGTACAGTAGACGGATTTAACGTAAAAGAATTTATGCGCTCAGGTGTTTCAGACAATGAATTGCAAGCGAAGTTCGAAGAGTTATGGAACATTCGTGATGATCGTTACTCAGACGAACGTACCGAACAAACTGTAGCGAATAGAAAACGTAAAAAAATCAATATGAATTATATTGGTGGTTAAAATTACTAAACCCGAGTCTTTTTCTAGAAAGAAGGAGACTCGGGTTAATTTTTTATTCAGTTTCTTTGCGTTTATTTTCATCTATGCAGCAATATTTACGCCAATTTCTTCTACAATGTCTGTCATTAATTGATGCTGTTTAGCATTCAACAAGTAAAATACTTGGCGTTCATCAGTTTGAGAACGTTCTTTGGCGATAAGTCCTTTTTTGTAAAGTTTGCGAATTAGCACATCAATTTTACTGGTATTCCACTTCATATCATAATGCAGCGTATCTCTTAATTCTTTGCCGCTCATTTTCTCCACAGCGTGAATTTTGTACAAAATAATAAACTCTTCCATATTCATTTTGTAAGTCGATTTTAACCAGTACTTAATTTGACTCAGTTGACATTCGGTAGTAATTAATTGATCAATAGCTTGTGTCATGGCTATTCCTCCTCATGTTGTTCATGTTGTTATGTGAGCTCACTTTACATTGTTTACTATTTAATTATATAACGAAGGTCATATTTAATCTATTGTTTTTCATTTACTATATAGTACAAAAATAAGTGAAAATAATGCTTAAAATCGGCTTTACTTCATTATTAATTATAAATTCAAAATTAATCTACTGATAAAAATGATGTATATATGATATAAAGTTGCTTAATTATTGGTATATCTTTAAGCATTAAAGTGATTGCTTAAAATTATAATTCAACCAAGTTATGACAAATGTCATAATCAATTCATGACGAACGTGACTTATCTTCTTCTATCAATATTTTTAGAATGAAAATAGAAAGAATGAAGGAGTGGATAAGGATGATTTATTTCAATAACGTTTCTAAATACTTTAAAAATGTTCTTGCCGTCAATCAATCATCATTCGATATTAAAGAAGGAGAATGTACGGCTCTAGTTGGGGTCAATGGTGCTGGCAAATCAACTATTATTGATATGTTGATAGGCAACTTACATGCTGATAAAGGAAATATTACGTCTGATTTTAATTTGAATCCGCAGACTGGCATCCTATATCAAAGAACAGAATTTCCTGACTTAATTAGAGTGAGGGAGTTGTTTGAGCTTTACACTCAATTATATACAAATCATCTTAACATGAAAGAATTTAAAGAACTTACCAGCTTTGATGATGAACAACTTAATCAATTTGCAACCCATTTATCAGGAGGACAGCAGCGTATTTTAGATTTCGCTTTAACAGTTATGGGTAAACCTAGATTTATTATTTTAGATGAACCCACAAGTGCAATGGATGCTACAATGAGAAAATATTTTTGGAAGGTTATTGAAGGTTATAAGAAAGAAGGTAAAACTATTTTCTACACCACTCATTATTTGGAGGAAGTGGAGAAGATGGCAGATCGAGTCATCGTCCTAAGCAAAGGAAGTATCGTTAATGACAATATACCATCCATCATCAGACAACAAGTTAGAAAATCAACAATTCATGTTCCAATAAAGTATCAGCATCTTTTGGTTAAAGAGATACAATCCGAATTTCATATTAAGCAACAGGAAATTTTAATCATTTCAGAAGAAGTTGAAGATGTTTTAATGCAATTAATCAAGTTGAATATCAATTTGAATGAAATAGAAATTACCAAAGCATCATTAGCAGATTACATTTTTAAGGAGGAGAACATATCATGATTTTAAGTTATCTAAAACTCGATATCAGAACGACTTTCCGCCAAAAAACATATCTATTATTATCGATTGCATTACCTTTGATTTTCTTTCTCGTATTTACTTCTATAGGAAATGTACCGAAAGAACAAGCACAAACAGTATATAAAGAAAGTTTATTTAGTATGGCAGTATTCAGCCTGACGAGCTTTTGCTTAATGACCTTTCCGATAGAACTCATTAACGATAAACAATCAGGATGGCAGAAAAAAATATTATCAACTTCTATGAAAATACATCAATATTACCTTGCAAAAATCTTAAAAATAATGGGATTATTTGCTTTGTCTATTTCACTGATATTTATAGCTGCGGCTACACTCCGGGGTGTGAAAATGACGTTAGAAGAGTGGTTGCTTGCTGGATTGCTGTTATGGTTGGGAAGCAGTCTTTTTTTATCAGTAGGAGTATTGCTTTCACAAATACCAGATATCAAGAAAGCAAGCAGTATCGGTAATCTACTTTATTTGTTATTAGCTATAGCGGGTGGATTGTGGTTTCCGATTAAGTTATTTCCGCATTGGCTGCAAACTATTGCACATTGGACACCCACTTATCATTTGAAAAATGTAGTATTTTCTTATACTACAACTCATAGTATCTCTTGGTATTCGTTTGGCGTTCTCTTTATCTATAGTATACTGTTCTTAATTATTGCATTTTATATCCAACAAAAAACGGACGTGATTTGATTGAAACTTTCTAAACGACTTAAAGAAGATCCTTATGGTGTTTCCAGCTTTGTCTATTTAGTGTTTCCTATTATTGCTTTGTTTTCGGATCAAATTGAAGGGACTAAATGGTTACTTATCTTAATGATTATTATATTCTCGATTGATTATTATATGATGATTTTTCATGTAAATGATCAAACATCCAAAATTAAGCGACTTATTTATCTGATGATTCATTTAGTTGGAATTGTTTACTTTTGTTATGCAATTGGATCAACATTTGTGATGTTTTTCTTCTTTGGCAGTTTCGCATTACCTTATGTCTATCGCGTCTCAGCTAAATCGCTAGAGAATTATTTGTATTTAACCACGATAGTCATGACTTCTATCTATTTAATCACTCAATATACACCGAATGCTATTATTGTAGTGGTAATTGATTTAATAGTGGTTATTATTGCTTTTACAAATTTTCAAAATGTGGAAAACAATAAGGCTGAAGAAAAGATTGAAGAAAAGAATCGCTATATTAATTTATTGATTGCTGAACAAGAACGTCAACGTATCGGACAAGATTTGCACGATACTTTAGGCCATGTATTCGCAAGTTTGAGTATTAAATCGGAGCTGGCCGCAAAGTTAATTGATATTGATATCGATAAAGCGAAGACAGAGATGCAATCTGTCAATCAATTATCTAAAGAAGCATTAGAAAAAGTCAGAGAAATTGTTGACCAATTAAAATTTCAAAGCTTTCAAGAAGAGGTAGCTTCGGTGAGTCACTTGCTTCAAGAAACTGGTATTCAATTTAACTTTGAAAATGCAAAGATTGCCAAATCAATTAATAAAGGTCGACAATCTATATTGTCTATGATTCTTAGAGAAGCGGTGAATAATATTATCAAACATGCAGAGGCTACCAAAGTCTCGGGGTGCTTAGTTGAAACAGATACAGGTTATCTTTTTAAAATTCAAGATAATGGAAAGGGAATGGAACCATCTGTTATTGCACTCAATAGTATAGAAGAGAGAGTTAAATTGTTGGGCGGTAACTTGAAAATTATCTCTAATCAAGGACTCACTATAGAAATTGAATTTAAAAGGGGTGAATTATAATGATAAAGGTAGTATTAGCAGAGGATCAAGAGATGCTTCGACAAGCAATGGTTCAGCTCATTTCTATGAACAATGATATTGAAATTGTGTTTGATAGTGCAGACGGAAAGAAAGCTTGGGATTTTATTAAAACTAATCAACCGGATGTTGCCATATTAGATATTGAAATGCCAGGAATTACTGGACTTGAAGTGCTTGGAAAGATTCGTGAAGACGATATTTCAACGAAGGTCATTATAGTGACTACATTCAAGCGACCAGGCTACTTTGAACGCGCAGTCGCAAATAATGTGGATGCTTATGTCTTAAAGGAAAGATCGGTCGAGGAGTTGGTGCATACTATACACACTGTGATGGAAGGAAAGAAGGAATATAGTCAATCTTTAATGACGACTTTCTTTTCTGAAAAAAATCCTTTAACACCCTCAGAACAGCTGATCTTAAAAGAAATAGGGAACGGCTATTCAAGTAAGGAAATTGCGGATAAGCTTTATTTATCTGATGGTACGGTGCGTAATTATACCTCTGTAGCAATAGATAAATTAGAAGCGGAAAATCGCTTCGATGCCTGGAAAATTGCAGAATCAAAAGGTTGGATAATATAAAAAAATCTGGAACGCTCAAACGCTCCAGATTTTTTTAAAATTATGAGAAGGTTTTAACTTTACGACCATGCAGTAAGAAATATACGACCACTGTAACAATTGTTAAGATAGCCATGACGCCATACAATTGACCGTAAGTAATAGATGAAGTAAATGCTCCTAATAAGGATGGGCCGAAACCAATACCGATATCAATACCGATAAAGTAAGTAGACGTCGCCAATCCGTATTTTTCAGGGGTAGTGACTTTAATGGCAATTGCTTGCATCAATGATGACAAGTTGCCGTAACCGACACCTAACGCTGCACCTGCAAGAAGCAATAGCCAACCAGAATGTGCGAAGTAAAGCATAATAAAGGTTGCGAATAAGAAGATATATGCAGGGTATACCACAACGTTTTCATTTCTATTATCCATCAAACGACCAGTAATAGGACGTGTGACAAGAGAAGTGATTGCATAGAAGATAAAGAAGTAACTAGATACAGTCACTAAATCACGTTCTTCAGCAAAGAATTTCAAGAAAGTCAAAATGGATGAATAAGTCAGACCCGTAATTAAAATAACAATCGCAATGGGAACCGCATCCAAAGCAATAAATTGACTGAGACTGAATCCTTTTTTACCTTCAGTTTTAGTAAGCGGCGTTGTTTCGAAATTAATATTGATGAAGAAAGATAAAATTAATGAAACAATGCCAAATACGAGACAAAGTCCAAATAAAACATCAATAGAATAGTGGCTAGATAATAATAAGCCGAAGAAAGGACCGATTGCTGTTCCTAAGACTAAACTTAGTGAGAACATGCTGATGCCTTCACTTTTCCGCTCAGGCGGAGTAATGTAAGCTGCAATAGTACCGGTAGCAGTAGTGGCTACAGCTGTGGCAACCCCATTGATCAAACGGGTGAACATTAAGAAGCCGAGAGATCCTTCTATAAAATAAAGAAGCTGTGTAATAATTAAAAAGACAACTCCGATTAATAAGGTCTTCTTGGGGCCGATCGCATTGACATATTTGCCGGTGATAAAACGGCCAATTAAGGAGCCGACGATAAATAAACCTGTTACCAAACCTGCTAAACTATCTGAGGCATGGAATTCTGTTTTACTGTAGCCTGCAATGACTACAATTAGTAAGTACATACAAAGATATACAAAGAAATTGACTAAGAAATTCATATTAAAGCTCTTAGTCCATATGGGTGCGCGATGTGTTTCTGTAGGGTTCACGCAAATGCCTCCTTATAATATATTTTTTAACTTTTCAAAAGTTCGGATTGCAGCAAGTATTTCTTGTTCGTCGAGTGCTGCTTGCTCAACAATGCTTTCTTGCAATGCTGTGACTTCGCTCATAGCCTCTTTATAGACTTTAGTGCCTTTGTCAGATAGCGATAATAACTTTTCTCTCTTATCTTCACCAGGGGTCACAATCAACAATTCCTGTTCAATTAAAACTTTTAAAAGTTTACGTGCAGAAGGTTTTTCAATAGAACGTCTTTTGGAAATTTGAACTAATGTAGTTTGATCATGCAAATAAATATCTTTTAAAACTAAAAATTGCGCAGTATGCAAATGATACTTATCTAAAATGGGTTGAACATTTTTAATATAAGGTCTATAAAGTTCAGTAAAGCTATTGAATAATTGATTAACTTCCATTCTCAGCCACTCCTTTTTGCAAGATAGCAAGGGGGTTAAGACACAGCTGCCTCAACCCTCTTTAAAATATGAAGTAAATAAAATTTGCAGGGAATTAATTTTTACTTCGCATCTATAAAATGGTTAGCTATGCTAACTAATTCACTTTTACTATTGTAGAATGATTAAGTAGATAAATCAAGAGGCTTTGTAGAAAAAATTTGCAACCATAGAGAAAGCAATCTGAAATATAATTTGATAAGATGGAAGAAACGAGAAGAGGTGACTGCCATGCAGAATTTAAAGTTTGATCATATCATCCATTACATTAAACATATCGATGAATTTCAGTACCCTGGAGAAATATTAAAAGTAGTGTCAGGCGGCTTGCATAATCGTTATGGTACTCATAATAAATTGGCTTATACAGATTTAGCTTATATTGAACTTATAGGTGTTAATGATGAGGAAAAGTTAAAGAAAGTAATTAAAACCAACGAAGGCCGCGTATCTTTCATCGCTAAAATTGTACAGGATAATTTTAAGCAGGGATTTAAAACCTTTGCTTTACGTACTGATAATATTGATAAGTTGAAAGATGATTTAGAAGCTAAAGGTATAGAAACTGTGGGGCCTATTCAAATGGGACGTGAAAATAAAAGGGGAGAGCAGACCTCTTGGCAATTGCTCTATCTTAATCAACCGCATGCTGATTTAAAACCGCCTTTCTTTATTCAATGGAATAAAACCGAAGAGGAACGCGAAGCAGCACTTGAGAGTAAATTTCAACCTCAATTCAAAATAAAAGCCATTGAAGTTCAAACAACTGATACAGAACAAGTTGTGAATCAATGGCGAGATTGGTTTGATATGGAAGTCGTTGAATCTGATGATGACGTTACTATTTTAAAATTGCCGCAAGAAGCAATTGAATTCAGAATACGTAAAGCGCGTAAAAATGGATATGATATCGTGATACAGGATAAAGAAACAGATGCACCGTATAACATTACTACACGAGGGGCTGAATACCACTTCATACCTTAATAGATATAATGGTAGACTTCATTCGCAATAATCGAAACATGGATGAGTGCCACTACAAATAATCCAATGGCGAGTATTAAATTCGCTTTCGTTTTATACAACAGCATTAAATAAAAGCTGATAATCGTAGAGAAACCTACAAAAATAATACGTAAACTTAAATAAGATACGCCTGGTTGGACGCCTAATGTGACACATATTGCAATGATATTTAAAATTATCATAATTGATAAAAAGATATTTCTCATTATTCTCACCTCTAAATCATTTATCGTTTTGTATTGATTTCGTGAGATTACGAAATGAAAGTTGCTTACATTCATTGTATAATAAGAATTACTGTAAGGAAAATAAAGGAGAGCGTATATTATGGAAAAGATGAATATCACAAACCAAGAACACGATGCATTTGTCAAATCCCATCCTAATGGCGACTTGCTGCAATTAACGCAATGGGCTGAAACTAAGAAACTAACTGGATGGTATTCTAAAAGAGTAGCGGTTGGTGAAAATGGAGAAATTAAAGGAGTGGCACAACTTTTATTTAAAAAAGTTCCAAAACTTCCATTTACATTATGCTATGTTTCAAGAGGATTTGTAGCTGATTATAATGACAAAGCAGTCTTGGAAGCGCTCCTTCAAAACACGAAACAAGTGGCACAACAAGAAAAAGCCTATGCGATTAAAATTGATCCAGATGTGGAAGTAGACAAAGCTGGAGATGCATTGGGCAATTTAAAACAATTAGGTTTTGTGCATAAAGGATTTAAAGAAGGACTTTCTAAAGATTATATTCAACCACGTATGACGATGATTACACCGATTGATAAATCAGATGAAGAATTAATCAAGAGCTTTGAGCGTCGTAACCGTTCGAAAGTCCGTTTAGCTTTAAAACGCGGTACTAAAGTAGAACGCGCAGGTCGAGACCAATTGAAAATATTTGCCGACTTGATGCGTATTACAGGTGAACGCGATGGCTTCTTGACACGTGATATCAGTTATTTTGAAAATATTTATGATGCTTTGCATCCTGATGGCGATGCGGAATTATTTTTAGTGAAACTAGAACCAGAATCTGTTTTGAAAGAAATTACAGAAGAAAATCGAGATGTCGAAGCAGAAATTGAAAAATTGAAACAGAAAAAGCAAGATAAGAAAACTTTAAATAAAATTAAAGATGCAGAAGCTAAAATTGCACGTAACCAAAAATTAATTGCCCAGATGGAAGAGTTACGCAGCAAACATCCAGATGGTGTTTATTTATCAGGTGCGCTCTTAATGTTCTGCGGTAAAAAATCTTACTATTTATATGGTGCATCATCTAATGATTACCGTGATTTCTTGCCGAACCACCATATGCAATTTGCAATGATGCGTTACGCTAGAGAAAAAGGTGCCACTACTTATGACTTCGGCGGTACGGATAATGATCCAGATAAAGACTCTGAACATTACGGTCTGTGGGCCTTCAAGAAAACCTGGGGTACTTATTTAAGTGAAAAAATCGGAGAATTCGATTACATCTTGAATAAACCGCTTTATTACTTGGTTGAGCAGGTAAAACCAAGACTTACTAAAGCGAAAATCAAAGCATCTCGTAAGTTAAAAGGAAAAAAATAATAAGGCTTTTGTCAGGTAAGCAGGAGTTGAGACATTATTTTGTCCCAACTCCTGCTTTATGAATGCGTAAACTGGTTTATATTAAACTTTTTAGAGTAACGGCAGAAACCTGCAAAATAATTCCAATGCAATAGTTGAAAATTAGTTAAGAATTGTTAACAAAAATAGATACAAATTGAGTTGTTTCATGTTAAATTATGGTTAAGCAGTTTGAAAATGGGAGGAAAATAAGAATGATAAACCGCTTGCTGAAATTCTCTTTAGGCAATAAATTTGCCATCTTTTTGATGGTTGTATTAGTTGTTTTAGGCGGCGTCTATGCAAGTATGAAGATGCGCCTTGAAATGTTGCCTGATGTAGAAGAGCCAATGATTTCAGTCAACACAGTGATGCCTGGTGCCACACCGGAAACAGTACAAGATGAAATCAGCGATAAAATTGATAACCAAGTTCGTAGGATGGCACATGTAGACACCGTAAAAACACAATCACTGGAAAATGTGTCGATGGTTCAAGTAAGTTATGATGACGGAACTGATATGAACAAAGCAGAAGAAGAATTGAAAAAGGAAATAGATAAGCTGAAATTAGACGAGAATGCACAAGAACCCGAGCTGCAACGCAACAGCATGGATGCATTTCCTGTAGTAGCTTATTCATTTTCAACTAAGCACGATGATTTAAAGAAAGCAACGAAAGATATTGAAAAGCAGCTGGTGCCTAAACTTGAAACCATTGACGGTGTGCAGAATGTGCAGTTAAATGGTCAAACTGAACGTCAAGCAACGATTAAATTTAAACAGCGTAAGTTGCAAGAACGTGGAATGAGTGCAAGCGGTGTCGAGGACTATTTGAAGAATGCTTCAGGTAAAACACCTCTAGGACTTTTCCAATTTGGGAAAAAAGAAAAGTCAATCGTCATTGATGGCGAGTTCACTTCAGTTGATGCGCTGAAAGATTTTGAAATTCCAGTTGATGCGGCCAAAGGAGACAGCGGTCAATCCGGAAGTGACAGTAGTCAAGGCGGCGGTTCTGACTCAAGCAGTATGGATGCTATGAGCCAAGGCGGACAAGCGCAAGGTCAAAGCGGCAGCAGCGGAGATATTGTCAAACTTAAAGATATTGCTGACGTTAAAGTAGGAGATGAACGTGAATCTATCTCTAGAACAAACGGTAAAGATGCAATAGATGTGCAGATTATTAAAGCGCAAGATGCTAATACTGTACAAGTGAAGAAAGATACAGATAAAAAAATACAACAATTTATTAAAGAAAATAAGGACATGACTTATACAAAAATCATGGATACGGCAAAACCGATTCAAGATTCGATCTATACAATGCTTGAAAAAGCAATCTTGGGTACGATTGTAGCGATTATTATCATCTTATTATTCTTACGTAATATTCGTACGACAGCTATTTCAGTCGTTTCAATTCCAATGTCCTTACTGATTGCGATGATTGCATTGAAACTTTCAGATGTATCCTTAAATATTTTAACGTTAGGTGCTCTAACGGTCGCAATCGGTCGAGTCATTGATGACTCCATCGTTGTTATTGAGAATATTTACCGACGTATGACAGATAAAAATGAAACAGAAAAAGGTGACAAACTGGTTGTTAGTGCAACTGCAGAAGTCTTCAAACCAATTATGTCTTCTACGCTTGTAACTATCATTGTCTTCTTGCCATTAGTTTTTGTATCAGGTTCAGTAGGAGAAATGTTCAGACCCTTCGCCTTAGCGATTACATTCAGCTTGCTGGCATCATTGTTAGTTTCAATTACTATTGTGCCTGCACTTTCTTCAACCTTTTTCAAAAATGGAATTCACGAGCGCCGAAAACGTTCATTAGGAGCAGTCGGCAGAGGTTATAAGAAAGTCTTGAAATGGTCATTGAACCATAAGTGGATTGTATTAATACTGACTACAGTAATTCTGATTGGAAGCATTGCACTAGGTGCAGCAAAAATTGGAACAAGCTATATTTCAACAGGCGAAGATAAATATATGGCACTCACATATAATCCTAAACCTGGTGAAACGAAAGAATCTGTCTTGAAAAATGCGGAACAAGTTCAAAAATACTTGAACAGCAAAGATAAAGTTAAAAAAGTACAATATTCATTAGGCGGTGCTTCGCCGATGGATCCAACCGGCAGTACAAACAATATGGCGGTAATGATTGAATATGATAAGAATACGCCACACTTTGATGAAGAACCAGATAAAGTACTGAAACATATTGCAACCTTCAAACAAGAAGGGGAATGGAAGAACTTAGATATGGGTACAGGCGCTGGTAATAACTCAATCGAAGTCAAAGTTTCTGGACCTTCTGCAGAAGCAATTAAAGGTACAGTGAAGAAAATACAAAACGATATGAAAGCTACATCCGGTGTAGTTAACGTTAAATCTGATTTAACAGAAGTATATCAACAATACAGTGTAGACGTAGATCAAAATAAAGCCACTGAAAAAGGCTTATCAGCAGGACAACTTGCTATGGGTCTGAACCAAAACATTCCAGAAAAAACTATTACGACAATTAATGAAAAAGGTCATAAAGTTGACGTGAAAGTTGAGAAGGAAAAACAAACGAATTGGACAAAAGAAAAATTAAACAACTTAGAAATTCCTTCACCAACCGGAAAAGTGAAATTGAAAGATATCGCAACTTTAAAAGAAACAAAAACACCAAGTAAATTGATTAAAGAAGATGGCGACTATACCACAACTGTGACTGGTACTATCAGTGATAAAGATGTCGGCGGCATTTCACAAAAAATAATGTCTAAAGTGAATAAAATCGATAAACCAAACAATGTGAAAATTAATACAGGCGGCGCTACAGATGACATTAATAAAGCATTGACTCAATTGTCTATGGCAATGGGCGCTGCAATTATCATCGTATATCTTGTGCTTGTGTTAACCTTTAAAGGCGGACTTGCACCGTTCACTATCTTATTCTCTTTACCTTACACAGTTATCGGGGTAGTATTAGCACTCGTCTTTACTGGAGAAACACTTTCCGTACCAAGTATGATCGGCTTGTTGATGCTCATAGGTATCGTCGTCACGAATGCTATTGTACTGGTCGATAGGGTTATCAGCAACGAACGAAAAGGTATGGCCATGAAAGAAGCGTTGATTGAAGCGGGCGGCACTAGAATACGTCCAATCTTGATGACAGCTTTAGCAACAATCGGCGCCTTGATACCATTACTCTTTGGTCAAGACAGCTCTATCTTAATTTCAAAAGGTTTAGCAGCTACAGTTATCGGCGGACTTATTTCGTCCACACTCTTAACATTAATTGTAGTTCCTGTTATTTATGAAATACTCTTTACATTGAAAGATAAGTTGGCAAACTTATTTGGAAGAAATAAAACAGATAAGTAGATGAGTAAAAAGCTGAGATTCTCGTGGAGTTCTCAGCTTTTTTTAGGTCTGCGTAGGGTGAGTTGAGGGGGAAGTGTTAGATATGTTGCGTTTTCTAGACACTACTTCTGGATTAGTGTCCAGATTCCAGTGTTTTCTAGACACTACTTTGGAACTAGTGTCTAGATTCTTTACTCCCAAGTCATTCCCCCGCTCAAAAAAGTGCACTGGTTAGTTTTCAGACTGATCCGTGCACTTAATTTTTTGTATAAACACTGGTCATTAATCATTAAAAAAGTACACTTACGGAGAAAAAGTTTCATTATATTTATAATCTATTCTTAAAATTTAGAAAATTCTAAAAAACATCTTCACATAAGAAGAACTTAGTTCTATAATTTATTGTATTCATGATAATGATTGGAGGTAACAGATGGAGCTATTATTGTATTTTTTAATTGTAATGGTCTTTTTATTTTTAGGGGAATGGATTTCAAGTTTATCTAAAGCTTACATACCATCTGTATTTGTTACAGCAGTATTATTTGTTATCGGGTTTTGGACAATTGTTCCAAAAGACATTGTGACTAAAGCCAATTTTGGCCCTAATTTTGCTGCAATATGTGTACCTTTATTATTAGTTCATTTAGGCACCATGATGGATTTGAAACAATTGCTATCTCAATGGAAAGCAGTAGTTGTAGCTCTAGCTGGAACTTTAGGAACAATGATTCTTACTTTAACAATCGGTACCTTTATATTTGATTGGCATACTGTTGTCGCAGCAGTTCCACCATTAACAGGCGGAATTGTTTCAGTGGCGTTAATGAGTGATGGATTGAAAAGTACAGGTTTAACGGCACTTGTAGCAATTCCTGTAGCCATGTTTATTACTCATAGCGTTATAGGGTACCCTTTAACTTCTATCATGTTAAAGAAAGAAGGGAAAAGATTATTAAACAGTCCTGATATTAAAAGTAATCAAAGCTATAAA
Organism: Staphylococcus debuckii; assembly: GCF_003718735.1. Lineage (NCBI taxonomy): Bacteria > Bacillati > Bacillota > Bacilli > Caryophanales > Staphylococcaceae > Staphylococcus > Staphylococcus debuckii. The sequence continues at coordinate 2,214,006 of NZ_CP033460.1, read as the reverse complement.
ACTAAAAATGATCAAAAACTTGGAAAAGAAACCAAAGAAAGAGAACCAATAATTAATAGTAAATATCAAACGGCAGCATTTTTACTTGCAAAAACCGGAGCGGTAGCTTTGCTCGCTATATTTATAGCTAAGTTGACTAAAGATGTAATCAACTCAAATGTTATCGCATTAATATTAGGCGTCATCTTCCATCAAATAGGATTTTTAGAAAAACAAATCCTTAATAAAGCAAAAGTATTTAATTGGCTAATGTATGGGTTGCTAGCTTATGTATTTTCACAATTAAGTACCACAACACCAAAAGTGTTGAGCGGGATAATTATTCAAATTATCGTATTAATAATTCTTGGAATAATCGGAATGTATATTACTTCAGCCTTGTTGGCAAAACCTCTTAAAATGAGTGGATCCATGGCATTTGCAACGTCTTTGACAGCATTGTTTGGCTTTCCGGCAGATTACATTGTGACAAATGAAGTTGTTTCTAACTTAACAAATAAGGAACATGAACGTGAATATTTATTGGATAATATGTTGCCTAAAATGTTGGTAGGCGGTTTTGCAACAGTATCAGTTGCTTCTATTATAATTACAACTATATTCATTAAATTATTGTAAAAAGAAAGGGGATAGAAATGGTTAACATTTTATTTGAAAACGCAAAGTTATTTGATGGCGAGAAGTTTGTAGATAATTCTAATTTTGGTGTGAATACAGTAAGCGGAAAAATAATAAGCTCTAATAATGATTTCGATAATAAAATAAATTTACATGGTAAATATGTTTTACCGGGATTAATCAATGCACATACACATATTGTAGCTGATCACACAGGAAAAATTAATCAACTAGGATCACCTGATAATACAGTAGTAAAATCGACGTATTTAGCACTTAAAAACTTAAATGATTTATTAAAAGATGGTGTTACTTATATTAGAGATGTTGGTTCTATTTTTGATATTGATATAGAGCTTGCTAAATTAGAAAAAGCAGGAGAGCTAATCATTCCAGGAATAATTGCATCTGGTAGTCCATTAACTATGACTGGTGGTCATTTCAGTGAAGGAAGCTATGAGGTTGATGGAGAAGACGAAGTTAAGAAATATGCCAGAAAATTATTGAAAAAAGGCGCAGACAACATTAAATTAATGGCTTCAGGAGGAGTTTCATTCAGTGGAGAAACACCGCATGATATACAGTTGGATGAAAACGAATTGAAAGCAGCAGTTATTGAAGCACATCACAAAGGAAGAACGGCTTGTGCACATGCTCAAGGAACTGAAGCAATTAAAAATGCGATTAGAGCTGGAGTTGATTCCGTAGAACATGCAGTATTCTTAGATGATGAAGCAATTAACATGTTTATCGAAAACGATACTTATATCGTCCCTACATTAGTTGCGCCGTGGGCAATTAACCAAAATTCAGAAATTCTCCCTGATTTTATGGTGGAAAAATCTATTTCAATAGAAAAAGCACATTTTGAAAGTATTGGTAAAGCAGCTAAGGCGGGAGTAAAACTTGCAATGGGCACAGATTCTGGAACAGCAATGAATAATTTTAATGAAAATTCTTCATTCGAATTAGAGTTAATGGTTCGGGCAGGAGCTACACCGTTACAAGCAGTCCAATCAGCAACTAAAAATGCAGCCGAATTATTGAAAATAGACGACATGGTAGGCTCTATTGAAGAAAATAAACTTGCTGATTTCATTGTAATAGAAGAAAATCCATTAGAAGATATCACGACATTACAAAAAGAAAAAGAAGTATATAAAAAAGGAAAATTAATATAAACAAAAGCATCGGCCACTTAAGCCGATGCTTTATTATTAATATACAACAAGTGTTAGAATAACACTGATTACAAAGATAAAAAGGGTCATCACATTTAAGATAGATACACCTTTTTTATCGCCTTTAGAATATTTAAACGCAGTGATTTCTACGTTGCCGACAAGCATCACGATGACTGCAAATTCCCACCATGAAGCGGCAGGTGCAGATAAGTTGGACATCGCAACTACTAATATTAGCAACACACCCATAATAATTCTTAAAATGGTCGCATAGATTGTTTTCATTTTAAAAATACTGATATAACTGACAAAAAGATATAAAACGGGTAAAAGTATTAAATAGAGTTGCATCTCAGGTTCTTCCTTTCATATTTCTAAACAAAAATCAGATTTATGGACTTGATGAAACCTGATAAATTAAGATTGTTGATCTATTTGAGCACGTACAAGCGCAATGGAATTTTCGATTTGCTCAAGCTGTTTGATAAGAGGGTCTACCTCTTGGCCTGTAGATTCACGTTTTTCCAAATCATCTTGTAAACGTACGTAATCTTGCTTTAATTCTTGTAATTGGCTTTGTAAATCCAAACGTTACACCACCTTATTGATTTTAATTCTCAATAATAATAGTATAGCATGGAAAGAGAAAGATGTAAGTGATGAAAAACCAACAATTAATTAGCATCTAATCACAGAAAGAAGGATGACTATGACAGGTAAATTCGTAATAATCGTATTACTGATAGCACTAGGCTATCTATTAAAAAGAATCAAGTTGTTAAAAGAAGATGACAGTCAAGTACTTGCTACAATCGTATTGAATGTCACACTGCCTGCGTTGGTCATCGTCAATTTGAACAAAGCAGATTTAGATATCTCATTATCTATTCTGCCCATTATGATGATTATCTATGGCATTATTGCAAAAATTATCGCCATCAGTTTCTTCTTGAAATATGACAACGAAATGCGTGGTACCGTTGGAATGATGATGGCTTCATTAAACATCGGATTATTCGCATATCCGCTCGTACAAGCGATTTGGCCGAAACAAGGAATGGTATACTTCGGTATGGCAGATATCGGCGGTGCCATCGTAATGTTCGGAATAACATACTTTGTCGGAGGATATTTCAGTAGTGGGGACAACACTTTCAACTTTAAATTTTTACTTGTCAATATACTAAAATCTGTTCCCCTAATGACTTATTTGGTTATGTTTGTATTGAATATGAGCAATCTGCATATCCCTGGAGCAGCCATTAGCTTCTTTGACGTTTTGTCAAAAGCCAACATGCCGCTCTCCATGATACTCCTAGGACTCATGCTTAATTTCCGAATCGAACGACAATACTTGCCGATTGCTTTTAAATATCTGTTGATTCATTATGGATTCGGTGTAATAGCAGGCTTGCTCGTTTATTTCTTCCTGCCCGTATCCGACCAAATGATTAAAACAACACTCATGGTAATCTGGCTACTTCCAATCGGCGTCGCAGTCATTCCATACTCCTTACAATTCAAATACCGCACCATGCCGATCATCGGAATGACCACCAACATGACCATACTCATCAGTATCGTTCTACTCTACCTGTATCAACTCTTCTTTGTCTAAATGCAAATACGTTTTGAAAAGAAACCATCAGAAAGCAAAAAGGAGCAAGCGTGATTCCAATCAAGAATCACGCTTGCTCCTTTACTTTATTGCACGGATAGAAGTTAACCTTTACCGCCCATGAATGCAGGGTAGTTAGTCATACCGCCATCTACATAAATTGTTGTGCCATGAACATAGTTTGCTAAATCAGAAGCAAGGAAGAGTGCTACATTAGAGACATCTTCAGATTTACCTAGTTCACGAGCTGGAATCATTTCTAATGTTTCTTCACGTGTTTTCGGATCAGAGAATTTTTCCTCAGTGTGTTTAGTTACAATCGCTCCAGGTGAAATATTATTGATGCGAATGCCGTATTGCGCATATTCCATAGACATTGTTTCCATCATCAATTTTAATCCACCTTTGCTGGCTGCATAGTTCACATAATTCGGCCAAGGAATCGTATCGTGCACACTTGAAGTATTGATAATGACACCTGGTTTATCTTCTTTACGGAAATATTTGACCGCTTCACGTGAACCCACAAATGCACCAGTCAAGTTGATATCTATGGCTTTGCTGAATTCTTCTACCGACATTTCATCTGAAGGTACTGGATTTTCGAAACCTGCATTATTAATCATAATATCTAGCGTGCCGAAAGTTTTTACAGCTTCATCGACTAAACGAAGTACATCTTCTTCTTTAGCTACATCACCTTGAACCGCAATAGATTCACCGCCAGCTTCAGAAATGATTTTTTTCATTTCTTCTATATCTTCTTTATGACGTTCAGAGCGATAGTTAATCACTACTTTTGCTTTAGCTTGACCAAACGCTTCGCAAATTGCGCGTCCAATCCCGCTTGCGCCTCCTGTAACTACGACAACTTTATTTTCTAAATCTGTAAACATAGAAATGCCTCCTTGTATATTTGTTAGAACAAATTTTAAGTTACGCTTTCAAACCGCCGAGAATAAAGGCTGCTACAATAATTAACACAATCCCCGACCAGATACCTATCATCTGACGTTTGTCTTTTTTCTCTTTCAAGATAAAAATACCGCCGAGTGTGGAAACAATCACAAGTAATTGGGAGAATGAAAAACTTGTAGCTACCCCAACTTTAGGTTGTGAGAAGAATAAGAATAAGTTACCAATCGCCCAAACAACACCTGGAATAAGATTTTTAAGTGTATATTTAGTAGAAGTTTGGTGATTAGCTGATAAGATGAAACCGCCAATTGCCATACCGATAGATTGGAAGAATAAAGCATCTAAACCATTGACACTAAAGATTTGAGCGATGACTACATAAACAACATAACCCACTGTTGAAATTAAAAGAATCGGCATCGCTTTGCCTAGTGCTGATTTAGAGTCGTCTGACTCTTTCTTACCTTTTAATGAAGTCAATGCAATTCCGGCTACTAGTAATACCATTGATACAAGTCCTAACACCACTTGCATCATAGTACTCCATTCTCCTAAGAAAATTGCACTGAATAATGTAGTACCTACCAATTGCATTCCTGTAGAAATCGGCATCGTTTTAGAAACGCCAATTAATTGAATAGAACGTAATTGGTAACCTTGTCCGAGTGACCAGAACGCACCTGAGATTAAACCGACAATAATAACTTTAGGTTCAAAAGCGGCATGTCCTGTTAAGAGTAATACAACCCCAACAATTAATGCACCAAGTGTTGTACCACGGATTTGGTTGTAGGGACCGCCTCCAACTAATACGTTAATGAGTACAACGCTTCCCCAAAACAGTGCGGGAAGTAAAGCTATAAGTAAATCCATTAAGCATCCTTTCCTTTCTAAGATAACTTTACCCCTTTGTAAGGACAATAATAATAGAGATTGTTTTAAAAAGGAAACAAAAAGTTTGCCGGATTAGAAATACTCTACAGGCAAACTTAAAGTGGTTATTTTATATACTTGAATTTTTTGCGTTCTGAACGAATATCGAAGCCGAGCTCACTGAAGCGATCGACAAGTTTATCATTCTTACTGCGGATTTTGAAATATACACGTTCTATACCGTCATTATTAAATGCATAGTTAATAGCGTAGCTTAACAAATTAAAGGCAATACCTTCATGACGATAATCTGTATGAGAAGAGAAGTAACGAATTTCTGCTGAATTTGCCTCGGGATGCATTTGTAAATACAAATAGCCTTTTAAAATGCCTTCACTGACAAAGAAGAAAAGCTGATTGTTCTCGTCAATAGACTGTGTAATTTCTGAAGGAGTCATCGCATCTCTTCTGAAAATTTTTCGGTGCAAGCGATCAAAGTGACTATAAAACGCCTTGTGATATTTAATAATGTGGCGTTGCGCTTCATCACTTGTTTCAATAGTGTGGTCTGTAGATAAATAATAATCAGTAAAGGTATAATGTGCATCAATAATTTTCATTAAAGAATTATTATATGAATCTGAGACATCAAATGAAAAATTAAAATGTGTACCGTTCGGTTGCTGTGCTGTTAATGCTTCAAATAATGTTTTGAAATCTGCTGGGGCAGGTTCGCCTTTATCTGCAAGAAACGGGCCGACCATTTTATAATGGTGAGCATCATATGCAAATCCGCCTAGCAGCATTTGAATTTCATCAGAATCATCAGTGAGGGCAAAAACACCTGTGTCGTGTTGCAATGAATGAATTCCTTGTTCGAGTGATACATTCTTTTCATGCAGCTTATATAAATAAGAGCAGAATGATGTATTAGCATGATTAATAAAGTTGCGGATGTCTTGTGAAGAGTCAATCTGGATTGTTTTCATGGGGACCTCCTTAATTTCTATAATTAACAGCAGCTTTTCTTTTATTATACTGTGTTTCGGACCTAGATAAAAGAAAATACATGAAAACGACAAGTAATGAATCGTGTTACAATAGAGATACGATTTTTTAGAAAGGAAACGGATAAATGAAATCACTAATTTTAGCAGAGAAGCCTTCAGTTGCAAGAGATATTGCGAATGCCATGCATATTAACCAGCAACGCAACGGCTACTTTGAAAATAATCAATATATCGTCACTTGGGCGCTAGGTCATCTTGTCACGAATGCAACGCCAGAACAATACGATAAGAAATTTAAAGAGTGGAATTTAGCAGAACTGCCGATCATTCCTAATCATATGAAGACAGTAGTGATTCCTAAGACTAGAAAGCAATTTCAAACAGTTAAATCACTGATGCTGAAAGATAATGTGAATGAAATTATTATCGCTACGGATGCAGGACGAGAAGGGGAATTGGTTGCACGGTTGATATTAGATAAAGTCCATAATAAGAAACCGATTAAGCGTTTATGGATTAGTTCCATTACAGCCAAAGCGATTCAAAAGGGATTTAAGCATTTAAAAGACGGCAGAGCTTATTTACCTTTATATCGTGCCGCATTGGCACGTAGTGAAGCGGACTGGATTGTAGGTATCAACGCGACACGTGCATTGACAACGAAATACGATGCACAATTATCCTTAGGACGTGTGCAAACTCCTACAATTCAACTGGTGCAAATGCGCCAAGATGAAATTAAGAATTTCCGTCCTACTGAGTACTATACTTTAGAAGCTAAAATAGCAGGACAAACCTTCAAATTAAAAAGTCAGCATCGTATTAAAGATCAACAACAACTTGAACAGTTAGTGCAGCGCTTGAAAGGCCACCAAGCTGAAATTACAGATGTGTACTCTAAACATAAAAAGCAATATCCAGCGAAATTATACAGCTTAACTGATTTACAACAAGACGCTTATCAACGTTATCATATGGGAGCTAAAGAAACGTTGAACACATTGCAAAGTTTATATGAACGTCATAAATTAGCTACGTATCCTAGGACGGATTCTAATTATCTGACTGACGATATGACCGATACTTTCAAAGAGCGTTTACAAGCATTGCTAGCGACAGAATACAAAGACCAAGTCCGTCCGTTAGTGAATAAGAATTTCAGTCCGAAAATGCATATCATTAATAATCAAAAGGTCTCAGATCACCATGCGGTTATTCCTACCGAGATTCGTCCCGATATGAATGCATTAAGTCAGCGTGAACAAAAAATTTATATGATGATTGCAGAGCGGTTTATTGAAAACTTACTGCCACCTTATGAATATGATGCAGTGAGTGTCACCTGCAATATAGATGGGGAAACCTTTGAATTCCAAGATAAAGTAACCACACAACCAGGTTTCAAAGCGCTAAGTGCACATGAAGCTGCACATCAAACGCCGAAATTTGATAAAGGTAAACAGCATTCTGTTCAGCATTTTAATATTCAAGCCCATGAAACGACACCGCCATCATACTTTAATGAAGGTTCTTTATTAAAAGCAATGGAAAATCCGCAAAAATTCTTTGATTTAAAAGATCATAAACATTCTCAAACCTTGAAACAAACAGGCGGTATCGGTACTGTGGCGACACGTGCAGATATTATAGATAAATTGTTTAATATGAATGCGATTGAGGCGAGAAGCGGACAAATCAGAGTTACTTCTAAAGGGCGTCAAATTCTGGATTTAGCGCCTAAAGAATTAACTTCTCCTTTATTAACAGCTGAGTGGGAAGAAAAGCTTACTCAAATTGAAAAAGGAAAATATGATTCACGTGCTTTTATGAAAGAGATGAAAGCTTTCACAAAAGATATTGTAAATGAAATTAAAGAAAGCGAACAAAAATATAAGCACGACAATCTTACCAGCACCGAATGTCCGACTTGCGGTAAATTTATGATTAAAGTGAAAACTAAAAATGGTCAAATGCTTGTATGCCAAGATCCATCTTGTAAGACTAAGAAGAACGTACAACGTAAAACAAATGCGCGTTGCCCGAATTGCCATAAAAAGATGACTTTATTCGGAAAAGGAAAACAAGCAACTTATCGTTGCGTTTGCGGTCATTCTGAAACACAAGAACAAATGGATAAACGCCATAAAAATAAAGGTAAAAATAAAGTTTCCAAACGTGAAATGAAAAAATATATGGGTAAAGAAGAATTAGATAACAATCCATTCCAGGATGCATTGAAGAATTTGAAATTGTAATTCTGATTTTCACAATTAAGAGTGAACACACTAATGGCACTTTGATGATTATGACGAACAATAGATTCGAATAATTGTTAAAATCATAGGTAAAATTAGTGTGTTTTTTAATTTTTCTCTAAAAATGTTTGGTTTTTTCATCAATCACCATTGTGTTTTAGATAAATTGGTATTAAAATATGAGAGTATTTTAACGAAGGAGCATACATAGTGAAAAAATATTTCCAATTTGATAAGTATCATACAAATTATCGACGTGAGATTTTAGGCGGATTAACAACTTTTTTATCTATGGCTTATATATTAGCTGTTAACCCGCAAGTTTTAAGTTTGGCAGGCGTTAAAGGTATTCCAGACAGTATGAAAATGGATCAAGGTGCAGTATTCGTAGCAACTGCGCTTGCTGCATTTGTCGGTTCAGTTTTCATGGGACTTGTCGCCAGGTACCCCATAGCCTTAGCACCAGGTATGGGGCTCAACGCTTTCTTCGCCTTTACCGTAGTATTAACAATGGGTATTCCATGGCAGATCGGTTTAACAGGAGTGCTTTGTTCCGGACTCTTCTTTGCCGTACTTACCATGACTGGTTTACGAGAAACCATTATCAATGCCATACCTTATGAAATGAAGATGGCAGTATCAGCAGGTATTGGTTTATTTATTACCTTTGTCGGTTTGCAAGGTTCAGGTATTATTGTAAATAACGATTCTACCCTTGTAACATTAGGACACTTAACAGATGGTAAAGTATTACTTGCCATCTTCGGTATTTTGGTAACAGTTATTCTTTATACTAAGAAATTGCCTGGTGCCATCTTTATAGGTATGATTTTAACTTCAGTTGCCGGTTTGATTACTGGGTTAATTCAAATGCCTCATGCAGTAGTAGGGAAAGTACCAAGCATTTCACCAACATTCGGCGCAGCGTTTGATGCATTTAAAGATCCATCACAACTCTTTACAGTACAATTTTTAATTGTTATCTTAACGTTCTTATTTATTGATTTCTTCGATACAGCTGGAACATTAGTAGCAGTAGCAACACAAGCTGGTATGATGAAAGACAACAAATTACCTAGAGCTGGTCGAGCGTTGTTTTCAGATTCTATCGCAACAATTATTGGTGCAATCTTCGGTACTACAACGACAACTTCATACATTGAATCAACTTCCGGTGTAGCAGTTGGCGCACGTACTGGTTTTGCAAGTATCGTCACTGGTCTATGTTTCTTACTTGCCTTATTCTTCAGTCCATTGATGGCTGTGGTCACTAGTGCAGTCACAGCGCCTGCTTTAATCGTAGTAGGTGTATTGATGGCAGGAAACTTAGCGGAAATTGATTGGAAGAAATTCGAATTTGCAGTTCCAGCGTTTATTACGATTATTATGATGCCTTTGTCTTACTCTATTGCAACAGGTATCGCTTGCGGATTCATTTTCTATCCAATTACAATGTTGATGTCAAAACGTCATAAAGAAGTACATCCTATTATGTACGTATTAATGGTACTCTTCATACTTTATTTCGTCTTTGTACATGGTTAGACCAACCATTTTTGCAAGCTCTTAACGGGCTTGCTTTTTTATTTGGGAAAAATATTAAAAAAACAGCCAGGGTGAGTTAAGTGATTGAAATGCAAATCACAACTTTATCCTGGCTGTTAATTATTATTTAATTCTGCGACCATTTTCATCATAAGTCACACGTGCGTTTCTATCAGGTACATAAATAGGTGTGCTTAGTACTACAATTAAGAATAAAATCATTAAGAAGAATAATATCCAGTGTGTAACCATTCCGACAACAGGGATTATTGCAATGAGAGAACCTACAATCCCGACTAACGGAATAACTAACATAGGACGAATTGAGTTTTGGTTATCAAAGGCAAGCATAACTACCATTACAAAATAGATAGCTGCATTAATAAGCAGTGGCTGCCAACCAAATGTAACAATGATAGAACCTCCTAAGAACGGGATACCATAAACGAGTTCGGAGATAATCATAATGATACTTAAAATAATCAATGTAGTTCGAATTCCAAATTTCATCTCAATCACCACCTGTCAATTTTCAGTATAATCTATTTGGAAAAGGAATAAAAAAATTTGCACACCCTAAAGAGAAAAATTACTCAAAGGGGTTGAATACAGGGCTATATTAGAGTAGAATATACTGGTATGTGTTAGAGAAAAGTCAAGCATTAAAAAAGTTTCGCGAAATGGTTGCAACAGCAACTTGATTCGTGTAATATATCTAATGTTGGACTTTGATTACGCGATGAAGCAAAAGGTTACTGACACACCCGGCCGCTTTGCCATGGCGTTGTGTGAGATAGTTTTTGTGGAGAAGTCTATCACTAAATGTAGACGATATAAGGAGGGAAAATCATGGCAAAACAAAAAATCAGAATCAGATTAAAAGCTTATGATCACAGAGTAATTGATCAATCAGCAGAAAAAATTGTTGAAACTGCAAAACGTTCTGGTGCAGACGTTTCTGGACCAATTCCGTTACCAACTGAAAAATCAGTTTATACAATCATTCGTGCGGTTCATAAGTATAAAGATTCACGTGAACAATTCGAACAACGTACACATAAACGTTTAATCGACATTGTAAACCCTACACCAAAAACAGTTGATGCTCTTATGGGCTTAAACTTACCATCAGGTGTAGACATCGAAATCAAATTATAATAGAAAATTTTAGGAGGTGGACTTTCGATGACCAAAGGAATCTTAGGAAGAAAAATCGGGATGACACAAGTATTCGGTGAAAACGGAGACTTAATCCCAGTAACTGTTGTAGAAGCAGGCCAAAACGTAGTATTACAAAAGAAAACTGAAGAAATAGACGGCTATAACGCTATCCAAGTAGGTTTTGAAGACAAACAAGCATACAAAAAAGACAGCAAGTCTAATAAATATGCTAATAAACCAGCTGAAGGTCACGCTAAAAAAGCGGGCACAGCACCTAAGCGCTTCATTCGTGAATTCAGAAACATCAATGTTGATGAATACGAAGTAGGTCAAGAAGTCTCAGTTGATAAATTTGAAGCTGGCGACATCATTGACGTTACTGGAGTATCTAAAGGTAAAGGTTTCCAAGGTAACATTAAACGTCATGGACATGCTCGCGGACCAATGGCTCACGGTTCTCATTTCCACAGAGCACCAGGTTCAGTAGGTATGGCGTCAGATGCTTCTAAAGTATTTAAAGGTCACAAAATGCCAGGCCGTATGGGTGGCAACACAGTGACAGTACAAAACTTAGAAGTTGTACAAATTGATACAGAAAACAACGTTATCTTAGTTAAAGGTAATGTACCTGGTCCTAAAAAAGGATTAGTAGAAATCAAAACTTCAATTAAAAAAGGTAATAAATAATTAATTAACGAAAGGAGGAAAATGCATAATGGCAAATTATGATGTATTAAAAGTAGACGGATCAAAAGCAGGTTCAGTTGAATTAAGCGACTCAGTATTCGCTATTGAACCAAACAAAGATGTTCTTTTCGAAGCAATCAATTTACAACGTGCTTCATTACGCCAAGGTACTCATTCTGTTAAGAATCGTTCAGCAGTACGCGGCGGTGGACGTAAACCATGGAGACAAAAAGGTACAGGACGTGCGCGTCAAGGTACAATCCGTGCTCCGCAATGGCGTGGCGGCGGTATCGTATTCGGACCGACTCCAAGAAGCTATTCATACAAAATGCCTAAGAAAATGCGTCGTTTAGCATTACGTTCTGCATTATCTTTCAAAGTGCAAGAAAATGGATTCAAAGTTATTGATGCATTCGGTTTAGAAGCACCAAAAACAAAAGAATTCACAAACGTATTATCTAATTTAGAATTACCTAAAAAAGTTTTAGTTGTAACTGAATCAGAAGATGTAAATGTTGAATTATCAGCACGTAATATCCCTGGTGTTCAAATTACAACTGTAAACGGATTAAACGTATTAGACATCACTAGCGCTGACAGTGTATTAATTACAGAAGCAGCTGCTAAAAAAGTTGAGGAGGTGCTCGGATAATGGAAGCAAGAGACGTTCTTAAGCGCCCCGTAATCACAGAAAAATCTTCAGAAGCAATGGCTGAAGACAAATATACTTTTGATGTAGATACACGTGCGAACAAAACTCAAGTTAAAATTGCAGTTGAAGAAATTTTCGATGTTAAAGTAGACAAAGTAAATATCATCAACTACAAACCTAAGAAAAAACGTATGGGCCGTTACCAAGGCTATACAAACAAAAGACGTAAAGCAGTAGTTACACTTAAAGAAGGATCAATCGATCTATTCAACTAAAAAATATAAATTACCAATAAGGAGGTAAGCGACAATGGCTCTTAAACATTATAAGCCAATTACAAATGGTCGTCGTAATATGACTTCATTGGATTTCGCTGAAATCACTAAAACGACTCCTGAAAAGTCATTATTACAACCGCTACCGAAAAGAGCGGGACGTAACAACCAAGGTAAATTGACAGTACGCCATCATGGTGGCGGACACAAACGTCAATACCGTGTAATCGATTTTAAACGTAATAAAGATGGAATCACAGCTAAAGTTGATTCTATTCAATACGATCCAAACCGTTCAGCTAACATCGCATTGTTAGTATATGCAGATGGTGAAAAACGCTACATCATCGCACCTAAAGGTTTGCAAGTAGGTCAAGTTATTGAAAATGGTGAAGAAGCAGATATCAAAACTGGTAATGCTTTACCATTAGCAAACATTCCAGTAGGTACTACAATCCATAATATTGAATTAAAACCAGGTCGCGGCGGACAAATCGCTCGTTCAGCAGGTGCAAGCGCACAAGTACTTGGTAAAGAAGGTAAATACGTATTAGTAAGACTTCGTTCTGGTGAAGTACGTATGATTCTTTCAACTTGCCGTGCAACAGTAGGTCAAGTTGGTAACATCCAACACGAACTTGTTAACGTTGGTAAAGCCGGCCGTTCTCGTTGGAAAGGTATTCGCCCAACTGTTCGTGGTTCTGTAATGAACCCTAACGATCACCCACACGGTGGTGGTGAAGGACGTGCTCCTATCGGTCGTCCATCTCCAATGTCACCTTGGGGTAAACCAACTCTTGGTAAGAAAACACGTCGCGGTAAAAAATCATCTGATAAACTTATCGTTCGCGGACGTAAAAGAAAATAATATCAACTTATTTGGGTGTGCGGCTTAATCGCTGCACGCACATAATAAGAAGGGAGGCGCCAAAATGGCTCGTAGTATTAAAAAAGGACCTTTCGTCGACAACCATTTAATGAAAAAAGTCGAAGCTCAGGAAGGTAATCAGAAAAAAACAGTGATTAAAACTTGGTCACGTCGTTCAACTATTTTCCCTAATTTCATCGGTATCACTTTCGCAGTATACGATGGACGTAAACATGTACCTGTTTATGTAACTGAAGATATGGTTGGTCACAAATTAGGTGAATTTGCTCCAACTCGTACATTTAAAGGACATGCTGTAGACGACAAAAAGACTAGAAGATAAGATACTTTTCATAAGTAGAGGAGGAGAAACAAATGGAAGCAAAAGCGGTTGCTAGAACTATCAGAATCGCACCTCGTAAAGTCAGATTAGTATTAGACTTGATCAGAGGCAAAAACGTTGGTGAAGCTATTGCCATCTTAAAATTGACAAACAAAGCTTCATCACCAGTTGTTGAAAAATTATTGATGTCCGCTTTAGCTAATGCAGAGCACAACTATGACATGAATACAGATGAATTAGTTGTAAAAGAAGCATATGCTAACGAAGGACCAACATTAAAACGTTTCCGTCCACGTGCTCAAGGACGCGCAAGTGCTATTAATAAACGTACAAGCCACATTACAATTGTCGTAAGTGACGGCAAAGAAGAAGCTAAAGAAGCTTAATAACTTTCTAAGGAGGGAATACTGTGGGTCAAAAAATTAATCCAATCGGACTTCGTGTTGGTATCATCCGTGATTGGGATGCAAAATGGTATGCTGAGAAAGATTTCTCTACATTATTACACGAAGATTTAAGAATCCGTAAGTTCATTGATAACGAATTAAAAGAAGCATCAGTTTCTCACGTAGAAATCGAACGTGCTGCAAACCGTATTAACATTGCAATCCACACTGGTAAACCAGGTATGGTAATTGGTAAAGGCGGTTCAGAAATTGAAAAACTTCGTAACAAATTAAATAAATTAACAAGCAAACGTGTACACATTAACGTAATCGAAATCAAAAAAGTTGATTTAGATGCGCGTTTAGTTGCTGAGAATATCGCACGTCAATTAGAAAACCGTGCTTCATTCCGTCGTGTACAAAAACAAGCTATTTCAAGAGCTATGAAATTAGGAGCTTTAGGTGTTAAAACTCAAGTTTCAGGTCGTTTAGGCGGAGCTGATATCGCTCGTGCTGAAAGATATTCAGAAGGAACTGTTCCACTTCACACATTGCGTGCTGACATTGATTATGCACATGCAGAAGCTGATACAACATACGGTAAACTAGGTGTTAAAGTATGGATCTATCGTGGAGAAGTTCTTCCTACTAAGAATAATAGTGAAGGAGGAAAATAATAATGTTACTACCAAAACGTGTTAAATATCGTCGTCAACATCGTCCAAAAACTACAGGACGTTCTAAAGGCGGTAACTTCGTAACATTCGGTGAGTATGGATTACAAGCAATTACAACTTCTTGGATCACATCTCGTCAAATCGAATCTGCTCGTATTGCGATGACTCGTTATATGAAACGTGGCGGGAAAGTTTGGATCAAAATCTTCCCTCACACACCTTACACTAAAAAACCTTTAGAAGTACGTATGGGTGCTGGTAAAGGTGCAGTTGAAGGCTGGATCGCAGTAGTTAAACCAGGTAGAATCTTATTTGAAGTTGCAGGCGTGCCAGAAGAAGTTGCTCGTGAAGCATTACGTTTAGCAAGTCACAAACTTCCAGTAAAAACTAAGTTTGTAAAACGTGAAGAATTGGGTGGTGAATCAAATGAAAGCTAAGGAAATTAGAGACTTAACCACTTCAGAAATCGAAGAACAAATCAAATCTTCAAAAGAAGAACTTTTTAACCTACGCTTTCAATTAGCTACAGGACAATTAGAGGAAACTGCACGTATTCGTACAGTTAGAAAAACGATTGCACGTCTAAAAACTGTTGCTCGTGAAAGAGAAATTGAACAAAACAAGGCTAATCAATAATAACTGAAAGAGGAGGTTACAAAAGTGAGTGAAAGAAATGATCGTAAAGTATACGTAGGCAGAGTCGTTTCAGACAAAATGGACAAAACTATTACTGTACTAGTAGAAACTTACAAAACTCATAAATTATACGGTAAACGAGTAAAATATTCTAAAAAATATAAAACTCATGATGAAAACAATTCAGCTAAATTAGGAGACATCGTTAAAATTCAAGAAACTCGTCCTTTATCAGCAACAAAACGTTTTCGTTTAGTAGAAATTGTTGAAGAATCAGTAATTATTTAATCAATCGAAAGATAAGGGAGGTTTAATTCATGATCCAACAAGAAACACGCTTGAAAGTAGCAGACAACTCTGGTGCTCGTGAAGTACTTACAATTAAAGTATTAGGCGGATCAGGACGTAAAACAGCGAACATCGGCGACGTAATCGTGTGTACTGTTAAAAATGCTACACCAGGAGGCGTTGTCAAAAAAGGCGAAGTTGTTAAAGCTGTTGTAGTTCGTACTAAATCAGGTGTTCGTCGTAAAGATGGTTCTTACATCAAATTTGATGAAAATGCATGTGTAGTGATTCGTGACGATAAAAGTCCACGCGGAACTCGTATCTTCGGACCAGTTGCCCGTGAATTACGTGACAACAACTACATGAAAATTATTTCATTAGCACCAGAAGTACTATAATCAATACTAATTAAATCTAAGGAGGTGCCCACATGCATATCAAAAAAGGTGACAACGTAATCGTTATCTCAGGTAAAGATAAAGGTAAAACAGGTGTAGTTCAAGCTACAGAACCTAAAAAAGACCGTGTCGTTGTGGAAGGTGTAAACATCATTAAAAAGCACCAAAAACCGACTCAATTCAATCCAGAAGGTGGAATCTTAGAAACAGAAGCACCAATTCATGTTTCTAACGTACAATTATTAGACCCTAAAACTAATGAACCAACACGTGTTGGCTATAAAGTAGTAGATGGTAAAAAAGTTCGTATCGCTAAAAAATCAGGCGAAGAAATCAAATCTAATAATTAATAACTAGTTGAAAGGAGGATCCACTTTGAGCCGTTTAAAAGAAAAATTCAACTCTGAAGTTACTGAGAACTTGATGAAAGAATTCAATTACAGTTCAGTAATGGAAGTACCAAAAATCGATAAAATCGTTGTGAATATGGGTGTAGGTGACGCAGTTCAAAACTCTAAAGTTTTAGATAATGCTGTAGAAGAGTTACAATTAATTACTGGTCAAAAACCATTAATCACAAAAGCTAAAAAATCAGTTGCGACATTCCGTCTACGTGAAGGTATGCCAATCGGTGCGAAAGTAACACTTCGTGGCGATAGAATGTATGAATTCCTAGACAAATTAATCGCAGTATCATTACCACGTGTACGTGACTTCCACGGTGTTTCTAAAAAAGCATTTGATGGTCGCGGTAACTACACATTAGGTATTAAAGAACAATTAATTTTCCCAGAAATCGACTATGATAAAGTAAGTAAAGTAAGAGGAATGGATATCGTTATCGTTACGACTGCGAACACAGATGAAGAAGGTCGTGAATTGTTAAAACAATTCGGTATGCCATTTCAAAAATAAGCTCTAAATAAAGGAGGCTAATTAAGTGGCTAAAAAATCAATGGTTGTAAAACAATCTAAAAAACAAAAATTCCCAGTTCGCGAATATACGCG
This sequence comes from Staphylococcus debuckii, assembly GCF_003718735.1. Lineage (NCBI taxonomy): Bacteria > Bacillati > Bacillota > Bacilli > Caryophanales > Staphylococcaceae > Staphylococcus > Staphylococcus debuckii. The sequence goes on along the minus strand of NZ_CP033460.1, from coordinate 2,196,606 downwards.
TTGTGAACGTTGTGGTCGTCCACATTCTGTATACCGCAAATTTAAATTATGCCGTATCTGTTTCCGTGAATTAGCTTACAAAGGCCAAATCCCTGGCGTACGTAAAGCTAGCTGGTAATTAAAGAGAGTCTTGAAAGGAGGCAACAATCTATGACAATGTCAGATCCAATCGCAGATATGCTAACTCGTGTAAGAAACGCAAACATGGTGCGTCATGAAAAAATCGAGTTGCCTGCATCAAATATCAAAAAACAAATTGCTGAAATCTTAAAAAGTGAAGGTTTCATTAAAAACGTTGAATTCGTAGAAGACGATAAACAAGGTGTTTTACGTTTGTTCCTTAAATACGGTCAAAACAACGAACGTGTTATCACAGGCTTAAAACGTATTTCTAAACCAGGTTTACGTGTTTATGCTAAAGCAGACGAAGTACCTAAAGTATTAAATGGTTTAGGTATCGCATTAGTTTCTACTTCTGAAGGTATTATCACTGACAGAGAAGCAAGAAAACGTAATATAGGCGGAGAAGTACTAGCATACGTTTGGTAATAAATAATTAAGGAGGTGCCCGTAAATGAGCCGTGTAGGTAAGAAAATTATTGAAATTCCTAGTGATGTAACAGTAGACATCAAAGGAAACGTTATCACTGTCAAAGGTCCTAAAGGTGAATTAACAAGAACTTTTGACGACAGCATGTCATATAAATTAGAAGACAACACATTAGAAGTTGTACGTCCATCTGATTCTCAAAAAGATAGAACAGTTCACGGAACAACTCGTGCGTTGATCAACAATATGGTACAAGGTGTTTCTCAAGGTTTCGAAAAAACTTTAGAATTAATCGGTGTAGGTTACCGTGCGCAAATGCAAGGTAGTAACTTAGTACTTAACGTAGGTTACTCTCACCCAGTTGAATTCAAACCTGAAGATGGAATCACTTTCACAGTTGAAAAGAATACAACAGTTAAGGTTGAAGGTATTTCTAAAGAATTAGTTGGAGCTACTGCTTCTAACATTCGTGCCGTAAGACCTCCAGAACCTTATAAAGGTAAAGGTATCCGTTACCAAGGCGAATATGTTCGTCGTAAAGAAGGTAAAACTGGTAAATAATAAATAACTCTCTAAGAAAGGAGAATAAAGCATGATCAGCAAAATTGATAAAAATAAAGTACGCTTAAAAAGACATGCACGTGTACGTTCTAACTTAACTGGTACAACTCAAAAACCACGTTTAAACGTATATCGTTCAAACAAACACATCTATGCTCAAATCATCGATGACACTAAAGGCGTAACTTTAGTTCAAGCATCAACTCAAGATAAAGATTTCGAAAATGAAACTGGTTCAAAAGTTGAATTATCTTCTAAAGTCGGAGAAGCAATTGCGAAAAAAGCAGCTGATAAAGGTATCACTGAAATCGTCTTCGACCGCGGAGGTTACTTATACCATGGACGTGTTAAAGCATTAGCAGATGCAGCACGTGAAAATGGATTACAATTTTAATCATAAAAGGAGGGACAATAGATGGCTCGTAGAGATGAAGAAGCTAAAGAATTTGAAGAACGCGTTGTAACGATCAACCGTGTTGCGAAAGTTGTAAAAGGTGGACGTCGTTTCCGTTTCACTGCATTAGTAGTTGTAGGTGATAAAAAAGGACGTGTCGGATTCGGTACTGGTAAAGCACAAGAGGTTCCTGAAGCAATTAAAAAAGCAGTAGAAGCTGCTAAAAAAGAATTAGTAACAGTAAACCGTGTAGAAGGTACTACTCCACATACTATCACTGGCCGTTTCGGTTCAGGAAGTGTATTATTGAAACCAGCAGCACCTGGTACTGGTGTTATTGCCGGTGGTCCAGTTCGTGCCGTATTAGAATTAGCAGGTATCACTGATATCTTAAGTAAATCATTAGGTTCAAACACTCCAATCAACATGGTACGTGCGACTCTTAATGGTTTAGAAAATCTTAAAAATGCTGAAGAAGTTGCGAAATTACGTGGCAAATCAGTAGAAGAATTGTACAATTAAGGAGGGAAAATGAATAATGGCTAAATTACAAGTTACCCTCACTCGCAGTGTGATTGGACGTCCTGAAACTCAACGTAAAACTGTAGAAGCTTTAGGTTTGAAAAAAACTAACTCTTCAGTAGTACTTGAAGATAACGACGCTAATCGTGGACAAATTGCAAAAGTAAGTCACTTAGTTAAAGTTGAAGAAACAGACGCTAAATAAGAAATATAATCAAGGAGGTGCCGAAATGAAATTACATGAATTACATCCAGCAGAAGGATCACGTAAAGTACGCAACCGCGTAGGTCGTGGTGCTGCTACAGGTAATGGTAAAACAAGTGGACGTGGTCAAAAAGGTCAAAAAGCACGTTCAGGCGGTAAAGTAAGACCAGGATTCGAAGGTGGACAATTACCTTTATTCCGTCGTTTACCAAAACGTGGATTTACAAACATTAACCGTAAAGAATTTGCAGTTGTTAACTTAGAACAACTTAACAGATTCGAAGAAGGTACAGAAGTTACTCATGAGCTTTTAATCGAAACTGGTGTGGTTAAAAACGCTAAAGCGGGTATCAAAGTATTAGGTAATGGTTCTCTAGAGAAAAAATTAACAGTAAAAGCGCATAAATTCTCTGCATCTGCAGCTGAAGCAATTGATGCTAAAGGTGGAGCACACGAGGTGATCTAATGTTTGAAACATTCGTTAACTTCTTTAAAACTAAAGAAGTACGGAACAAGATCTTTTTTACGCTCGCAATGCTAGTTATTTTTAAAATAGGTACTTATATACCTGCACCTGGAGTCAATCCAGCTGCATTTGATAATAACCAAGGTTCTCAAGGTGTCACTGATTTATTAAATACATTTGGTGGCGGAGCCTTGAAGAACTTTTCCATATTTGCTATGGGGATTATGCCCTATATCACTGCTTCAATCGTAATGCAGTTATTGCAAATGGATATTGTTCCTAAATTTACGGAATGGGCTAAACAGGGTGATGTCGGACGTAAGAAATTGAATAACGTTACTCGTTATTTTGCAATTATCTTAGCCTTCATTCAATCAATAGGAATGGCGTTCCAATTTAATAACTATTTGAAAGGGGCATTGATTGTTGACCCTTCTCCAATGAGTTATTTGTTAATCGCAATTGTATTAACAACAGGAACTGCTTTCTTACTATGGTTAGGTGAACAAATCACTCAATACGGTGTTGGTAATGGTATTTCAATCATTATCTTTGCTGGTATTTTATCTACGTTGCCGTCTTCGCTTATCCAGTTTTATCAACAAGCCTTTGTCGGGCAAAGTGATACTACGATGGCATGGCTGCAAGTAGCTGGTTTAGCATTAGGCTTGATTTTATTAACAATGGGTGCTGTATACGTGCTTCAAGCTGTACGTAAAATACCTATTCAATATGCCAAGAAACAATCAGCTCAGCGTTTAGGTTCTAATGCAACTTACTTGCCGTTAAAAGTTAACTCAGCAGGGGTTATCCCGGTTATCTTTGCGATGGCATTCTTCTTGCTTCCAAGAACATTAACGATGTTCTTCCCTAAAGCAGACTGGGCACAGCAAATTGCCAATACAGCCAATCCATCAAGTAATATTGGAATGGTAATTTATATTATCTTGATCATTGCATTCACTTACTTCTATGCATTTGTTCAAGTTAATCCTGAAAAAATGGCTGACAATCTTAAGAAACAAGGCAGTTACGTTCCAGGTATCAGACCTGGTGAACAAACTAAAAAGTATATTACTAGAGTTTTATATCGTTTAACTTTTGTAGGTTCTATCTTCTTAGCAGTTATTGCAATCTTGCCGATACTTGCTACTAAATTTATGAACCTGCCGCAGTCAATCCAAGTCGGCGGTACTAGCTTATTGATCGTTATCGGTGTTGCAATCGAAACAATGAAAAGTCTAGAAGCTCAAGTTAATCAAAAAGAATATAAAGGCTTTGGTGGTAGATAAACTGTAGGAGGGCAATATGAATATCATCTTAATGGGTTTACCTGGTGCAGGTAAAGGAACTCAAGCGAGTGAAATAGTTAAGAAATTCCCTATTCCGCATATATCTACAGGTGATATGTTTAGAAAAGCTATCAAAGATGAAACTGAATTAGGTAAAGAAGCTAAGTCTTATATGGACCGCGGTGAACTTGTGCCTGATGAAGTGACTGTAGGTATCGTTAAAGAAAGACTTTCTGAAGACGATGCGAAAAAAGGATTTTTATTAGATGGTTTCCCACGTACACTTGAACAAGCAGAAGCATTAAGTAAAATCATGAAAGAACTTGACAGAAAGATAGATGCAGTCATCAACATTGAAGTTCCAGAAGAAGAACTTATGAATCGACTTACTGGACGTCGTATTTGTGAAGTTTGCGGAACGACTTATCATCTTGTGTTCAATCCTCCAAAAGTTGATGGTGTTTGTGATCTTGATGGCGGTAAATTATACCAACGTGAAGATGACAACCCTGAAACAGTTGCAAAACGTTTAGAAGTCAATGTTAAGCAATCAAAACCTATTATCGAGTATTACGATAAAGAAGGCGTTTTGAAAAACATTGACGGTTCTGGCGATATCGAAAAAGTAACAGAATCTGTTATCGGTATCCTAGATAATCTTAAGTAATTCAACATTGCTGCTTGTTTGTTGAATGAAGGTAGTCGCAAATTGTTAGTCGTTTAGTATTCACGTATTAAGAGTGACAAAATGACGATAATGATTCCCAAAATTTTGTTCAACACTTATGACAACGGCAGTATGTCTAACATTTTCCAATAGACATTAACTAATAATGCAAAAGGGGGAATTGTTCTAATGGCAAAACAAGATGTAATTGAATTAGAAGGTACAGTACTAGATACTTTACCAAATGCAATGTTTAAAGTAGAATTAGAAAATGGTCATGAGATTTTAGCACACGTTAGTGGTAAAATCAGAATGAATTATATTCGTATTCTACCTGGCGACAAAGTAACTGTAGAAATGTCTCCATACGACTTAACTCGTGGAAGAATCACTTATCGTTATAAATAATTCGTCACTCCATTATTATAGGGAGGTATAAAAATGAAAGTAAGACCATCAGTAAAACCTATTTGCGAAAAATGCAAAGTCATTAAACGTAAAGGTAAAGTAATGATCATTTGTGAAAATCCGAAACACAAACAAAGACAAGGTTAATAAAAGAGAGGTGTAAAATAATATGGCACGTATTGCAGGAATCGATATTCCACGCGAAAAACGCGTTGTAATTTCATTAACTTATATCTACGGTGTAGGTAAATCAACTGCTGCTAAAATTGTAGAAGAAGCTAACGTTTCTCCTGACACTCGCGTTAAAGATTTAACAGACGACGAATTAGGTCGTATCCGTGAAACAGTTGACGCATACAAAGTTGAAGGTGACTTACGTCGTGAACAAAACTTAAACATTAAACGTTTGATGGAAATTTCATCATACCGTGGTATCCGTCACCGTCGTGGCTTACCAGTTCGTGGTCAAAAAACTAAAAACAACGCTCGTACGCGTAAAGGCCCAGTTAAAACTGTAGCTAACAAGAAAAAATAATAGGTAAAGGAGGAAAATTTTAAATGGCACGTAAACAAGTATCTCGTAAACGTAGAGTGAAAAAGAATGTTGAAAATGGTGTGGCACACATCCGTTCAACTTTCAACAATACAATCGTAACAATTACTGATGAATTCGGTAATGCATTATCATGGTCATCAGCAGGTGCTCTTGGATTTAAAGGTTCTAAAAAATCAACACCTTTCGCTGCACAAATGGCTTCTGAAACTGCTTCAAAAACAGCTATGGAACATGGCTTGAAAACAGTTGAAGTAACAGTAAAAGGACCTGGTCCTGGTCGTGAATCAGCTATCCGTGCATTGCAATCAGCTGGTTTAGAAGTAACAGCTATCAGAGACGTTACTCCAGTACCTCATAACGGTTGCCGTCCGCCAAAACGTCGTCGCGTATAATATTATAGTTAAATGTTATGTTCCGCAGATCACTGAGATAAGCAGTATCTTATAAGTCGACGTAACCAAGGAGGATATGTAAATAATGATAGAAATTGAAAAACCTAGAATTGAGACAATTGAAATTAGTGAAGATGCTAAATTCGGTAAGTTTGTTGTTGAACCACTAGAACGTGGCTATGGCACTACGCTAGGAAACTCCTTACGTCGTATCCTACTATCTTCATTGCCAGGTGCAGCTGTTAAGTACATCGAGATTGAAGGCGTACTTCATGAATTCTCAGCAATTGATAACGTAGTAGAAGACGTATCTACAATCATTATGAATATTAAGAAACTTGCTCTTAAAATTTATTCTGAAGAAGATAAAACGTTAGAAATCGATGTTAAAGATGAAGGCGAAGTTACAGCAGCAGACATTACTCACGACAGTGATGTTGAAATTTTAAATCCAGAGCTTAAAATTGCGACTGTATCTAAAGGTGGACATTTGAAAATCCGTCTTGTTGCTAATAAGGGTAGAGGTTACGCATTAGCTGAACAAAATAATACGAGTGATTTACCAATTGGTGTTATTCCAGTTGATTCATTATACTCACCAGTAGAAAGAGTCAACTATACTGTTGAAAATACTCGTGTAGGTCAAAGCAGTGACTTTGATAAATTAACATTAGATGTATGGACTGATGGATCTATCACTCCACAAGAATCAGTTTCTTTAGCAGCAAAAATTTTAACTGAGCACTTGAACATCTTTGTTGGACTCACTGATGAAGCGAAAAACGCTGAAATCATGATTGAAAAAGAAGAAGACCAAAAAGAAAAAGTACTTGAAATGTCTATCGAAGAATTAGACTTATCAGTACGTTCTTATAACTGTTTAAAACGTGCAGGAATCAACACTGTTCAAGAATTGGCTGACAAATCTGAAGCAGATATGATGAAAGTACGTAATTTAGGTCGTAAATCTTTAGAAGAAGTAAAATACAAACTCGAAGACTTAGGTTTAGGTCTAAGAAAAGAAGATTGATAAAGGTAAAGGAGGTTAACTCATGGGTTACAGAAAATTAGGTAGTACATCTGATCAACGTAAAGCTATGTTACGTGACTTAGCTACTTCACTTATCGTTAATGAGCGTATTGAAACTACTGAAGCTCGCGCTAAAGAATTACGCGGCGTAGTAGATAGCTTGATTACTTTAGGTAAAAAAGGAGATTTAGCTTCTCGTCGTCAAGCAGCTAAAATCGTTCGTGATGTTGAAATCTTAAACGAAGACGATACAACACAAACAGCATTACAAAAATTATTCGGTGAAATTGCACCACGTTACACTGATCGTCAAGGCGGTTACACTCGCGTGCTTAAAGCAGGACCTCGTCGTGGAGACGGTGCTGAATCAGCAATTATCGAATTAGTTTAATTTGAAGTTATAACTTGAAACTAAGCGAAGATGATAAGTAGAAGAACACGATGAGAGCATTGTGCGCTTATCATTGTACTAAAAATAAACACACAGACTTATTGATTATATAAAGCAAATGAGTGCAACGATAATGTTTGCCACATACAAATATTGTCTAGCTCAGAGTACCCCATTCATCTAACTTAATAAATTTAAAGCGTGAACTCAAAAAAGAATGGGGTGCGCGCTTTTTTATTTTAAAGCCCCTAACGGTATGATACGTATAGGGGCTTTAATCATATCTGTACATGTACACCTAACTTATATTCATGTACAATAAAAGAGTGAAAATTATAACGGAGGGACAGAGCCATTTTGACTAATGAACATATAATTGAATTCGATAATGTTTCATTCCAATATCAAGGCGATGAGTGGTTTACATTAAATAATATTTCTTTCAAGATACCTGAAGGAAAATGGACCTCTATCGTCGGCCATAATGGTTCTGGCAAATCAACAGTTGCTAAGTTGATGATGGGGATGATGCAATACCAAGAAGGACGAATCTTATATAGAAATCAGAAGATCACTCCTGATAATTTAAGTGAAATCAGAAAGCATATTGGTATTGTATTCCAAAATCCTGACAATCAATTTGTCGGCTCAACTGTGCAATACGATGTAGCATTTGGTTTGGAAAACTTTTTAGTTCCTTATGATAAAATGCATGAAGATGTGCCAGAGGTTCTTAAAGAAGTCGATATGTACGCACAGCGTAATCATGAACCACAAGCACTGTCAGGAGGACAAAAGCAACGTGTGGCCATCGCAGGTGTATTAGTACTAAGCCCAGAAATTATTATTTTGGATGAAGCTACTTCTATGCTTGATCCAGAAGGAAAACAATCACTCATGCGTTTAGTGCGTCATTTAAATAAAGATAAAAATGTAACCATTATCTCTATTACCCATGATTTAACAGAAACTGTTGATTCAGATTATATGATTGTATTGAATCGGGGTAAGGTATACGAACAAGGGACACCGAAAGAAATTTTTGAGAAAGGGACATCATTGACAGAGATTGGCTTAGATTTACCATTTCCAATGCGAATCAATCAAATGCTAGGCCATCCATCTGAATTTATAAATTATGATGAGTTGGTGGGGTGCTTATGAAGGTAAAGTTTGATGATGTCAGCTACGTATATCAAATAGGAACGCCCTTTGAATATGAAGCACTGCATCATATTGATACACATTTTGAAAATGGCCGCTATTATGCCATTATAGGCCAAACAGGCTCAGGAAAATCTACTTTAATCCAGCAATTTAATGGGCTCTTGAAACCGACATACGGAGCAGTAGAATTAGATGATTTAAAAATAACTGCTAAGACGAAAGACAAAGTTATTCGTCCATTTCGTCAAAAAATCGGTATCGTCTTTCAATTCCCGGAATCTCAACTCTTTGAGGATAGTGTAGAAAGGGAAGTTCTTTTTGGTCCGAAAAATTTTAAAATGGATATAGAGAAGGTAAAAGAGTACGCTTATCGTTTATTGATGCAATTAGGGTTTGAACGCGATATCATGGAGAAGTCTCCATTTCAAATGTCTGGAGGCCAAATGAGGAAGGTTGCGATCGTTTCTATTTTGGCTATGGATCCAGACGTTATTATTCTAGATGAACCGACAGCAGGTTTAGATCCGCAGAGTCGTGACCAGGTGATGGCTTTATTCAAACAGTTGCAAGAAGAACAAGGGAAGACAATAATTCTAGTGACACACGATATGAACGACGTGGCACAGTACGCAGAGAATGTAAAAGTAATGCAGAAAGGTACTCTGGTGTTTGAAGGGACACCGCGTGCTCTATTTGGCAATCATCAGCGCGTTAAGGAATATCATTTAGATTTGCCGGATATTGTACAGCTGCAATATGATTTTGAGCAAAAGCATCATATCAAGTTGCCTGAAACAGCACTATCAGATAAGGAATTTATAAAGCTTTACAAGGAGTGGCAAGCTCATGAAAAATAAATTTATTATTGGTCGTTACTTGCCGCTAGATTCTATGATTCATCATTTAGATCCAAGAGCTAAATTATGCTTTGTATTCTTTTATATCGTATTAGTATTTTTCTGTCATAATTTTGCTATGTATGGCTGGATGCTACTAGTCGTTCTTATCTTAATGTATTGTTCGAAGATCAAATTATTGTATCTATTGAAAGGATTAACACCGATTCTCTTCTTCTTAGTGTTTACCTTTTTAATGCATCTGTTCTTGACGAAGGGCGGAACCGTTCTGTTTCATTGGAAATTTATCACAATTGAAACAGGGGGCATAATAGAAGGTATTTATATTTGTTGTCGTTTAATGTTTATTATGATGATTTCTACTATCATGACACTCACAACGAGTCCTATTGCACTGACAGATGCATTTGATAAAATTTTATCACCATTACGCTTCATCAAAGTGCCTGTACAGCAGTTAAGTATGATGATGTCGATTGCTTTGCGTTTCATCCCGACGTTAATGGAAGAATTGGATAAAATTATTCTAGCGCAAAAATCAAGAGGATCAGAAATCAGTTCAGGTTCCATAGGACAAAGAATTAAAGCGTTCATTCCATTGTTGATTCCATTGTTTATTTCAGCCTTTCAACGCGCTGAGGATTTAGCAATTGCGATGGAAGTCAGAGGCTATGATGTGAAAGCCAAACGTACCAGCTATCGTAAATTAAAGTGGCATTGGAAAGATACAGTACTTATCTTATTGTTGATTCCAATTGCTGCAATTCTATTTGCACTGAAAAATATAGGAGTGTAGAAATGTGCGGATATTAGTAAAAATTTCTTATCAAGGAAGTAACTTTTTAGGGTTTCAAATTCAACAGCACGGCAGAACAGTGCAGCAACAATTTGAAAAGATTTTAAAACGTATGCATAAACGTCATGTACGCATTCATCCGTCAAGTCGCACGGATAGAGGCGTGCATGCGATAGAACAATATTTCCACTTTGATACTGAATTGAATATCGCGCCTGATAAATGGCAATATGCGATGAATAGCGCCTTGCCTGACGACATTTATGTCAATGAGGTATCTATAGTCGACGAGAACTTTCATTGTCGCTATGACTGCGTAGGCAAGCGCTATAGATATAAAGTATATCAAGGTGCGCATCGCGATGTCTTTATGAGCGGATTAAAGACATATTATCGTGACGACTTAGATTTAGAAAAGATGAATGAAGCGGCACAGCACTTTATAGGTACACATGACTTTACAGGCTTTTGTTCACAGAAAACAGAAGTAGAGAGTAAAGAACGTACTTTATACCAAAGTGAAATTATTAAAACAGAAAATGGCTTTGATTACATTGTGACTGGTTCAGGTTTTCTGTATAATATGGTTCGTGTACTTGTTGCCTTCTTAATTGAAGTAGGCAAAGGGAAACGCCAACCTGAAGATGTCCCTAAGCTTTTAGAAGCTAAAGATCGCAAACAGGTTCCTTTTACTGCGCCAGCAGAAGGACTTTATTTGGAAAAAATCTATTTAGCTCCAAAAGAATTAGTGAATGACTTAGGATCTGATATTAAAATACATCGCAAAAAATCACTAGAAAATGATTGAATCGTATTGACAAATACCTAGATAAATTATACGATTATATGCGGTATTGTTTTATATCACCACCACGATAAGCCCCGGAAACTTATTGTGTTACTAGATATAGAAGCAAAGTCGAATTAAAATCAACTAAATGAATATTATCTGAGCTTTGAATCGTAACATTGTTTTAAAAAAAGCAACTTGCATAGCAGTTATTATTAGGAGGACAATTATTATGCGTCAAACATTTATGGCTAATGAATCAAACATTGAGCGCAAATGGTATGTTATCGATGCAGCAGGCCAAACTTTAGGTCGCTTATCATCAGAAGTAGCAACTATTTTACGCGGAAAACATAAAGCAACTTTTACTCCACACGTTGACAGTGGTGACTATGTAATCATCATCAACGCTGGACAAATCGAAATGACAGGTAAAAAAGCTTCAGACAAAGTTTACTACCGTCATTCTAACTACCCAGGCGGAATCAAATCAATCACAGCTGGTGAATTAAGAGAGAAAAACCCAGCACGTTTACTTGAAATTTCAATCAAAGGCATGTTACCAAGTACACGCTTAGGCGAAAAACAAGGTAAAAAATTATATGTATATGGTGGCGCTGAACATCCACACGCTGCACAACAACCAGAAAACTACGAGTTACGTGGTTAATTAGAAGGAGGAAATTACATTGGCACAAGTTGAATATAGAGGCACAGGCCGTCGTAAAAACTCAGTAGCACGTGTACGTTTAGTACCAGGCGAAGGTAACATCACAGTAAACGGTAAAGACGTACGTGAATATTTACCATTTGAATCATTAATCTTAGACTTAAACCAACCATTCGAAGTTACAGAAACTAAAGGTAACTATGACGTTTTAGTTAACGTTCACGGTGGCGGTTTCACAGGTCAAGCACAAGCTATCCGTCATGGTATCGCTCGTGCGTTATTAGAAGCAGATCCTGAGTACAGAGGTTCTTTAAAACGCGCTGGATTACTTACTCGTGACCCACGTATGAAAGAACGTAAAAAACCAGGTCTTAAAAAAGCACGTCGTTCTCCACAATTCTCAAAACGTTAATAGGATTGTTTATATACCAACGTTTACAAAGGTTTTTTGGTTCAAGTTGGTTCAAATCATAAACTTGAACCTTATAATGCACTTAACAGATTTAAAGCATCGGCATCTTGCTGGTGCTTTTTTTCTGGCATTAATTCCAGATAATAATTTTGCGTTGTTTGAATATTAATGTGACCTAATCGTTTTGATACATATGCAATATCTATATCTTGGGCAAACAAGAATGATGCATGTGTATCACGTAAGCCATGAAAGGTTGTTTTTTCAATTCCCAATTCCTCTAGCAACTTTGCTAACATCTCTGATTGTTTAAATCCTTCGAAGTTAAAAATGTAACCATTCTTTTTCACAGGTATCTGACGAATAATCTCGTACACTTCTTTGTTAATAGATACATCACGCTTTGCATTTTCTGTTTTTAATGAAGTATCATCAGAAGTAGGGCTGATTGAATGTCTGACTTTTATACCGTGTTCATAGAGGCTATTGGGTCGGATTGCCAGTAGTTCACCACGTCGCATTCCTGTTTCTAGTGCAAGTAATACTAATGTCTTAAATTCATCATCTGGATGCTGTAAAACGTGATTACGAAGCTTTTTAAAGTCTGTAATCGATAATGCTTTGTTTCGCTTTGGTGGATCAACACCACGTGTTTTTACTAACGGTGCAAAGTCATTTGCAATATAGCCACGAGCATATGCATCACGTAAAGATGTTTTTATCTTTAGAAGAACTTCATGCGTTGTTTTTCGGGAACGTGTTTTTGCATATTCATCAATTTTCTTCTGAACAACTATATCATTCAGGTCTTTTAATTGAATATCACCGAACAAGTTACGAATGATGCCCAGAGCACGAACGTAATTTTGGAAAGTTGTTTCTTTCACATCGTTGACTTTAACAAGGTATATCCAATTCTCAAAGAAATCAGCAAATGAGGTTGTTCTATATGCAAGTTCTTTCCCTTCACCTTTTGCTAGTTCCATTTCTAATGCCCAAAGTCTCGCTTCTTTTTTAGTTGTAAATGTTTGCGATAGCTTTTTATGCTGTCCGTGTTTATACAGTGAAACTTGTGCTCTGTATGATTTACCACGTTTTACAATGCTAGCCATACTATCAATTCCTTTCATAAAATAAGTTGATAGATGCTAGTTGAATACACTTGTATTGTATTCTGTAACTAGCATAATATCAACTGTTAAAACGTTAGATAGATTGCGATTCGATAAAGTTAATTAAAGACTCCATTGTATATCGTTCATGTTTTCCTACCATAAAACGTTCAAGATCATCATGTGGTCGTATATATTTATCGAATGATTTTGGATCTATGCCAAGAAAATTAGATGCTTGTTCTCGAGTTAAAAGATAAGGATAGTTCTTAATGTTTTTATTGATGCTCATATAGCATCAGCTCCTTCATGTGTTTATTTTATTTATTTGAATGGATAACCTTGTTTTTTATATAACATTGAATATTTATTTAGCCACAATATTACATCATCATTTGGCTCATAATTTTCGAATTCTTCATAAAGAAATTCTAGGCATTTTTTCAATCCATTATCTCCCCAAATATCCCAAACTTTATATAAGTAGGGGAATAAACCCGAACCATTTAAAATGTGCTGTTGAGATTGCTCTAATAAATTCATTCGTGGTGATGGAGAGTTGAACATAAAAGTTTGTTTTTCGAGTAGATTAAGCATCTTTTTGCTATATACTGTTAACTTATTAGACTTTGCATAATAAAAAAGATAACGATCAGTTAAAGCAGAAACAAGTAAGTTTTTTAATTCTACATCGTTTTTAATGTTTCCTAATTTAGCAGATATATCGTGTGCATATGAACCTTTAAACACTGCTTCGAATCTTATCCAATTATTATATTTAAGAGACTCTTGATAACGAACTCCCATCGTTTCTACTTGTTCTCTCTTCTTATCATAAACTCGCAGCAATGCTTTTATATTTTTCCCTTTTGTACCTAAATAAAAGGTAGAGGTTTCATTGTTTTTAGTTAATGCTGATAAACTAGATAAATTTCGTCTACCAGATGAAGTCTTAACAATTTGGTTCTTTCTAGATAGTTGATTATAAATAGTATTAACTGAAATACCTTCATCAATAAAATCAATTGCAATATCGATTCTTGAAAGCCTTGAGGAATATAAATTATTATTATTATTTATATTCGATATGAATTGATGTATTTGTATTGAACGATTAAAAAGAACCTCGTACTGCTCCCTGTATTTCATCCAAGCATGCGCAGAAAACTTTATACAAACCCCCATTTGGATAAAATCTGTATGATAAGCAATTGAAAAATAGTATGGTACATTTTCACAAGAGAACCCTTGTGAATATCCTCTTGGTAGCGAATCAGTAGAATTCACTAATTCACCAAGTACTAACTCAATGTTTGATAACCTAGTAAATTCATAAATTAAAGAGTTTGCTAGACTAGGCCATGTTTCAATGGAAGAAGGTCTTTTTGTTGCTTGTAAAACTAATGTAAACTCATCAACCTGAACATTTAACAAAAAACCACTCCTTTTAAGTAAATAAACATTGCTATAACAGCCTTTAGTAAGTAGTTTATTTGTTTTGGAGCGGGGGTTATTACATAACCCCCGCTTACTCACTTAAATCCTCCACAGCATTTAGAATATTGAAGTCTAAATAACTAAAGTGACAAATTTTTGGTTGGTTTGCTATTAAAGGGCAAACTAAAAGTCCTTCACCTAATTGGAAATCCTTTTCTTTAATATCTACTCCTGGTCCGAAGGCTGTTACGTATGTCTGCTTTTCCGCATTCCCTATCACAAATTTTACTGGGAGATTTTCACGAATATATGTTGGTAATTGATTCGAATCTGACTTTTGCATGACAAACCATATAAAGAATCCTAATTGTCTTCCTTGTAAAACAACTTGTGATATTAGTTTCATTACTTCATCACGCTTCTTTTTTTCCATGGATTGCAAAACGGTTTGAAAACTAGCAAATTCATCAAACATTAAAACATGTGCTGAATGCCCAAAGTCTGCATATGTGGCTTCAAGTTGAGATTCTAGTTTGTTTTTTATTTCGATTTTTCTAAGATCCATTAGTTCGTTGAATCTCCTTAACAATTCAATAATCTTATCGAAAGAGCTCGCTGTATTATTACTAGATACCTTTTCACCAACAACTGATAGACTCGAATTTTTAGGGTCTACAAAGTAGAGATTATACTTTTCCTTTTTGAGTAGCATTTGAAGAATCAAGGAATACAGTGCGTATGTTTTCCCAGATCCTGTTTGTCCAACAAATAATGAACTATGCATTGGTATGCTTGTGAATTTATCTATGAATAGATGTTGTTCATCTGAACCTAATGCATGCTCTCGTAATCCATCTGAACTTTGAAAAGTAAGTTGGCGATTAATGTTGCTATCAAAAATATCGAATATATAATATTTTTCATCTCTTGATAAGTAACTTCTTTCTACAACATATCTATTTAATGCAATCGATATATTACTGGTACTTATATCTTTTTCCATATGAATGTTTTCAATATATAATTTACCGACGGATAACCCCTTTTCAAATTCAATTTTAATTCTTGGTAGCCGTGCTGTTTTTTTATTAAGGCGAAATCTAATGTTATAGTAATTTGAATCTAAAAAAGCCCTTCTTAAATTCAGTACAATAGAATAGTGGACTAGGGCATGCTTTATCCCTTTATAACCCTTATTTCTTATCATCCAAGTTAAAGCTTGTATTATAATTATTGAAGCGATGGCGGTTATAAAATAGGGGGTACTGTATTTCGTAACCCCTATTTCAAATAAATTGTCTACCACTAAGATGATTAATGTTATTACTATAAGAAAGATAAGTGTTGTGTATAGATAGATCCCATTCTGGATTCTACTTGTACTGATTTTTTTACTTTGTCTTGACATTTACTTTTTCAACATCTTCAAATCTTAAAATCAAATCAAACTCTATAACAAAGGATTTCTCTGGAATGTAATTAATAAGTTTCACGTATTCGCCTTTTTTTACATTAATAGAAGTTTTATTATTAAGCACAGTTACATCAAAGGTGTTTAGGACATTGTTGTCACGTTCTAAACCACTTTTTTTATCTATTCCATACTCCGTATCATCTTTAGTGATTAATAAAGTTAATGTTACTCCACTTTCACTAGGATCTTTCTTACTTGTGTACGGTCGTTGTGATACTAATCTAAAAAGATTGTGTGTGTTAGTTAAAAATTCTTCAGCATTGAAGTTGGTTTCAGTAAAAACCCATGCATTTGCAATTGGCATTGTAAATTCCTTCTTTCTATAAGTTTTTTAAGTTAGCGCTAACTTACTTATAACTTTATAAGAAAACCAATGTGTTTATAAGTGACTAACAGTATTTCGAATGATACATTTCACAATGCTCTTTGTAATATATTTATATCAAGGTATACTATATGTATCACCTTGATGTAAATATATTATTTGTGGGGGTTTATATGAAAAATAACCTAAGTGAACTGAGAAAAATGGAAAATCTTACTCAAGAACAATTAGCCGAAAAATTAAATTTGTCACTTGCAACAATAAAAAAATATGAGAGTGAACGACAAATACCAATAGATCAAGCATTAATCATATCAGAAATGTTTGATGTGTCTTTGGACTGGCTATATTGCAAAAATGATATTATCAATGAAAGGGATACGATGGTAGAGGTTTTGCAATCTCTAAATAAAGTTTTTAAAATAACAAATAGAAAAAATCACAATGGGGATGATGTGGTTTTATTAATAAATTCTAAGTTTAGAGATTTTTTGAGAGACCTAAATGAATTGTATATTGATAGACAATATTCTTTTAATATAGATAAGGGTAAAAAAGAGAAGGCTTATAATGAACTAAGAGAAGGTATTTTTGAAAAACATAAACCAATTATGAAAAGTATATTTGATGAATTATATTTTAATGAAAAAGATTCACAAGAAATACATGATATTGAAGATTTTACAGATAGTAACGTTCTAGATGTACTTGGATAATAGGTTATGTATGAAGTATTGTCATGTATTGTTTTAGGTATATAACTATTTGAATTAATGAAAGCATATTTGATAATCTTCAATACTTTAAAATAGATAATCTCATAATGTGTGTGAATAGGATGGCTCTGTTTTTCCTTTTCAGCTCCCCTGATTGTAATCTCCTAATGCGTCCGTAAAGTATGGACGTATTATCGATTATGTAAAGGGTTTTCGTTCTTCGGATATAATGGCAGAGTGCGTAATAAAGCAATTAACGCTTTAAACGCACTCTAATTTATTGGGCTTTACTCATCATATCTGCGAATCACTTGATAGCTGTCGCTACTTACGCCACTTGACATTAATCGATGCGGAGATTGTTGGAATGGTGACCAAAAAGGTCAAAAATAACATAAGAGAGGTTGATCTAGATGGAAACCATTTTAGAGATTGTACGTATCGAACAAATTATTTGTGAAGCTGAGGAGGGTGTAAATTATATGATAAAAAGTCCTGAAGACGGAGCAGAAATTGCTTCTCGATTTATTGGACGTGATGACCGGGAAGTATTCTTTGTTATGTGTTTAAATACAAAGAATCATGTTGTAGCAGTTCATCGTTGTCATATTGGTTCATTAAATGCTTCGATAGTACATCCACGTGAGGTGTTTAAATCAGCAATACTCAATAATGCAGCAAGCGTTATTGTAGCACATCAGCATCCAAGTGGTGACATTACACCATCGATGGAGGATATCAGCGTAACAAAGCGTTTAGCAGAGGCTGGCAAGCTACTAGGAATTGAAGTATTAGATCATCTAGTAGTAAATAACGAAGGTAAGTTTACAAGTTTGAAAGAGAAAGGGCATTTTTAAAAGGGAGAAATACTCCCTTTTTCTTCAAGGATCTACATATGACAGGTGTCGGTTGAAAAGTAAGAGCTAATTTATGGTAGAATGTAATTGTAGGTCTAAAGTATATAAAACAAGACATTAAGAGATTAAAATATAAAAACCAAATGATATACCAATATTAACTTTAGGAGTGAATTTTCATTGAATCAAGAAAGACTGAATAACTTAAAGAAAAACTTATGGGAAACAGCAGATGAATTACGTGCGAATTCAGGTTTAAAAGCATCTGCATACTCAATTCCCGTACTGGGATTAATATTTTTAAAGTTCGCTGATGCAAAATATGAACAACATGAAGATGAAATTATGAAAGAGTACGAGGCGTTAAAAGGTGGAAGACGTGAAAAAAAGATTGAAGAGATTGCAATTGAAAAATGTGGGTTTTACTTACCTAAACAATCACGTTTTTCATATTTACTTAATTTAAATGAAGAGGAAGATATCGCGAATAAAATTAAGGATGCAATGGAAGGTATTGAAGAATATTCTCCAGAGTTTGTAGGCGTATTACC
The DNA here is from genome assembly GCF_003718735.1 of Staphylococcus debuckii. Classification (NCBI taxonomy): domain Bacteria; kingdom Bacillati; phylum Bacillota; class Bacilli; order Caryophanales; family Staphylococcaceae; genus Staphylococcus; species Staphylococcus debuckii. The sequence goes on along the minus strand of NZ_CP033460.1, from coordinate 2,178,008 downwards.
AAAAGATAATTATCATAATTTAAATGCGGAAGATAACAACAAAATTTTAAACAGGCTACTCAGAAACTTTAATGACATTCCAACAGATTCTCAAAATGATATTTTTGGGGAAGTGTATGAATACTTTTTAGGTAATTTTGCATTAGCTGAAGGGCAAGGTGGAGGAGAGTTCTATACACCAAGGACTGTCGTACGTTATATGGTTGAGGTTTTACAACCAATGGAAGGTAAGATATTAGATCCTGCTTGTGGTTCTGGTGGTATGTTTGTTCAAACAGCTCATTATGCTCAAGAACATAAAGTAAAGAATGGTGGAACACCTTTAAATCTAAGAGCTTATGGAGTAGAACGCACTGGTGAAACGGTTAAGCTAGCAAAAATGAACTTATTTTTAAATAATATTCGTGGAGAGGTAACAGAGGCAAACTCATATTATGCTGATCCATATGATTCATTTGGTAATTTTGATTACGTATTAGCGAATCCACCATTTAATGTTGACAATGTTGAATTGGATTTAGTAAAGGAGCAAAAAAGGTTTAATACATATGGTGTACCTCAAACTAAAGGTAAAAAGCCAAAAGTACCGAATGGAAATTATTTATGGATTAATCAATTTGCCACTGCATTAAATGAAACAGGAAAAGCATCACTCGTTATGGCAAACTCTGCCTCAGATGCAGGACATAGCGAAAAGGAGATCCGTAAAACATTAATAGAAGATGGCATTGTTTCTCAAATGGTTGCACTTCCATCTAATATGTTCAGTACTGTAACTTTACCAGCTACATTATGGTTTTTTGATAAACAAAAGAAAAAGGAAGATGAAATACTATTTATTGATGCACGCAATATATTTACTCAAGTTGATCGTGCATTAAGAGAGTTTTCTGACGAACAAATAAAGAATTTAGCAATTATTAACCGTTTATATGAAGGAGATAGTGAGAGCTTTTATTCACTGATTAAGGAATATGAAACTAGTAGAGATAACTCAGATTCAGAAAAGGATAAGAAATACTTCCAAAAACAAATTGATTGGTTACTGGAACGTTTTCCTGATGGAAAATATCAAGATGTAATAGGTTTATGTAAAGTGGCTAAGCTTGATGGTGAAGATGGAATTATTGATCAAGATTATTCATTAAATCCTGGAAGATATGTGGGGGTTGTCATAGAAGATGATGGCATGAAAGCTGAGCAATTTAAGGGGAAGTTATCGGGTTTAAATGAAGAGTTTAAACAATTAAATAAAGAAGCAAAGGATTTGGAAGAACAAATAGGAAAGCATTTGGATAGTTTGGTGATTGAATATGAGTGATTGGAAAACAATTAAATTAAAAGACTTTGTTACTTTAAAAAGGGGATACGACTTACCCCATGATAAAAGCAGGGAAGGAAATTATCCAGTTATTGCTTCTACTAATATCCGTGGCTATCATGATGAATATAAAGTTGATTCACCTGTAGTAACGGTAGGACGTTCAGGTTCCATAGGCAAGGTACAAGTCGTTAACAAAAAGGCTTGGCCATTGAACACAACTTTATATGTAAAAGATTCTAAAGGAAATGATATTAATTTTATATATTACTTTTTGCAGACAATGGGTTTAGAGCAGTTTAATTCAGGAGCAGGAGTTCCGACATTAAACAGAAATCATATCGGCTTGTTAAAAATAATAATCCCTAATATAAAGAAACAAGAAAAAATAGCAAAAATTCTTTCCACATACGATAAATTAATCGAAAATAACAACCGTAGAATTGAAGTTTTAGAACAAACAGCGGAGGAAATTTACAAAGAATGGTTTGTGCGAATGAGATTTCCAGGATCTGAAAATATAAAGTTTGATAAAGGGATACCTGAAGGATGGGAAAATGTAAAATTGGGTGAAATTATATCTAGATTAGAATCTGGAAGCAGACCTAAAAGTGTGACAAGCGAAGAAGTCATGATAGTTAGTCTAGGCGCAGGAGATGTTAAAGGATTAGGAGAGTATATTAATACTAATGAATATCTGATTCCCTATAGTTTTTATAAAAAAATGACTAGAGGTAAGGTTCGGAGTAAAGATATTGCTGTTTATAAGGATGGTGCTTACACAGGGAAAGTCACAATGTTTAGAGATGACTTTCCATACAAGGAAACAGCTATAAATGAACATGTTTTCCTTGTCAGTAGTAAAGAATCTATACTTCAAAACTACTTATTATTCACATTAAAACAAAAATCATATTTTGATCTAATGCAAGCTCTGAGCATGACCTCTGCTCAACCTGGGTTAAATCAAAGAAACTTTAAAAACATAAAAATTATATTGCCATTAATAGATATATTGGAGAAATTCAACAATTTAATTGAGGATATATTAAAAGAGATATTTAATTTATCTAAACAAAATCAAAACTTATCAAAACAGCGTGATCTTCTTTTACCCCGTTTGATGAACGGTACAATTGAGGTGAAATAGAGGAGGGACAATATGAGGAAGACAATTACCGAAGATATGATTGAGCAAGCATGTATTCAGGTGTTATCGAAAAATGAATATTATAGTTTTATTAATGCAAACATCAATGCGAATAAAGTGTTCTCTTCATTAAATGTATTAGAAAGTGAAAAGGATGGAACAGGGCGCTCGAATATACAGGAAGTAATTCTCCCAAAGGTGTTGTTTGAAAGTTTGCAAAGTCTAAATCCACATATACCAACAAATTTATTGAAAGATATTGTACAAGACTTCAGACGTCCTTTTACAGATAAAGAACTTGAGGTCGTTAACTATGAACGGTATAGACAGTTAAAAAACGGGATTCATGTAGAATTCGAAAAAGATGGTAAGAAACAATATGAAACAGTTCGTATCATTGATTTTAATACTGCATCTAATAATACGTTTACACTTGTTTCCCAAATGTGGATTAAAGGAGAAACACAACATCGTAGACCCGATTTACTTTTATTTGTGAATGGATTGCCTATTGTTTTTATTGAGCTAAAGAATTCAGATGTTAAATTAAAAACGGCATATGATAAAAACTTACAAGATTATATTCGTGATATTCCGCAATTATTTCATTTTAACCAATTGTGCGTTCTATCAAATGCATCTGAAACGAGAATAGGTAGTTTTACAGCCAATTACAATCACTTTTTCGAATGGTTACGTTCAACAGAAGATGACACAATAAATCGTCAACAAATACGTTCTGAGGGAACAAGTATTCAGTATTTGTTAGAGAATCTTTTGAAACATGAAACTTTACTCGATTATGTTGAGAATTTTATTCTATTTGAAAATAAAAGAATGAAAATATTGGCTAAAAACCACCAATTCTTAGGTGTTAATAATGGAGTTAAATCATTTGAAAATCGTGAAGAATTAAACGGTAAGCTAGGTGTGTTTTGGCATACTCAGGGAAGTGGTAAATCTTATTCAATGGCGATGTTTATTAATAAGATTAACAGAAAAACAACCGGGAATTTTACGTTTTTAATGGTTACTGATCGGCAAGATTTAGATGATCAGCTGTATAAAAACTTTCTAAGAACAGAAACAGTCACAGAAGAGGAATCGGCTAATCCTAAAAATGGTGTAGCATTAAGAGATGACTTACAAACGAATAAGCCATTCTTATTTACACTTATACAAAAATTCCGTTATGATAAAGGGAAGAACTACCCAGTATTATCTGAGCGGGATGATATTGTCGTCATTGTAGATGAAGCACACCGTACACAGTACAAATCATTAGCACAAAACATGAGAACAGCTCTACCAAATGCTCAATATATTGCTTTTACAGGTACTCCATTGTTAGGTTCAAAACGTCTTACGAATCAATGGTTTGGAGACTATGTTAGTGAATATAACTTTGCTCAGTCAATTGAAGATGGATCAACAGTACCTTTATATTATTCGAGAAGAGTTCCTGAAGTATGGTTAACGAATGACTTTTTAGAAGATGACTATTTAGAGATCATTGAAGATGAAAACCTGACTCCTGAAGAGGAGGAAAAGCTATCTAACCATTATTCCAAAACGAATGAGGTATTAAAACGTGATGATCGTTTAAATATTGTAGCAAAGGATATTGTTGAACATTTTCCTAATAGGGGATATTTAGGTAAAGCAATGGTTATATCTGTAGACAAATTCACTACTGTACGTATGTATGACAAAGTAAAATATTACTGGAATGAAAAATTAAAAGAATTATATCAAAAACGTTCGAGTGCTCCTTCAAAAGAAGAACGAGAACGGATTAATAATCAAATAAAATATATGCAACAAGTGGAGATGGCTGTCGTTGTTAGTGAAGATGGCAATGAAGATGAAAAGTTTAAAAATGAGGGGCTAGATTTTAAGAAGCATCGTGAACGGATGAAACACATTGATGAAAATGGGCATGACATTGAAGATAACTTTAAGGATCCTAACAATCCATTATCACTTGTATTTGTTTGTGCGATGTGGCTAACAGGATTTGACGCACCAAATACGTCAACTATTTATTTAGATAAACCGATGAAAAGTCATACATTAATGCAAACAATTGCACGGATTAATAGAGTGTTTCCAGGAAAAAACTCTGGATTAATTGTAGATTACCTCAACTTATTTAAATACATGAAGCAAGCTCTTGGTGATTATGCAAATCCTGATAGTGATGACAACATGCCTGTGAAAAACATTGAGGAACAGATAAAATTATTAGAAGATGTCATTCAAGAAACAAGAGGGTTTTGTAATCAACTAAATATAAACTTAGATGCAATCCTTCAAAGAAATGAAACGTTTGATCAGATTGACCTCTTTCAACAGTATACGAATATCTTATTAGATAAAGATGAGTATCATGAGGAATTTAAGATTTATGCGAATTTGTGTAAGAACATATATGAAGCTTGTAAACCAGAGATATTTGAATTTGATTGGAAAAATAATTATCTATCTATTATTTTTTATCTAAGTGATATGATTAAAGCATCTGTTAGAGAAGAGAATATTGACAGTGCAAAAATAGCACTTAATAGAACCCTAGATCTAAGCGTACAATCTAAATATGTTAAAGAAGATGCAGGAGAAAATAAATACGAAGTTACAACGATGAAAACATTAAATCTATCAGAAATAAATACGGATGATATTCGTAAAACAATCAACGAGTCTCCTTATAAAAACATAGAAATTCAAGAACTGAGATCATTTATTGAAGATAAATTAAACAAACTTCTAGAAGATAATAAGACGCGAACTAATTTTGTGGAGCGATATAAAGAGTTAATTAATCGTTATAATTCCGGTAACTCTACAAATGAAGATTATTACGAAGATCTGGTTGATTTTGTAGATAATCTAAAGCGAGAAGATGAACGGCATGTCAAAGAAGGTTTGACTGAAGAGGAGCTAGAGATATATGACTTGTTAAAGAAAGATAAGTTAACGAAAAAAGAAGAAGAGAAAGTAAAGTTATCTGCGAAGAGATTATACGAGTCTATTAAAAATGAACAAAGTAAAACGAACGTCATTGACTGGTATAAAGACGAGCAACCTAGACAAGCTGTTAAATTTGAGATAGAAGCATTATTAGATGAAACATTACCAGATAGCTATGATAAAGAAACGTTTAATGTAAAAACAGAAGTTATTATGACACATTTAATGGAAGAAGCTATGATTGAAAGTGCTGTATCTTAATGAATAGTAATTTCGCGCTTTATTAATGGGTTGGAAAATACCTGTATTCTCACAGTTAAATATGGAGGGTAATAATTGACGATAAAACAAGAAGAACCAAAGATTAAAAAGTTAAGCGAATATATGAATTATGTTGAAGAATTATCTGATGCATATTGCTTTTCCAGAGGACAGCCTGGAGATTATTCGTTACTACCAAGTGCTCTAAGAACAGATGCAAAGAATAATAGAAAATACACTAGACAGTCCATTACAAGAATCTTTTCTAGAAAACCCAAATTATAAAGCTTCATCTACAAATTCAGATGAAATAAATAAGCTTGTAAATGAAATAATAACGAATGTAGTGCAAATGTAAAAATTATAATATCTATAAAGGTTTATATAATGTTTAAGTTAAATGATTTTTTACAAAACAAGTTTTAATAAAAGTCTGATGAGATAGTATTCAACTAGCATCTCATGGTTCAAATTGGTTCAAGTGCTATCAATCTCAATCAATTTTCATCAACCTTTATCCAGTTATAAATTGGTGAAGTATTGATACAGATGGATTAAGCTTGATTGAGTATATATGAATTTCATCTTGATATTTCTCAAAACGTTAATTGTTGGTTTCGATATCTACTCTCAGAGCATATGCTCTGGGAGTTTTTTTACGTTATAATAAGATAAAAGGAAAGCTTACGTTAAGGAGTTATAACTTATGAATAAAGAAGAAGAACTCATGTACAACTTCAGAGATTTATTTAATAAGATTTCTTATTTAAATAAGTTTGAAATGGAAGAAGCACTTAAAGGTTTAACTTCTACTGAGGTGCATTGTATTGAAGCCATTGAAGAAAATACAAATCCTAATGTCAGAAGGCTAGCTGAAACGCTCTATATGACTAGAGGTGCTATTAGTAAACTGACAAGAAGATTGATAAAAAAAGAATTGATAGAAAGTTATCAAAAAGAAGATAATAAAAAGGAAATTTACTTTAAACTAACTGATTCTGGTAAAGCAATATACGATACTCACGAACAGTTACATGCTAAATTTCAGAAACGTGATGAAAAGGTCTTCGAAGAGATGGACGAGGCACAGTATCAAGCAATGATGAATTTTATAAATCAATATCGCAATCATCTGGATCAAGAAATTAATAAACAAAATCGTGCGATTAATTAAAGGTGACATTCCTAGAAAGGGGATGTCTTTTTTTATCATTAATTATTGTTGACGAGGAAACAATATCGTGATAAAGTTTATTTTGTTGAACAGGAAACAATATTCGAAAGGAGCTTTAATATAGCACATTCTACAAATAAATTACCAAGAGATATACTAGCAGGTGCATGGGCGATTGCATTAGGCGCGATTGCTCCGATGCTAGACTCTACGATGATAAATATCGCAATCAATCACTTAATCAAAGATTTTCATTCCTCACTTAATATTATTCAGTGGGCCATTACAGGTTATATGTTGGCATTGGCCATAGCAGTTCCAGTATCTGGATGGTTAATGAATCGATTTAATAGTAAAGCAGTTTTTATCAATGCTACTGTCATATTTGGTGCCATTTCTTTAATCATAGGATTAAGTACTAATGTATATCTATTCGTCATTTTACGCTTGATTCAAGGATTCAGTGCTGGGGTTATCACAACACTAATGATGTCACTTTTAGTAAAAGTAGCAGGACAAGATAAAATAGGGCGTGTCATGGCTATCGTAAGTACTCCTATGATATTTGGACCAATATTCGGTCCGGTACTTGGCGGCTTTCTGACACAGTTTCTATCTTGGCGTTGGATATTTTTTATTAATATCTTTGTTGTTATCATCGCAGTACCCTTAATGAATAAGTACATTCCTAATTTCACACCGTTTGATAAAGAGAAGAAATTAGATGTAGTAGGTATGATTTTACTGATTGTATTTTCTGGTACATTTATGTACGGCATCAATCAGTTAAGTCACAACAATAGCCAGTTTAATTCATCGGCTACTATTTTCATTGTCATAGGCATTGTAAGTTTAATTTTATACATGCTTTATGATAAAAAAAGAAACAGCGAAACAATTCTGCCATTGTCACTATTTAAATATAAATTCTTCTCATTATCTGGAGCAGGTCTATTATTAGCGAACGCGGCGATAATGGGACCGATGATTATCTTGCCGCTATTGTTTATCAATATTTATCATATGAATATGGTTCAAGCTTCTTTAGCGCTCATTCCTCAAGGCGTGGGAATGTTAGTAACAAGACCAATAATTGGTAAGTTAATTGATAGTAAAGGTGCAGAGATTGTAAGCTTTGTTTCGATTCTCATTTCAATCATGAGCACGATTCCATTTATTTTCATTACGGATCATACAAGTTTATGGTGGCTCTATCTTATGCTCTTCGCACGAGGATGCAGTGTCGGAGGTATTATGCTTGGTTTTACAAGTTCAGCTTATATTGGTTTGGCAGACAAAGATTTGCCTCCAGCAGGTGTTGCAATCAATATGATAGAAAATTTAGGATCCAGTTTCGGCACAGCATTGATAGCCGCAATAACAGCATACTTCATGAGTTATAACATGCTTTCAACAGCTCAAGAATTAAGCGGATATCAAGGAGGATTTGCGCTATCAGCAATCTTACTCATTATCCTATTACTACCGTTATTAAAGTTAAAAAGACGAGCTTAAAATCGCTGATGAATCTTTCAATTAACTAAGAAACAGATGAAAATTAAATAAAATAGAAAACCATCCTGGAGCCGTTTGAGCTTCCAAGATGGTTTTTTACCTTTTAAGCTTTAAAGTTTTTATTCAAGTATTCATAAATAGCGTCAGCATCAGTTAATTTAAAGAAATCAGCAAATGCATCTTTATCTTGAGTTTCGAAAAATGCAACAAGATCAGATAGAAGATGAACTTGGCTTGCTTTATCTGCGTTTAAAATAACGAATAAGAAATCAACAGTAATATCTTTATGAGGTGAACTCATATTTTGGAATACGATTGGGTTAGTTAATTTAACAGGTACAATCTTAGTATTATTAACAAATTCAGGTTCTGTATGTGGAATGGCCACATTAGGATAGTCTTTGCTGATGTTAGCTAAGCTGATTGCTGTTGGATAATTTTTTTCACGTTCTAATACGTGTTCTAAAAAGTTATCTTTTACATCTCCTGATTTAATCAATGCTTCTGACACTTCTGTAAAAACTTCTTCTTTGCTAGTGGCATTCGAGACGAATACACTTTCTTTAGAAAATAAATGACTCATAGGTTGCTCCTTCTTCGATGTATATTATTTAACATTCTATCTTTTCACTTAAAGTATAGAATTATAAATAGATGTACGTCAACTTATTAATTGAAAGTACGATAAGTTATCTGCTTGATTGACAGTATTTTGCCATATTTAAAACGCTGCCATTACCTTCACGTTTATTTCCCTTTATTCAACGCAATCCGAATATGTTCTAAATGATGATTTCCATGCCAAGCCATCTTAGAAATCAATGCCGCTAAAGTTACCATTCCGTCATCTGGATGGTGCATTTTTCGATGAAATGCTGTTTCTGACAAACTCTTTAATAATGTGGCCCACCGTTTATGGAGACCATTAATTAGGGCTAGCGAGTATTCTAAAGGAACATCTTGATCGGAAAGTTTTACCCATTCCTTTTCTTCAAAGGTGCAGACGTTCGGACAATGTTCTGTCAATATCAGCTTGGTACGTATATAGGCATGCATATGCGCATCTGCAATATGATGTATCAAGGTTTGGACGTCCCAACTATTTTCTCTGTAGGTTGCTTGTCTTTCAGCTTGAGACAGGTTGCTTGTTAGTGTCGTTAATTTTTCAGGCAGTTTCTCTATATCTTTAATCCATCTTGCTAAGTCGTGCGCAGTAAAAACTTCTGGAAAAGTATATGAACCGATGGGATATTGATTTTTAAGCATAGTATCTCCTTTATTAATTTGATTACTTTGAGTATATCACTTTTATATTTTAATCCGAATTATTCTCCTAAAAGGAGCAAAATATTACGATTTAATGAAAACCTTTCCAAAAAATATTTTGAAATAGTATGTTTTTAATTGTCAAAACGCTTTCAGTATGACATACTTTAAAATAATTAGTATGACACATTAAGAAAGATATATGAGGTGATCAGCAAATGACAAAATATATTTATGCATTTTCAGAAGGAAGTCAAGCTATGAAAGACCTTCTAGGAGGAAAGGGAGCTAACTTAGCGGAAATGAAGCGACTCGGCTTACCTGTACCAGATGGTTTTACAATTACGACAGAAGCTTGTATTGAATATTTAAAACATGGTTCAATATTATCAGATGAACTGAAAGAAGAATTACATAATCAATTGGCAGCATTCTCAGAACGAACTGGCAAAGCATTTTCATCTGACGAGAATTTATTATTAGTATCTGTGCGCAGCGGTGCAAAAATTTCCATGCCGGGTATGATGGATACGATTTTAAACTTAGGTTTGAATGATGAAAATGTTGAAAAGTTAGCAGAAAAAACGGGAGATGCACGATTTGCGTATGACTGTTACAGACGTTTATTACAAATGTTTGGACAAGTCGTCTATGGCATTACCATGACTGCTTTCGATCATTACTTTGATAAATATAAAGAAGAACATGGATATGAAATAGATGCCGATATTCCAGCTGAAGGATTAAAGGAAATCAGTGACCGCTTCAAAGAAATCTATGTTGAAGAAGTCTACAAACCATTCCCGCAAGAACCGCTGCAACAATTAACTGAAGCAGTAGAAGCGGTATTTAAATCATGGGATAACGACCGTGCCCGTGTCTACCGTGACTTAAACGACATTCCACATGACATTGGAACTGCAGTCAATGTACAAGAAATGGTCTTCGGTAATAGTGGTAACCGCAGTGGAACTGGCGTTGCCTTTACACGTAACCCAGTAACGGGTGAGAATAAATTATTCGGTGAATACTTATTAAATGCACAAGGGGAAGATGTAGTAGCCGGTATCCGTACACCAAAAGAAATCGCAACGTTAGATACACAAATGCCGGATGTTTATCAAGAATTTGTAGATGTGACTGAGAAATTAGAAGCACATTACAAAGATATGCAAGATATCGAATTCACGATTGAAAATGCTCAATTGTATATCTTACAAACGCGTAACGGTAAACGTACTGCTAAAGCAGCCATGAAAATTGCCGTTGATTTAGTAGATGAAGGGGTTATTACGAAAGAAGAGGCGCTGACAAAGGTAGATGTAAAATCAATCGATACATTGCTGCACCCAGCTTTTGAAGAAAAAGCTTTAGAAGCAGCAGAAGCAATTTCTGACGCAGGACTTCCTGCAAGCCCTGGAGCTTCAACAGGTAAAGTGGTCTTCTCAGCTGAAGATGCTAAAGCACAAGCAGAACAAGGGGACAAAGTCATCTTGATGCGTCCTGAAACTTCTCCAGAAGATATTGAAGGAATGGTCGCAAGTGAAGCAATTGTAACGACACATGGCGGTATGACTTCACATGCTGCAGTAGTTGCACGTGGTATGGGTAAATGCTGTGTGACAGGCTGCTCAAACTTGAATATTGATACTGCTAATAAAGTGGTTAATTATCATGGTAAACAAATTCATGAAGGTGACGTTATCTCCGTTGATGGTTCAACAGGCAATATCTACCTGGGTGAAATTGAAACAACGAGTGCTGAGCATAGCGAAGAATTCGACCGCTTCATGCAATGGGCGGAAGAAAGTGCGCGTTTAGGCGTCCGCATGAATGCTGAAACACCTGCAGACATTGAAGCGGGGTATCAATTCGACGCTTCAGGAATTGGCCTCGTACGTACAGAGCACATGTTCTTTGGCGCTGAACGTCTGGTGCAAATGCGTCGTTTCATCTTAGCTTCTTCAAAAGAAGAGCGCGTTGAGGCCCTAAATGAAATTCGTAAATACCAAACTGAAGACTTTGAAGAAATCTTCAGATTATCTAATGGCCGACCTACCATTGTACGTTTATTAGATCCGCCATTACATGAATTCCTTCCAAAATCAGAAGAAGAAATTCAAATCGTCTCTAAACAATTAAACGTGCAACCAGAAGTATTGAAACAACGTTTAGGTGATTTGCATGAAGTCAATCCGATGTTAGGACACCGTGGCTGCCGTTTAGCTGTCACATATCCTGAACTCGCTGAAATGCAGGCTGAAGCAATTATCGGCAGTGTGATGCGCCTGCAAGCAGAAGGTATTGAAAGTAAACCAGAAATCATGATTCCATTAGTTTCTACTGTTGAAGAATTTAAGACTTTAAAAGATACAATTCAGACAACTATTTCTGAATTAGAAGAAAAAGAAAGCAAGACAGTGAACTATCTTATTGGTACAATGATAGAAACACCTAGAGCGTGTCTCATCGCAGGCCAACTTGCTCAAGAATCAGAATTCTTCAGCTTTGGTACTAACGACTTAACACAATTGACATATGGTTTCTCACGCGATGATGCAGGTAAATTTATTGGTGAATATATTAATAGAGACTTGTTATCAGTTGATCCTTTCCAAACTTTAGATGTAGACGGTGTAGGACAATTGATTCAGACAGCAGTTGAACAAGCAAAAGCCAGCAACCCTCAAATCAAAATTGGAGTCTGCGGTGAACTTGGCGGCGATCCGAAATCAATTCACTTCTTTAACGATTTAGATATTGATTATGTTTCTTGCTCACCTTTCCGTGTGCCGGGCGCGATTTTAGCTGCTGCACAAAGTCAGGTAGAAAGCGAGAGATTGGTCGGTGCAAACAACTAACGAAAATTTAACATTGTATATTGTTTCAGATTCTATCGGAGAAACAGCGATGCGTATGGCACACGCCACATTGACGCAGTTTCCAGATTTAGAAGAGAAAGCAGAAATTAAAAAATTTCCATTTATTAAAAGTGAAGAGGAATTCTTAACGATTTTAAACTTAGCCAAGCAACGTAATGCCGTAGTGGTCACTACTTTAGTCAGTCCGAAATTCAATCAATTAGGACAGGAATTTGCTAAAGTAGAACAAATTCCTTATGTAGATTATATGTCTGGCTTGCTCAGTATTATTGAAGAACGCACTCACCGTTCACCTTTACGTGAAAGTGGGGCACTTCGGAAGTTAGACGAGCATTATTTCCAACGTATTGAAGCGATGGAATTCTCGGTTAAATACGATGACGGCAAAGTGTATGAAGGCATGGAAGAAGCTGATGCAGTGATTGTCGGGGTCTCCCGTACCTCTAAAACACCGCTTAGCATGTACTTGGCAAATAAAGGCTACAAAATAGCGAACATACCTTTAGTACCTGAAGCGCCAATACCTGAAGAAGTGTTTAATAAGAAGATGTTGGTATTCGGCTTAACTGCAAGTCCGAGCTATATTATGAATATCCGTACAGAACGTATTCGCGTCTTAGGAATGAAAGGTGCTGCAAATTATAATAGTTTGCAGCGCATTAAAGAAGAACTCAGCTATGCAGAAGAAGTCTTTTTAAAATTCAATGCGACTGTCATCAATACAGAATATAAATCTATAGAAGAATCTGCATTCTATATTGAAAAATATTTAAATAAAAAATAAGGATATGGCTTTATCTTTCTCACACTTTGAAAAATATCCGAAATTCACATTTTAAAATATAAACGTCTGACCGTGTTTGAGCACTCACACTCAAGCGCGGTCTTTTATTTTTTTCGAAATTCGGGAAGAGAAGAGTATGTTAATGAGAACTAAGGAGATGTTTAAATGGTTGAAAATCAACAAATTGTTTTAGCGCAATTTCCAGAAGGGATGCCGACAAAAGAAGATTTCCGCTATGAATCTGTCGAAGTAAAGGAACCTTCAGAAAATGAAGTACTCGTACAAACGATTTACCTCTCAATGGATCCTTATTTAAGAAACGGCATGCGTAAAAATGACCCTTATGTGACATCATTTCAAGTGGATGAGCCTATAGTAGGACGTATGGTAAGTAAGGTAACCACTTCTCAACATCCAGATTTTAAAGAGGGTGACTTTGTAGTAGGTGCTCTGCCTTGGCGTTTATACAACACAGTTGACGGAGAAGAATTGCAAAAGATAGAGAATCCAGTCGGTCCGTTATACTTGTACTTAAGTACTTTAGGGTCTCCAGGTCAAACAGCCTATCATGGATTATTATGTATCGGTAAACCTCAAGCAGGAGAAACTGTAGTTGTTTCTGCAGCTTCAGGTGCCGTTGGTTCAGTTGTGGGACAGATTGCGAAAATTAAAGGTGCTAAAGTTGTAGGCATTGCAGGCGGCGAGAAGAAAACGCGTTATTTAATTGATGAATTAGGCTTTGATCATGCTGTGGATTATAAGCGTGATGATTATGCAGAAAGATTAGCAGAGGCTGTACCTGATGGCGTCGATGTTTATTATGAAAATGTCGGCGGAGATGTGGCGAATGAGGTGTTCAAACATCTCAATACTTTCGCGCGTATTCCAGTATGCGGTGCGATTTCGACTTATAATGCTGACGTACCTGAATATGAACCAGCTATCCAACCCATCTTAATTAAACACCAAACCTTGATGCAAGGGTTCATTGTGAGACAGTTTAAAGATGACTTCCCGCGTGCTGCTAAAGAATTAGCCCAATGGGTCAAAGAAGGCAAAATCAAATCACAAACTTCTATAGCAGAAGGCTTTGATCATGTACCAGAAGCCTTTGAAAATCTCTTTACAGGACAGAATTTTGGAAAACAAGTTGTGAAAGTAGCTGAGGAATAAAGAAAGAGGAGAAGCGGATGAGTTTTTGGCTCATCCGTTTTTCTATACATACAAATTGCGCTATAATCCTGAAACCTCTATACTTAATTCAAATATCACTAAATCGAAGAAACTGAACAAAGGGGAATCAATGATGGATAAGCAAAATCAACCGAATCCTAAGACTACAGCTATTTTAATTATGGCTGCTATTATCTTAGGCGTTTTAGGTATCGCCAAATATATGTTGGATTCGAATCATCAAAGTAGTCATGATACGACAAATAAATCTATCGGTACGCCGACTTTCTTTATGCACGGGTATGGCGGTAGTATAAACTCCGAAGCTTTTTTTAAAAAAGAAGTTCAAAAAGAAGGCGTTACTAAGCATCCGATTATAGCCGACGTCACTTCAAATGGCCATGTGACGTTAAAAGGCGAGTTGCCTAAAAATGAAAAACATCCAGTGGTTCTCATTAACTTAAGAGATAATAAAAATGGGGACATGAAACAAAATGCTTTATGGATTAAAAACGTAATGGAAGCCATGCAGCAGAAATATCAGTTTGATCAATTCAATATCGTCACACATTCTATGAGTAATCTATCATTCGCTTATTATATGCTGCAATACAGCAATAATCCGGATCTACCAAGTTTACATAAACAAGTGAACATTGCAGGTACTTTCAATGGTATTATCGGTATTAATGATGAGCCTGGCAAAGTTGAGCTGAATGCAGAGGGCAAACCGAACAGAATGACAGATGAATACGTTGATTTATTAAGTTTACGTAAGAATAAAGCATATCCTAAAGTAGAAGTATTATTTACGGTGATGTGGGAGATGGGACAAATAGCGATGAGCGTGTGACGAACGCTTCTTCCAAATCCCTAAGATATCTTTTAGAAGGTAATACTAAAAGTTATCGAGAAATGATAATTAAAGGTAAGAAAGGACAGCACAGCCAATTGCATGAGAATCCTAAAGTAGCTCATCAACTGATTAATTTCTTGTGGAAATAATGTAAGATTAAAAAATCTTTAAAACGGTAATAGATAAACTATCATATTATTGAAAAGGAGATGTAATAATGGTACAAAACCAACAAATTGTATTGGCAAGATATCCAGAAGGTATGCCACAAGATGAGGATTTCCGTTATGAAGATGTTGAGGTGCAAGAACCAAAAGAAGGCCAAGTAGTAGTTGAAACGGCTTATATCTCGGTCGATCCTTATATGAGAAATCGCATGAAACCATCATCAGATTCTTATGTTGAGAATTTCCAATTAGATGAACCGATTGTTGGTTTCACTGTAGGCCAAGTTAAAAAATCCAATAACGATGATTTTAATGAAGGCGACATTGTAACAGGCATGATGCCTTGGGCAACCCTTCCTACAGTAGATGGAAAAACGATTAGAAAAGTACCGCCATTAGATGTACCGTCTTATTTATATCTAGGTGTGCTAGGTATGACAGGACAAACAGCATACAATGGTTTGCTAGATATTGGTAAGCCGAAAGAAGGAGAAACAGTTGTTGTATCTGCAGCTTCTGGCGCAGTCGGTGCAGTGGTAGGTCAAATCGCGAAAATCAAAGGCGCTAAAGTCGTCGGTATTGCAGGCGGAGAAGAAAAGAACCGCTATTTAGTTGAAGAATTAGGCTTCGACCATGCTGTCGATTACAAACGTGATGACTATGCTGATAAATTAGCAGAGGCAGTGCCGGATGGCGTCGATGTCTACTTCGAAAATGTCGGCGGTACTGTAGCAAATGAAGTCTTTAAACATTTAAATACATTTGCGCGTATTCCGGTATGTGGTTCAATTTCTAAATATAATGATGAAGAGGTATCTTATGAACTAGCCATTCAACCGATTTTAATTAAAAACCAAGCATTAATGCAAGGCTTCTTAGTGGTTCAATTCGAGAAAAACTTTGAAAGTGCAGGAAAACAACTTGCACAATGGGTTAAAGAAGGTAAAATTAAAACAAAAACCTCTGTCGCAGATGGAATTGACCAAGTTCCTCACGCATTCAGAAACCTATTTACTGGAGAAAACTTCGGTAAACAAGTGATTAAAGTTTCTAATATTCTTGATTAATGAGGTGGTAGTGTGAAAGCAATCGGTGCAGATCAACCCTTTGCCTTGTCAGAAGGAAATTTATTTTATGAATTTGATAAAGACCAGCCTATTCCTAAGCACAATGAACTATTGATTAAAGTAAAGGCTATCAGTGTTAATCCAGTCGACACGAAAATTCGTCAAACACCCATTAAAAACGCGCCACGAATTCTAGGTTTTGATGCAGTAGGTGAAGTCGTAGCAGCAGGGCCTGAAACTGAGTTATTCTCAGTTGGCGATGAAGTCTTCTATTCAGGTTCACCTAATTATGACGGTTCAAATGAGCAGTACCAAATCATAGATGAGCGTTATGTTGCGCGTAAACCAGATAATTTAACATATAACGAAGCGGCGAGTTTACCGCTCACTGGTTTAACGGCTTATGAAACATTGTTCGATGTTTTTGGCATTTCTTCTAATCCAGATAATAATAAAGATAAAACTTTATTAATTATCAATGGTGCTGGTGGTGTCGGCAGTATTGCGACCCAAGTTGCAAAAGAATACGGCTTACGCGTGGTTACAACGGCTGGGCGCAATGAAACGAAAGAATGGTCAGAAATTATGGGAGCGGATTATGTTCTGAATTATAAAGAAGATATGCAAGCTCAATTGAAACAACAAGGGATTGAACAGATTGACTATATCTTTTGCACGTTCAATACGGATTTATATTATAAGAAGATGATTGATTTAGTGAAACCAAGAGGCCATATTGCAACTATTGTAGCTTTTGAAGAAGACCAAGATTTAAATCTCTTGAAAGATAAAAGTATTACCTTCACACATGAATTTATGTATACACGTGCGTTATATGATGACGATGTCATTAAATATCATCGCTATTTAACAGATATCTCTAATAAAGCGGTGGGGGGTGCTTACCGTCCAACAGTAACTAAAGTTATTGATGGTTTGACGGCAGATACTTTATATGAAGCACATGAAAAATTAGAAAGTCACAGTATGATTGGTAAACTGGTTATTAATATGGAAGACGAATAAAGTAGAAAGGGCTGGGACGTAATTAATGTCTCAGTTCCTTTTTTATTATGCAACGAGACAGATAATCTACATTACTTAGGGGAATGTTGAAACTGCGAGAATAAAGTGTTCTAAGCATAGAAAGAGGGTAATAATAAGGCATCAACTTAATAGGGGGAAGTTTTTTTCGTTATGAAAGATAAAAAAATGACGAAAGTGTTTTGGTTCGCACTTGCAATATGTACGCTTTTCGTAGTATTCGGTGCCATTTTTCCAAAACAACTTGAGACAGGGACACAACAAATCACAACCTTTATTGCGAAAAATTTTACTTGGTATTATTTATTATTAGTCCTCGTAATATTGATTGTATGTGTGTACCTTTTATTTTCTAGATATTCCAGCATCACTTTAGGCGAAGAGGGAGAAGATCCAGAGTTTTCCTTGAAATCTTGGTTTGCGATGCTGTTCAGCGCAGGTATGGGCATCGGCTTAGTTTTTTGGACTACTGCAGAACCAATCAGCCATGCGTTTACTAAAACACCGATACATAAAGCGGGAACACAACCTGCTATTGATGATGCCATGCAGTTTGCGTTCTTCCATTGGGGGATTCATGCATGGGCAGTCTATGGAATCGTCGCATTAGTTTTTGCTTACTTTAATTTTCATAGAGGCTATCCTGGTTTAGTCAGTGCGACACTCGTTCCGCTTCTCGGTGAAAAACGTATGCGTGGACCGCTTGGCGGCATGATCGATGTACTTGCGATTATCGCCACGGTTACAGGGGTTGCAGCCACTTTAGGTTTCGGTGCGTTGCAAATTAATGAAGGACTGCATTTCTTATTTAAAGTGCCTTCTAATTTCGGTGTACAAGTCGTGATTGTCATTATTTCTACTATCTTATTCACTTGGAGTGCTTGGTCCGGTATTGATAAAGGGATTAAAACATTGAGTAATATCAATATGATTCTAGCATTTATAGTTTTAATCGTACTCTTTGCCGTAGGACCTACACTATACATTTTAGATATGTTCACTAATTCATTGGGGAATTATATTGCTAATTTCTTTAAAATGAGTTTGCGTATTCCACAAAATGGTGGAGAGAAATTCCAATGGATGCAAAATTGGACTATCTTCTATTGGGCTTGGTGGATATCATGGGCACCATTCGTAGGTATATTCATTGCCCGAGTATCTAGAGGACGTACAATTAAAGAGTTTATTTTAGGAGTGCTGTTCGTACCTGCACTCGTATGTTTCTTCTTCTTTGCAGTATTCGGTGCTTCAGCGATTTATTTACAAGAAAATCATATTGCCAATATTGCTAAAGAAGCAACTGAAACGGCAACCTTTGCGACATTAGAACATTATCCGCTCGGCTTTATTTTAAGTTTAGTAACACTTGTAGTGATTATGATATTCTTTGTAACATCTGCAGATTCAGCAACTTATGTCTTAGGTATGTTGAGTTCAAATGGCAGTATTAATCCTGCTTCAGTGGTAAAAGTTTCTTGGGGCGTGATTCTAGCCTTATTCGCATTAATTATGATTTATACAGGTGGCACACAAGCAATCCAGAACTTACTGATTATTGCGGCACTGCCGTTCTCTATTGTCATTATTTTAATGATGTGGTCACTCTTCAGGGCACTTTCAGTTGAAAAGCCAAGGTATCATACTCCAAAGAATACTTACCGCGAAATTTTATACAAGAAAAATAAAGAAGAATAAAGTGCAAGGGCGAGAGCCTTTCACTATGAGAGCTGAGACTTGTCAAAGTCTCGGCTTTCTTTTTATGAGGGGACGTAAATTTATGAAAAAAGAGGGGATTTGTCGGGCGAGTCGGTGAAAGTGTCGAGGCTCGCAATCCCCGCCTATACAGATCGGAGCGAAAGTGTTGAGGCTCGCGACCGGCGCCTATACAGATCGAGGCGAATGTGTCGAGGCTCGCAATCTCCGCCTATACAGATCGAGGTGAAAGTGTCTAGGCTCGCGACCGGCGCCTATACACATAGACAATCCTTCATACTAAAAATCAAAATTCAACCATCTCCTTTGATTTTTGATAATTAAATTTGACTATATTTAAATGAAAGTGTTTTTAACATATTATTGAGGGTATTTTAAAATATAACAATATTATGTAATAGAAATAAGGAGGTGCAGCGCTGTGAGAAGATTGAAAAATTTCATCTTAGGATTGCTCATCGTTATCGTAGTGGGAATGCTCGTATTTATGATTGCGAAAGTACCTCAAGTCCCACAAGTTGAGACCTATCGACATCAATTATTGACGTTCGCTTGGTTTCTACCCGTACTCTTCGTGTTGTCAGGATTGCTCATATTACTCGGCTTGATATTGGTCTTCAGTTTATTTGCACCGACGCATCGCAAGCCTGGACTTTATAAAATTTATAAAGATGGACATATTTATATTGCTCGCAAATCTATAGACAAAGTTGTTTATGATACTTTAGCGCAATATGAACAATTGATGCAACCGAATGTGGTAACGAAGTGCTACAGTAAAAAGAAAAAATCCTACATAGATATTAAAGCGGATTTCTTTTTGCCAGACGACACACATGCGAAAACACTGACAGAAAATGTTCGAAAAGATATTAAACAGAAAGTAGAATACTTCTCTGAAGTGCCCGTACGTAAATTAGAAGTCAATGTCAAAGATCAGAAAAGTCCATCTAGTCCAAGAGTGCTATAAGGAGGGATATCATGGCGAATAACAATCAAAAACCGAATGACACGACACAGCATGTGGTTAATTTTATAAAAAATTACGCAGGCAGAATTGTTGGATTTTTAGTATTTCTTATCATTGCAGTTTTATTTTTAACACTGGGCTTTTGGAAGACGGTTCTCATTGTGGTGCTATGTTTAATCGGCATAGGTATCGGGTACATTAAAGACCGTAGACAAGAATTCTTAAACTTCTTAAACCGGTGGAGCTAAATACTTAATCCAATGTAGTTGAGCATTAACGACTATTTTAAATTAGAAAAGGGGAATCCTATTATGGCAGTAGATAACACAAAAGCAAAACAAGCGTATGATCAAGAAACTGGCGTAGATTCACTTGAACAAGAAAAAAACCAAGAGAATACTAAACCGAAATTTCATAATAAACTTACATTTTCAGATGAAGTAATCGAGAAAATTGCAGGTATTGCAGCGCGCGAAGTACAAGGTATCTTATCTTTAAAAGGTAACTTTGTAGATAATTTAAGTAATCAATTCTCTAGTACTGAAAATGTGACACAAGGTGTGTCAGTGGAAGTAGGAGAAAAACAAACTGCAGTTGATTTAAAAGTAGTCTTAGAATACGGCGAATCAGCACCTAAAATCTTCCAAAAAGTAACAGATTTAATTAAAGAACAAGTGAAACATATGACTGGTTTGCAAGTAGTTGAAGTCAACATGCGTGTTGATGATGTTTTAACTCGTAAAGAGTTTGAATTAAAACAAAAGAATAACCAACAGCAACAACAAGACCAAAACAAAGGTCTTCAATAATTAATTGTAAAGAATGAGCGGTGCATATTAAACGTGCATCGCTTTTTTTAATTCACTATGACTACCGAGTTGCGACCTAAAAAAATAAGGGAGCGGACCAATTTAATGTCCGGCTCCCTTAATTCTGCCACACTCTTTCAAGGTATTACTTTTCAGTGTGTAAAGGATTGTCGACTTTCACATATGTGTACTCATGTGCTTCGTCCTCTAAACGCATTGTAGTGACGCATTTATAATCGATTTTCTGATCGAAGAAGATGTCTTCTATTTCCTTCAAACGTTGTTCTTCAATTTCTCCAGATGCACGCATTATTTTAAACTTCTCTTGAATGATTGTGCGAATTGCATCCCATAAAGCATTTTCAAATTGCACACTATCCTCTGTATGTTGAGCGATGGTCAAGATAATCTCGCCTAAATGATTTTGCACAGTAGAATAGAAAGCTTTGTTAAAAACAGAAGCTGGTTTATGAGTTAGGATACGTGATTTTTCATGAAAATGCTCAGTTGAATAACCGCTGCGATTCAATTGTGCTTCATCAATGCGCAGCCCTTCGAAATCTCGAATATACATATGATTCAATGTGCCGTCTAGATTGAAAGAGGCAATCGCATTTTGTAAATGTGCTTCTAAAGCAATTCCGTATTTCACGAGCAACGGAATTACCATATCTAATAAAGCTTGAGCATATTCAGAAAGCCAAGCATGAGCAGCTTTTTCGAAATCAGCATGTTGTCCTGCAAATTGAGCACGGTGAATTAATGAATTGACCACTGCTTCTCCTTGATTCGGATTGTAAGCCACCAAACTAGAAGGAATTAGATTAATCGTTTCTTTGTCTGCTAATTGATAGATGTTTGTACGCAATAAGCTTCCAAGTTGCTCACTGCGTCTCGTTTGATGATCTCCTTTATCATCGGTATTGTAAAAGTGAATGCCTGCTGTTTCTGGAATCGGACTAGAGTTAATATCACTAAACAACATATCCTTTTGCATAATGTCTTCTAATATTTCAGTTACTAATGGCCCATTGAAAGTAGTCTGCTCTGATAAAGTACGTATTTCCCCAGTAATATGTACATTAGTAGATAACTTAACATGGGGCGTGATAATAGGCAGCTTCGGCATCAAAGTTCTAAATGAAAGACCGGCATAATAGGTTGTATCATAAGTCATATCCACTATTAAGCCACGTGCAATTTCATCTTGATAGTCACGATGCAGAATTTCTGAATATTGCCATGGATGCAGAATCATTACTCGATAATCATCTTGCTGGTCATGAGTTAATGATTGCTTAAAGGCTTTTTCTAAGCCTGGAAACGCTTGGAAAATCAGTTCATTATATGTATATCCAAGTGATTGTGTGCGTGTCAAATCTTTGTGAACCGCAATAAAATTTAAGTGCTGCGGTTGATGAAATTCAGATGAATATTGATAATTCATTTCTGGTGATAGACCTTTACGCAGTTTAGCGCCAGGATGAAGCGGATGGCCTTCAACAACTGCTTGTTCTGAACGCAAATAACTATCAATATGATTGGCAATAATTTCCAACATAGGGCGGTCTTCATCTTGCAAGGCTAAATGTTGATAGCTCAAGGCCATTGCCATATTGGCTGCACTATTCATCAAGTCGTCGCTGAATTGATTGCTGGCAGCGCCTTTATATTCTGGAGCCTCATTAAGAATAACTTCAAGCACTTCTTCCGGATGCTGAAGACGTTGTACCTTTTCAGTCTCTAGTTCAGAAAAATAAAACGGAGCCTCCATGTCTATGCGATCAAATGCATGGAACCCGCTAATAGGTGCATACAATATTTTACCGGAACGAGGCCAGATCATTTTCATAATTTTTCCTGTGGGAGCAGTTAAAGCGAACGGTAATTGCTCAGCAGAAATAATCTCGCTATTTTGACCTTGTCCCACCATATTTTCTCGATAGATTGAAACAATCAAACGCTTTGATATTAAATCTCTTGCCTGCATTAAGACTGTTTGGAAGGCTTCAGCCCATTTAGGATGACTTTCTGCCAGATAATCATAAGCTGATTGTTCTTCTTTTGTAAGGGATAAAGCTTTTATATTTTGTGATTCTAAATTGTTGTTCATAGTACACCTCTTCAATAAATATTTTACAAAACTACCAAAGATTTGTATAATCCATCATATCGGTAATGATAATCATTATCAATTAAAAAGACAGGTGGAATTATCAATGGCAAAGTATTTTTTTCCAAGTTCATTCCTTCTGTTTTTGGGGAATTGGATTGGCCAAATCGCATTAAATTGGTATGTATATGAGTTATATCATAATGCATTTTACTTAGGACTGGTTAATTTTGTTCGACTCATTCCCATACTATTTTTAAGTATTTGGGCTGGGTCGATAGCAGATAAATATGACAGAGGTGTGTTAATTCGTATTACGATTACCTCTTCGACAGTATTAACTGCAATTTTATGTTTTCTCAGCTTCAAAATGGGGCAATTGCCTATATATATAATATTGATTTATGCCTGCGGGAGAGGCATACTCAATGCTGTTGAGACGCCAATCAGACAAGCGATTTTACCGGATTTGTCTGAATCGCTCAGTACAGTCAAGGCAGTTTCCTATCATTCATTTATTATTAATATCTGCCGCTCAATCGGACCGGCTATTGCAGGTGCGATTATAGCCGCACTGAATGTGAAGTTCGCCTTCTTGGCACAAACAATTACATATTGTTTGGCAACGCTTCTGTGCTTGCCACTGCATTTTAAAGTAGCATCAACAGGCAAAGAAGCTGACACTAAATTTTCATTTGGTATTGTAGCGGATTATTTTAAAACCCATGTACAAGGGTTTAATATATTTATAACTTCACTCATTATTATGGCGACTGGTTTCTCATATACCACGCTCTTGCCTGTGCTAACCAGTTTGAACTTTCCTGGTCAAGCATCTGTCTTTGGGATTGCCATGACATTTAGTGCAATCGGCGGTATCACTGCTACCTTATTATTACCCAAAATATTGAAGTTTTTCTATTCTATTAATGTTTATTACTTAAGCTCAATATTATTCGGGGTAGCATTAATTGCAGTGATTATGCCGAATTCGATATTACTCTTTGGATTTATTTTTCTCATTGGGTTATTCAGCCAATGTGCACGTACCACCAACAGAGTCTATTTTCAAACTCACATAGAGGATGAACGTAGAGGACGCATACTCAGTATCGTCATGATGGACCGCGGTATGATTCCGCTAGGTTCAGTGATCATGAGTGCTTTAACAGAGTGGATCGGTATTATCCCGACATTTATAGCCATGGGTGTCAGTACAATTATAGTTGCCGTCATCTTTTTTGGTATCAAAGAAATGAAGAATAGAGGAAGTGTAGTATGATACAAACAACCATTCAACGTGCAGACATCAATATGCAGCACCGTGTATTGAATGCGATGATTAAAGAAAATATTTTTCCGGAAGGTACAAGAATCGATCACTATGACGGCCATTTAGACGTTCAATTTAAAGGACGTATTCTGTCAGTGCAGGTAACAGGTGAAGCCGCCTTCAAACGCTATACGATGAACGGCCCGTTAGCATTCCAAATTAGAAATCAGGAAGTCATCGTTCAGACCTTAGAACAATTACTGAAGATTCTGGAGGAAGAATTTGAGGTTACAATTCCAGAACGTCTTGAGCAAGAACTGATTCACAGCCGAAGAGGGTTCGATCTTACGTATGCTCAGATGGGTCAGCGCCGCAAATTAATTCATGACAGCATGAAGTTTTCCAGAATGCCAGTAAGTTTGAACTATTTTGCTTGGATGCAGCACATGAGTGCATTAGATGAAATGAACGACTTGCTCTATTCAGAAAGCTTGGCAGTAGAAGGACATCCGACACATCCGTTGTCCAAGACGAAGCTGCCCCTGTCGAATGAAGAAGTGGAACGTTATGCGCCTGAGTTTGAAAAGGTAATTCCTTTGAAAGTCATGTTAATTCGAAAAGAGGATGCAATTGCGACATCCGCTTCTCTCGATCCTGACTTTATGTTGAATGAAGTATTGAGAGATGAAAAGCAGCGTTTAAAACATTTCGTCAAAGCATTAAATTTAAAATTAGAAGATTATGATGTCGTCATTGTCCATCCATGGCAATATGAACATGTGATTATTGACCGCTTCAAAGACTGGATACAAGAGAGACGGCTGATTCCGACGCCGATCACGTTACCCTCTAAAGCGACTTTATCATTTAGAACGATGGCTTTGCTCAATCGCCCGTTTCACATCAAGTTGCCTGTTGAAGTACAAGCAACAAGTGCAGTTCGCACAGTTTCATCGGTAACCACCAAAGACGGTCCGAAATTGAGTTATGAACTGCAAGATATGCTGCATCTTTATCCACAATTGAAAATCGCTAAAGAGCCATATGGATTGCATGCTGATGTAGAAGCGGATAAAGCAAGACAATTGGCTTACATCGTAAGAGAAAAGCCTTTTATAGATGGAGAAGGCGTGACAGTTGTCACTGCGAGTCTGGTCAATCCTAATCCGATTGATGACCATACCATTGTAGATAGTTATTTAGAATGGGTAGACAACGAAATTTCTAAAAATACAATTAAGCAATTTATAACTGTTTATGCACATACATTAATTCCACCTTTAATTGCTTACATTCAAGATTACGGTATTGCGTTAGAAGCGCACATGCAAAACACCATTGTGAAACTTGGTAAAGATTATAGAATGGCTTTCGCAGTACGCGATTTAGGTGGCTCACGCATTGATTTGCCATCTTTACAAGAAAAACTGCCTAATGTAGAGGTAGAAAATCAAAGTCTGATTGCTGATAAAATTGAAGATGTCATAGCCAAATTCCAACATGCAGTCATTCAGAATCAGATGGGAGAATTAACGTATCATTTTCAACAATACGATTGTATCGAGGAAGATGAAATATTTGAGATTATCCGCCATATTACACTGAATGCAATCGATCCGAATAAACCACACGCTGATATTTTGAAAAAAGTATTATTTGCAAAAACGATGAAAGTCAAATCACTGATGCGTATGCGTATGGAAGGCAAAGTTAAAAAATATGTAAACACTGAAGTTGCCAACCCGTTATGGGAAGGAGAGTGACCAAGATGGCATACTTAGAAATAGATTTAGCTAAGATTCAATACAATGCTTTAATGTTGAAATATAAATTAGAACAACGCGGTTTAGATATCACTCCAGTGATAAAATGTATTGCCGGAGATCGTCCTATCGTCGAAGCGTTGAAAGAATTAGGTATCCATCATGTAGGTGATGCGCGCTTTGCTAATATTGATAAATTGCACGATGACGATTTGTCTTACATGATGATACGTACGCCGAATCGCCGCGAGTTGAAAGATACCGTATTGAAGACGAGCATCAGTATTCAAACAGATTTAGAAACGATTCATGAATTGAATCAAGTGGCAGCCTCTCTTGGCCGCAAACATAAAATATTATTGATGGTGGATTGGAAAGATAGCAGAGAAGGCGTCTTGACTTACGATATAGTGGAATATATTAACGAAATTCTGCACATGAAACATATCTGTCTAGCTGGATTAGCATTCAACTTTATGTGTTTCCAAGACATTCCGCCTACAGAAGAGGACATACTGCTAATTAATCAATTTATTCAATCTGTGGAAAAGAAAACAGGTTATCCGTTGAAGATGATTTCAGGCGGCAACTCTAGTGCCTTACCACTCTTAGATTTCTGTACTTTTGGCCGTATTAATGATTTGCGCATCGGAGAGTCCTTGTTCAGAGGAACAAACACCGTTGATCAACAACCAATCCATTATTTATTCCAAAATGCTATCACTTTAAAAGCAGAAATTATAGAGATCAAACCTCGCATTGATACAGCGCAAGATGCATCGTATCTACAAGCAATATTGGATGTTGGACAAATTGATACTGCAGTTAAAGACATATTTCCGCTTTTTGACGATGTAAGAATTATGGGCGCTACGAGTGACCACTTAATGGTAGATTTGAAGAATTCTGATTATCATAAAGTTGGTGATACCATGACTTTTAAATTAGGATATCAGGCATTAGCGCAAAGCATGTACCAACAAACACTGCCGCATGACTATGTGAGAGAACCAGGCATACAAATCCTAGTTGACACATTTCAAACTGCAGATGAAAAAGTAAAAATTAAATAGCGGGCTGCACGGCGAGATGTATGGTTTATAGAGGAGGGGCCGGAACATTAATTTGTTCCGGTCCTTTAGTGTGTTTTCTAGACAATTCTGGTGAGGTAGTGTCTAGAATCTAACATTTTCTAACCTTACACGCTTGTTAAATAGATATATTTGGCCAAGATGGCGGCGAACGTGTCCAATAAACAGATATATTGGTCAAGAATAAGGCAAACGTGTCCAATAAACAGATATATTGGCCAAGAATCGAGTCAACGTGTCCAATAAACGCATATATTGGCCAAGAATAAGGCAAACGTGTCCAATAAACGGGTATATCGGCCAAGAATGAGAGCAACATGTCCAATAAACTCGCATAATCCCCACACAGCCATTCACTCCAAACTCGCAACTCCCACAACTCCCACATACCTCCCGCTATCCCTCACATCCCAAGCTCCTCTTTTTCAAAAGAAAACGCAATCATGCAATTCTCTCAGTTTTTTTCAAGAAAGTGGAAAATATTGTTGACAATGAGAATCGTTATCAATAGTATTATAAGTAAAGATGAAAGATGAAGCGGCAATGAAATATTACATTCTATCAATTCTTTCTGCGCTTACATATTATGGCTTGAAACTGAACCAATCAAGTCAGCTAGAGTATTATTTCATTCGCCACTTTACAAAAGCATCAATATATAAGAAGGAGTGGAATCAGAAACATGAAGAAGTTGAAGTTTCTCGGTATTCTAGTATTAGTTTTAGCTTTAACTGTTGTAACGGCTTGCGGCAACGGTAATAGTGACAAATCTAAAGAATCAAGCAAAAAAGATTCTAAAGATACAATCACAATCAAAAATGACGGTGGAGAAACTAAAGTTAAAAAGGGCGCTAAACGTGTCGTAGCTTTAGAATATTCTTTCGTAGATGCATTAGCTGCATTAGGTATTACGCCAGTTGGTGTTGCAGATGATAACAAACCAGATCGTATCATCAAACCAATCCGTGAAAAAATCGGTAAATACGAATCAGTGGGTACTCGTAAACAACCGAACTTAGAAGTAATCAGTAAAGAAAAACCAGATTTAATTCTTGCTGACCAACAACGCCATAAAGGAATTAAAAAAGAATTAAACAAAATCGCACCGACTATTTTCTTACCAAGCTTTGACGGTGACTATAAACAAAACATCGAAGCTTTCAAAACAATTGCTAAAGCATTAGGTAAAGAAAAAGAAGGCGACAAACGCTTAAAAGAACATAACGAAAAAATGGATAAATACAGCAAAGAAATTACTTTAGATAAAAAATTATCAGCTTTACCAGCCGTAATTACTAAATCTGACATTATGGCACACTCTGATAAATCATATGTAGGTCAAATCTTCCATGATTTAGGATTCAAAGAAGCATTGAACAAAGGTACTTCTAAAGATTTACCTAAATACATGAATGGTCCTTACTTAAAAATGTCAACTGAACAATTAGCGAAAGTAAATCCGCAACAAATGTTTATTATGATTGATGAAAAAGACAAACCTTTATTAGATAAACAAGAAAATGATAAAGTTTGGAAAACAATCGATGCGGTTAAACATAATCGTGTGTACACTGCAGATCGCAGTACTTGGTCAAGATCACGTGGTTTGATTTCTTCTGAAGCACTTGCTAAAGAATTAGTAGAAATCTCTAAAGAACACAAAGACGATCAAGGTAATAAGTAAGACGGAGAAGGTGAATGGTTATGAGTACACAATCTAACCACAGCCTAATTGAAAAGAAACAAAGAAAACGCACCACGCTCCTTTTTATAGGGAGTGTGTGTTTTCTTTTTATTGTGATGTATTTCAATTTGACTGTCGGTACTACAAATATGAAGTTGAAAGACGTTGCAGATTATTTAATATGGCACCACGATACAAAAAACACGTTAGTGATACATAATATACGTATGCCGAGAATGATAGGCGGTTTGCTTATTGGTGCAGCACTCGCTGTTGCTGGACTGTTTATGCAAGCTATGACGCGCAACCCATTGGCATCACCTCAAATCTTTGGTGTCAATGCAGGGGCTTCCTTCGTGATTGTGGTCATTACTGTTATGTTTCCCGCGTTAACGCCTTTATCTACTTTACTCGCTTTTATTGGTGCATTTATTGGTGGTAGTATCGTCT
The DNA here is from genome assembly GCF_003718735.1 of Staphylococcus debuckii. Taxonomy (NCBI): domain Bacteria; kingdom Bacillati; phylum Bacillota; class Bacilli; order Caryophanales; family Staphylococcaceae; genus Staphylococcus; species Staphylococcus debuckii. The sequence goes on along the minus strand of NZ_CP033460.1, from coordinate 2,148,509 downwards.
ACATGTTATCTGATTCAACAAAAGGTATGACACCGGTCAAATTAGCTTTAGCAGGGATGACGGTGCATCTCTTCTTCACAAGTTTGACGCAGGGGCTGATTTTACTGAATGAGGACTCCACAACAACTGTTTACTTTTGGCTAGTAGGTTCACTCTCTACCTTAAAATGGGCTGATGTGATATCAATCTTGCCATGGTTAATAGCGGCATTTATTGCTGCAATCTTTATGGGGCGCAGTATCTCTATTTTAGAATTAGGAGACGAGCTTGCCAGAGGACTTGGCCAAAATATTAAATTGACACGTCTGATTCTAGGTATCTTAGTAGTCGTACTTGCAGGTGCTTCTGTTTCGATTGCTGGGCCAATCGGATTTATCGGCTTAATCGTTCCGCATATCGTGAAGCATTATACGCAACATAACTATTTGGTTATTATTCCACTCACTATGATATTCGGTGCAGCCATTCTATTACTTTCTGATGTCATCAGCAGATTGATTGCTTACCCTTATGAAACACCAGTAGGTATTGTGACTTCATTCGTAGGTGCAATTTACTTCTTATCATTGACATTGAGAGGAGTGAAACGCATATGACAAAACATTTAGGAAGAAAATATCTGATTGTCATTGTGATATTAATATTAGTTTCTTTATTCTCTCTCTCAGTCGGTGCGGTCTTCGTCAATCCACTTGAAGCTGTTAAGGGATTAATTATGCAAGATGACTTCATTATCAATGAATATAGAGAACCACGTATGCTAGTAGGATTGCTTGTCGGAAGCAGTATTGCGATTTCAGGTGCTGTTATTCAAGGCGTCGTACGTAACCCATTAGCTTCTCCTGACGTTATCGGGATTACGAAAGGTGCAAGTTTAGCAGCGGTATCAGTCTTGATTTTATTCCCGAAAGCGCCTATCTATGCGTTGCCTGTAGCATCTTTCATTGGTGCATTAGTAGTCAGTTTAATCTTGTCTTACTTAATTGCACGTAAAGATGTACAAGGGTCTAGCCTGGCTTTAATCGGTTTAGCCATTGGTGCGATTTGTATGGCAGTGGTTCAATACTTATTAATTCGTTTCCCGCTTGAAGCGAATTTAGCGCTGGTATGGCTGACTGGGAGCCTATTCGGTCGTAATATGGATCATGTATTATCAATCTTGCCGTGGTTCATTGTTACAGTGCTGTTGATATTATTCTTAGCACAACGCCTAGACATCATACATCTCGGTGATCAAGTAGCAACTGCGCTTGGTACTCGAGTACGTACCGTAAAAATGGTGATGCTTATTTTAGCAGTAATGCTCGCAGGATCTTCAATCGCAGTAGTAGGCGGATTGAGTTTCCTCGGCTTGATTGCACCGCATATTGCTAGAACCATTGTCGGTCATAAACATATTCATATCATTACGATGTCTGGTTTAATCGGAGCTATCTTGATTATTGTCAGCGACACCTTAGCACGCGGCATTCATCCGCCACTAGATATTCCTGTCGGCGTTATTATTGCGATTGTCGGTGCACCATACTTCATCTATGTATTAAGAAAAATGTAGTGAAAGTCAGAGCCGTTTCTCATGGAAGAGAAGCGGTTCTTTTTTTATGGAAAAACCATTAAGTTTATGCAAAATACATACTTCTATTTTGGAAAAAGAAAAACTTTTGAGAGGAGAAAGGCAATGTATAGCGCCTTTCTTTTTAAGAGAGAAGCTAATTATATTTGTAGATTTTATACATTATTTTGTATTAATATTTAATTTTCTATTGCTAAGTCTCATGATTATGCTTATAATTGTTTTAACGAGAGGGAGAAGATTATGGAAAAATATACAAAATCGCAAATGATAAAAGGACGTTTAAAATTTATTATCATGTCATTAATCGGGATTATGCTTTTCTTAATTCCCATACCAGTGACAGAAGATGGCAAGAAACAAACTACTTTAACCGTAGCATTTTTAGCGCATTGGCTGAAAGATTTATTAGGAGGGTCGATGCCTTATATCTTACTGATTGTTATTACACTTTCAGGAATTCTTACTTTATTATGTTCTACTATTCTTAGAAATCGAATTAATCCTCAAGGTTTAATGAACACGGTATTTAATGTGACACCGATCTGGTTGATTGTCAGATTGTTAGCTGTAGTGTTTGCATGGATGACTTTCTTGCACTTCGGCACAAAAATCGTTTACTCAGATGATACAGGCAATTTAATTTTCTCAGATTTATTACCAACCTTACTATCGGTATTTTTCTTCGCAGCTTTATTTTTACCGCTTCTGCTAGAATTCGGTTTATTAGAAATGCTTGGACCGATATTCCGACCAGTAATGAGACCGTTATTTACATTACCTGGCCGTTCTACTGTCGATAACTTGGCATCATTTATCGGAGACGGCACAGTGGGTGTAATCATTACCAGCCGTCAATATGAACAAGGTTTTTACTCCAGAAGAGAAGCGACGGTGATTGCGACTACTTTCAGTGTAGTATCGTTAACCTTTGCGATTGTAGTAGCTGAAACAGTCGGCATGCAGAATCATTTCTTTTATTTTTACTTAACTGTCATAGTTTCCTGTTTAGTGGCAGCAGTCATTATGCCGAGAATTTGGCCGTTACGCAATGTGCCTGATGAATATGCAGTTGAAAACAGTGAATACAGTAAAGACGAATCTAAACCTGAAGGCGTTTCAGCTGTAAGACATGGTTTTAATTTAGCTACTGAAAAAGGAATTAAAGCACCTGGCTTTGTTGATTTCTTCAAATCAGGATTAGGAACTGTAGTGGATATGTGGTTCGCAATTTTACCAGTTGTCATGACAATCGGTACGCTGGCAACAATTATTGCGACATATACGCCATTCTTTGAAATTATCGGTAAACCATTTGTTCCATTATTAGAGCTATTACAAATTCCAGAAGCAGGGCGTGCGTCTGAAACGATGCTCGTAGGATTTGCAGATATGTTCTTACCTTCTATCTTAATTGATGGCGTAAAAAGCCAAGTCACGTTATTTGTTGTAGGGGCTTTGAGTATCTCTCAATTGATTTACTTATCTGAAGTCGGAGGCGTTATCTTAGGATCTAAGATTCCAGTCAGTATCGGCAAATTGTTTGTCATTTTCTTACTCAGAACTATCATTGTGTTGCCTATTATAGCGTTGATGGCGCATTTATATTTCTAATAGAAAAGGGGGCTGTGACATTAATTTGTCGCAACCCCCTCTTTGTGTACTATTCTAATTTACCAAGTGCAGTAAGGACATGAGATTTTACAAGATTACTGCCAATGATAGGCGATTCTTTCTTTTCGTCTGATTGTGATGCGTTTTTATCAGAGCGTTGATGTGCTTGTTTAAATGCATCACTATTTTTCCAGTTTTCAAAGTCTTTTTCGGAATCCCACCAAGTCGTTACATACATTTCTTCAGTATCTTTATTGTCATCTTCGATTAAAGATACTTCTACGCGATTAAACCCTGGCATTTCTTCTAATTGAGGATTTGAAGTGAAGCGTGGTGCCATTTTTTCAGCAAATCCTTTTTTGACTTCAATTCTATTTGTAACGATATACATCGTGCATCGCTCCTTTATGATTTTAATTATAAGTTATTGACCCTGTTTCTCAATTTTATAGAAGTTAATAGATAAAAACAAAGAAGAATAAAGAAGCGGTCGAACACTTCTAGTAGAGTGCGCGACCGCTTTTATCATTTTTATTTATTTTGTTAATTCGTTATAAACTTTTTTGTCGTTAAATGTATAAATGATGTATTCGTGATCATCAGTATCGATAATAACACGGTTTGTTTTACCAAAAGTAGTACCGATTCGTGATACTTCTTTACCTTCTTCAGGTACTGCGTGCAAGTCTTGATCTTCTCTTATGCTTTTGATGCTGTCTGTAGGAATTTTAATGTTAGCGACTCTCCATTGGATTCTTACTTCATTATTATCCTTTTTTACTGTCATTGCCATTACAAGAACACATCCTTTTAAAATATTGTAAATACATCATACACTATTTAGAAAACGTTTTCAACGATTATGAGATACTTTTTAGAATGTGACATACTAATTGAAAAAGGCGAACATATGAACCGAAAATATGTTCGATTTTAAAGATGAATTGTGGTAAAATAATAAAATCAGAAGGGAGATTAGAGATGACAGGAAAAACGCACATATCATGCGGGTTTTTAATAGGAACACTCGCAGTTAATTATTATCATCCGGATTTGTTCAATTCTATTACAACTGTTGTCTTAGCAGTAGGCGGAAGTATGTTGCCGGATATTTGCCATACACAGAGCAAAATAGGGCGGCGCTTCAAATTTTTAAGCTTTATCGTTCGTACTTTGTTCGGTCATAGAACATTTACACACTCTCTATTATTTACATTATTGATGGCATTATTATTAACAAGCATTCATACACCGGAAATGTATTTCACAGCTTTCATCGGTGGAATGGCATCTCATATTATTTTGGATATGTTGACACCTAGAGGCGTTAAATTGTTATATCCATTGCCGTTATCTGTTAAACTCCCGATCCAATTTAAAACAGGCGGAATGGTAGATTTATCATTAGCAACCGCATTTACTTTCGGTGGTACGTATGTTATATTTCGCGAAGTTATTAATCAGTGGTTGAATCAATTTATAACCTTGCCGTTTTGATAGCACAACTTAAAAAGGTATAAGATAGAATTGATTAGGATAAAGCCGAACTGATTAATATATGATATAATCTTAGGGTATTAAGAGTATCGAAGTATATTAATATTTTGAACACTCGCTAATCGCGGAGAAACTTAAGGAGAGGTAAAAGGTACCATGTTGGATAAGAACAAATTAGAGAAAAATAATCAACAACATTTATTAGAATATGAGAAATTAATGAGTTCGAATGAAAAAGAAAATATTGCTTCTAAATTAGAATCTTTGGATTTAACTGCTATTCAAGATATGTATCAATCACTTTATGTTGAGAAGTCGCAAAATAAAAGTAAAGAAGCAAAAGAGGCAACTGAAGTTAAATATAAAGTCAAGGACGACTATTCTAAGGAAGAGTTGGACGCATTTTATCATACAGGAATCGATGCGATTAAAGAGGGACAATTTGCCGTTGTGCTTATGGCGGGCGGACAAGGTACTCGATTAGGCTATGATGGACCAAAGGGTTCTTTTGAAATCGAAGGGACGAGTCTTTTCGAATTACAAGCCAAACAGTTGATTCATCTAGCAGAAGAAGCAGGTCGTAATATTGATTGGTATATTATGACAAGTGATATCAATGATGAAGCAACACGCCATTTCTTTGAGGAAAAGAACTATTTTGGTTATGATGCAAATTCTATTCATTTCTTTAAACAGCATAATATTGTTGCTTTAAATGAAGAAGGCGGTATTGTATTAGGCGAAAATGGCGAAGTTATGGAAACGCCGAACGGAAACGGCGGTGTATTTAAAGCCCTTGAGGAGCAAGGTTACCTTGATAAGATGGAAGAAGATGGCATAAAATTTATATTTATGAATAATATCGATAATGTGTTAGCACGTGTGCTGGATCCTGTATTTGCTGGATTTACAGTAGAATATAATCGTGATATCAGCTCTAAATCAATTGAACCTAAGCCAGGAGAAAGTGTAGGGCGTTTAGTCAATATTAATTGTAAGGATGCCGTGCTTGAGTATTCAGAGTTGGATGAAGCAGAAGCGGATGCATTCCATAATGCTAATATCGGTATTCATGCTTTTAAACTTGCTTTTATACAGTCGGCTGTTGATAGAGAAATGCCTTATCATTTAGCAGTGAAGCAATTAGCACAGTTGGATGAAGATTTTGATATAGTGACAAAGCCTACTTTGAAATTTGAATTATTTTATTTTGATATCTTTAAATACGCAACAAGTTTTATCACATTGCAAGTACCGCGAGATGAAGAATTTTCACCGCTAAAAAACCGCGAAGGAAAAGATAGCGTGGAAACTGCAACTAATGATTTAAAACGCAGAAATCTTATTTAACCGTAAAGGTGGAGTCATTATTGAAACAGACTTCAAACACAGGAAAAGAAAACGCAATTAGCCGATTCAAGGACATTATTCCGTTATCATTCGGAGAAGAAATTGGAAATGCTGCATCACATGGGGGTGCTGCTTTAGTAACATTAATCGCCTTACCTTATGCAGCCGTACATAGTTATAACCAGGGTGGTACGTTAACGTCAGTCAGCGTCTCAATTTATGTAATCAGTATATTTTTAATGCTGCTGTCTTCCACAATTTATCATGTGATGCAAAATAATTCTTCACACAAATATATTATGAGGATTGTAGACCACAGTATGATTTATATCGCCATTGCTGGTACGTATACTCCAGTGTCGCTAGTATTAGTCGGAGGATGGTTCGGCTGGATTATTATGATACTATTATGGGGCATCACAATCTGGGGTATTCTCTACAAAGCAATCGCTGAGAAAGTGAATCCCAAATTAAGTTTATTTATGTATTTAATTATGGGGTGGGTTGGAATCATTTATATTCCGATTATATGGAAAGAAGCATCATGGCAATTTATGTTATTTATTTTGCTTGGCGGTATTGCATATACAATCGGAGCATGGTTTTATGCTCAGAAGAATAAGCCCTATTTTCATATGATTTGGCATATCTTTATTGTAATTGCTTCATTATGCCACTTCATCGGTATTTTGTATTATATGTAGATAGAAAGAAACAGAGGATGGATCTTTAAATGACAATCAGAAAGGGTTGTTTAAAGTTGCCAACCTCTTTCTTATTGTAAGAATCTAAGAAAAGAGATTAAGAAAAGAGGAATTCGTTTTATGAAATTGAAATCAATTGGGGTAGTGACTGCACTAGTATTGATTATGTTCATGTCAGCCATTGAAACATCGATTATTTCTTTAGCACTGCCTACAATTAAACAAGATTTAAATGTAACAGCTTCAATTTCTTTAGTATTCTCAGTTTATTTTATAGCACTTGTGATTGTGAATCCTTTAGTAGGAGAGTTCCTGTCACGCTTTAAGCTTATTTATGTGACGATAACGGGATTGTTCTTATTTAGTATCGGTAGTTTATTTTCAGGTTTAAGTAGTACATTTACATTATTAATTATATCTCGCTTTGTTCAAGGTCTTGGCGCAGGTATTATGATGGTATTGAGCCAAATCGTACCTAAATTAGCTTTTGAAATTCCTCTAAGATATAAGATAATGGGAATTGTCGGCAGTGTTTGGGGAATCTCAAGCATTATCGGACCTTTATTAGGTGGAGGAATCTTGGAATTTGCAACATGGCATTGGTTGTTCTTCATTAATATACCTATTGCAGTAATTGCGGCTGTACTTGCTTTTATCACCTTTCATTTTGATGAAGATAAAGTCGAAAATGAAGAACCTTTTGACAGTAAAGGTCTTTCCTTCTTTTACTTAACGTTAATCTTTATTGTCGGAGCAGTCACAGCGCCTCTTCCATTTTGGCTGAAGATTATTGCTTTCGTGATTGGTGCAGTTATAGCTTATAAACTATTTAAGGTAGAAAAGAAAATGCGTGCTCCTTTTCTTCCTGTATCTGAATTCAACCGCACAATTACGTTAGTATTCGTTACTGACTTTATTTATGCCATGATTTTAATGGGCTATAACCTATATATGTCGATTTATTTACAGGAAGAATTGGGATTATCACCATTACAAAGTGGTTTCGTAGTATTTCCGATATCTGTAGCTTGGCTGGTTATTAATTTCAATCTGCATCGTATTGAGGCGAATATAACTAGAAAAACGCTATATATCGTCGCTTTCACTTCGTTATTGGTATGTAGTATTCTTATATTTGCTACACATGCAGCTCCGGTATTATTGGCTATTACATTATTGCTTGCAGGTGCAAGTTTCGGCGTGGTTTACACGAAAGACAGTGTAATCGTGCAAGAAGAAACATCTCCAAATGAGATGAAGCGTATGATGTCTTTCTACTCTTTATCTAAAAATCTGGGCAACTCCATCGGTTCTACTATTATGGGCGGTATTTATGCGATGCCGTTTGTGATAGGAGGCGCACGTATTCTTAACAACGTAACGTTAATTATAGTGTTTATTTTAATTCTGTTCGCGCTATGGTTGACTCTGTATAAAAATAATAAATCAGAAGCCTGAAAAATATCCCGTGGTGAAGCGGGATATTTTAATTTATAGAGAGGTTTTTATTGTGTTATGATACATGTGTAAAAATAACTGCATAGAAAGAGGTGAGGGTGCTTGAAATTCTTTAAAAACAACTTTTTTAATCTTATATCTACTTTAATTGTTATTTTTGTGTTTGTGATTTCGGGTGCGATATTCCTCACACTTTTAGGATTTGTGTTATATGGGTTAAGTAGACTGCTTATTTTCTTTCATCTAGGGTATTTTGGTTATAATAAAGGTTTTTACCAAAATCTATTTTATTATGGCAGTTATATTGTACTCGGTTACTTTACAATGTTTACCGTAGAATATCTAATGGATTACTTTAAAAAGAAATTACCGCAGAGTCCATATTTTCACGGCGAAATTTTCCATCTGATTTCCTATTCTGTAACTACAGTGATGTTCTTTTTCATTGTGCACATTCATTATGTATATATTAATATAGACTATTGGGTTATTATGTTGATCATAGCTTTCTTATATATATGTAAAGAAGTATTTTATCCAGATAGCGAAAATCTAAATAGAAATAAGTAATCTCCGCAAGCAATTAGTTTGCTTTGCTAACCTTTATTATTGCATCATAACAAAGGTAGTACGAAAAGGAGTGTTTAAATGTCCGAACAGGTCATAACCAAACATAGACGTAATATAATTGTTTCAGTGATGATATTAAGTGGTTTTATTTCTATTCTGAATCAGACATTACTTAATACAGCTTTACCAGCAATTATGAAGGGACTACATGTTGGAGAGAATACAGCACAATGGTTGGTGACAGGCTTTATGCTCGTTAATGGCGTAATGATACCATTAACAGCTTATTTAATGGATAAAATAAGAACCAGACCTTTGTATCTGGCCTCAATGGGTATCTTTTTAACGGGGACAATTCTAGCAGCTATCGCACCTAATTTCGGAATCTTGATGACAGCACGTGTCATTCAAGCAATGGGTGCCGGTATTATAATGCCGTTAATGCAATTTACGTTATTTTCATTGTTTCCGAAAGACAGACGCGGATTCGCAATGGGGCTTGCTGGCCTAGTGATTTCCTTCGCTCCAGCAATAGGGCCGACTTTATCCGGTTTAATTATAGATATCAGTAGTTGGCGCGTACCATTTATTGCAGTTGCTGTGATTGCAGGAGCAGGATTTATATTCGGAGCAACAAGTATCTCTAACTATAATGAACCTAAAGATATTACATTAGACAAACTGTCAGTTGTTTACTCAACATTAGGTTTCGGTGTAATGTTATATGCATTTAGTAATGCTGGATCATTAGGATTTACGAGTTGGATGTTCTATGTACCGCTTATAGTAAGTTTAATTGTAATCGGTCTGTTTATTAAACGACAACTAACAATTGCGAATCCTATTTTGAACTTGAGAGTGTTTAAAAATAAAACTTTTACCCTAACTACAATCTGTTCGATGATTGTAATGACATCCATGATTGGACCTGCTTTGTTGATACCGATGTATGTACAAAATGCAATGGGACTTTCAGCAATGCTCTCTGGTATGGTGATTTTACCGGGCGCCATTATTAATGGTGCAATGTCAATATACACGGGGAAAGCTTATGATAAATACGGAGTAAGACCATTGATTATTATCGGTTTTACTATGTTGATAATATTGACTGGTGTTTTAGCTTTCTTACGGGTAGATACCCCTTATTGGCTTCTTGTGGTCGTCTATGCTATCAGAATGTTCTCAGTCTCTATATTAACGATGCCGTTAAATACAGCGGGCGTGAATGCTTTGCCGAACAAAGATATTTCGCATGGTACAGCAATCATGAACTTCGCTAGAATGATGGCTTCATCAATAGGCACTGCTTTAATGGTTGCTTTGATGACTTTAGGATCAAAAACTTTTGCGCCAAAACCGCATGAAGCAGCTTCAAAAGAATTATTGCAAAGAGAAGCTGTAGCACGAGGAGTGGATTTATCCTTCGGTGTAATAACTATATTAGTAATAATAGGATTAGTTATTGGACTATTTGTAAGAGATAAAGACAAAACTCGTAAAGCGCCGAACGTGAGAGAAATTTAAATAAAAGATTGATTGAAACCAGTAAAGACAGTATTTTGAGCGTTTTTACTGGTTTTTTGTAATTAAAATACTGAATAAAGCATATTGATTGAATCATTCAGTACCACTTACCCCCTAAGTTTGTTAAAATAGAAGGAGTAAATAATTATATATTTGGGGTGACAAGCTTTGTTAACAGTTGAACAAGTCAACAAATTAGTAGGGAATCTAAAAGATCCAATTTTAGATGTACCGCTTAAAGATACAGGTGGTATTGTTAATATCACAATAAAAGAAGAAATCGACCATGTTAGCGTCAAAATTGCAATGGCTAAATTAGGTGGAAAACCACAATTAGATTTGCAAATGGCTATTGTTGAAACTTTAAAAGAAAATGGGGCAAATACTGTAGGTATCCGTTTTGAAGAGTTAAAACCAGAAACGGTTGCTAAATTTACAGGAGAAGATCCTAATGCTGAGCCTCAAACAATTGAAGGTTTACTTTCAAAAGATAACCCAGTGGAATTTATTGCAATTGCTTCTGGTAAAGGCGGAGTAGGTAAATCAACAGTTGCAGTCAATCTTGCAGTAGCATTGGCAAGAGAAGGGAAAAAGGTTGGATTAATTGATGCAGATATTTATGGTTTCAGTGTTCCTGATATGATGGGAATTGATAAAAAGCCAGGAATTGAAGGTAAATCAGTTAAACCAGTTGAACGTCATGGAGTAAAAGTGATGTCTATGGCATTCTTTGTTGAAGAAAATGCCCCTGTTATCTGGCGTGGTCCAATGCTAGGTAAAATGCTTACTAACTTCTTTACTGATGTAAAATGGGGAGAATTAGATTACTTATTATTAGATTTACCTCCAGGAACTGGAGATGTTGCTTTAGATGTGCATACAATGCTTCCTTCAAGTAAAGAAATCATTGTAACCACTCCACATCCAACAGCAGCATTTGTTGCAGCACGTGCTGGTGCAATGGCTAAACATACTGAACACTCTATTTTAGGTGTTATTGAAAACATGTCCTATTTTGAAAGCAAAGAGACAGGGAATAAAGAATATGTTTTCGGTAAAGACGGCGGTAAAAAATTAGCAGACGAACTTAATTCAGAGTTATTGGGACAATTACCACTTGCTCAACCAACTTGGGATCCCAAAGATTTCGCACCATCTATTTATCAACCTACAGATAAATTAGGTGAAATATATCAAGAAATGGCACAAAAAATCATTACTAAAACAATGAAATAAACAGAAATCCCTTTAAACGCATGTTTTTTAAAAAAATATGCGTTTTTCTATTGCAATTTTTTGTAATCCTGTTAGAATATATCTTTGTGAGCGAGAGAAAGAACAATGTCTCGCAGCTTAAAAAAATATATTTGAAATTAAGTGTTGACTTAATAACTAATTGATGATATATTAATAAAGTCGCCGAAAAAATTAAAGCGATTAAAAAAAGAGAGTGTAAAATTGACTCTTGATAAAATGAAGAAAACATTTTAAAATTGTAAAAGTAATGTTAATTAGTTGTTGACTTTCTTGAAAAGAAATGATAAAATAAATGACGTTACTGAATAAAATGAACATTGAAAACTGAATGACAATATGTCAACGTTAATTCCAATTAACAAACGTCTTAGACGTTTTAAAACAAATTAGTTTTTTATGAGCTAGTCAAACAAATCATAAACTTTTATGGAGAGTTTGATCCTGGCTCAGGATGAACGCTGGCGGCGTGCCTAATACATGCAAGTCGAGCGAACAGACGAGGAGCTTGCTCCTCTGATGTTAGCGGCGGACGGGTGAGTAACACGTGGGTAACCTACCTATAAGACTGGAATAACTCCGGGAAACCGGGGCTAATGCCGGATAATATGCGGAATCGCATGGTTCCGCAATGAAAGACGGTTTTGCTGTCACTTATAGATGGACCCGCGCCGTATTAGCTAGTTGGTAAGGTAACGGCTTACCAAGGCAACGATACGTAGCCGACCTGAGAGGGTGATCGGCCACACTGGAACTGAGACACGGTCCAGACTCCTACGGGAGGCAGCAGTAGGGAATCTTCCGCAATGGGCGAAAGCCTGACGGAGCAACGCCGCGTGAGTGATGAAGGTCTTCGGATCGTAAAACTCTGTTATTAGGGAAGAACAAGTGCGTAGGTAACTATGCGCACCTTGACGGTACCTAATCAGAAAGCCACGGCTAACTACGTGCCAGCAGCCGCGGTAATACGTAGGTGGCAAGCGTTATCCGGAATTATTGGGCGTAAAGCGCGCGTAGGCGGTTTTTTAAGTCTGATGTGAAAGCCCACGGCTCAACCGTGGAGGGTCATTGGAAACTGGAAAACTTGAGTGCAGAAGAGGAAAGTGGAATTCCATGTGTAGCGGTGAAATGCGCAGAGATATGGAGGAACACCAGTGGCGAAGGCGACTTTCTGGTCTGCAACTGACGCTGATGTGCGAAAGCGTGGGGATCAAACAGGATTAGATACCCTGGTAGTCCACGCCGTAAACGATGAGTGCTAAGTGTTAGGGGGTTTCCGCCCCTTAGTGCTGCAGCTAACGCATTAAGCACTCCGCCTGGGGAGTACGGCCGCAAGGCTGAAACTCAAAGGAATTGACGGGGACCCGCACAAGCGGTGGAGCATGTGGTTTAATTCGAAGCAACGCGAAGAACCTTACCAAATCTTGACATCCTTTGACCGCTCTAGAGATAGAGTCTTCCCCTTCGGGGGACAAAGTGACAGGTGGTGCATGGTTGTCGTCAGCTCGTGTCGTGAGATGTTGGGTTAAGTCCCGCAACGAGCGCAACCCTTAAGCTTAGTTGCCAGCATTAAGTTGGGCACTCTAAGTTGACTGCCGGTGACAAACCGGAGGAAGGTGGGGATGACGTCAAATCATCATGCCCCTTATGATTTGGGCTACACACGTGCTACAATGGACAGTACAAAGGGCAGCGAAACCGCGAGGTCAAGCAAATCCCATAAAGCTGTTCTCAGTTCGGATTGTAGTCTGCAACTCGACTACATGAAGCTGGAATCGCTAGTAATCGTAGATCAGCATGCTACGGTGAATACGTTCCCGGGTCTTGTACACACCGCCCGTCACACCACGAGAGTTCGTAACACCCGAAGCCGGTGGAGTAACCTTTTAGGAGCTAGCCGTCGAAGGTGGGACGAATGATTGGGGTGAAGTCGTAACAAGGTAGCCGTATCGGAAGGTGCGGCTGGATCACCTCCTTTCTAAGGATATATACGGAACAGTTTCAATAGAAACTGATGGAATAAGGTGACATATTGTATTCAGTTTTGAATGCTCATCCGAGTATTCATGATTGTACATTGAAAACTAGATAAGTAAGTAAAAATAGATTTTACCAAGCAAAACCGAGTGAATTAGAGTTTTAAAAGCTTTATTCATTTAAATGAATCGCTAGTAATCTTCTTTGCCTACGGCAAAGAAGATTACTCACATAATTAATAACGTGATTAAGTTATTAAGGGCGCACGGTGGATGCCTTGGCACTAGAAGCTGATGAAGGACGTTACTAACGACGATATGCTTTGGGTAGCTGTAAGTAAGCGTTGATCCAGAGATTTCCGAATGGGGGAACCCAGCACAAGTTATGTTGTGTTATCGACATGTGAATACATAGCATGTCCGAAGGCAGACGCGGAGAACTGAAACATCTTAGTACCCGCAGGAAGAGAAAGAAAACTCGATTCCCTGAGTAGCGGCGAGCGAAACGGGAAGAGCCCAAACCAATGAGCTTGCTCATTGGGGTTGTAGGACACTCTCTACGGAGTTACAAAAGAATTGATTAGACGAATCGTACTGGAAAGTCGAACCAGAGAAGGTAAGAGTCCTGTAGTCGAAAGTCAATTCTCTCCTGAGTGGACCCTGAGTACGACGGAGCACGTGAAATTCCGTCGGAATCCGGGAGGACCATCTCCCAAGGCTAAATACTCTCTAGTGACCGATAGTGAACCAGTACCGTGAGGGAAAGGTGAAAAGTACCCCGGAAGGGGAGTGAAAGAGAACTTGAAACCGTGTGCTTACAAGTAGTCAGAGCCCGTTAATGGGTGATGGCGTGCCTTTTGTAGAATGAACCGGCGAGTTACGATCTGATGCAAGGTTAAGCAGCGAATGCGGAGCCGCAGCGAAAGCGAGTCTGAACAGGGCGTTGAGTATTTGGTCGTAGACCCGAAACCAGGTGATCTACCCTTGGTCAGGTTGAAGTTCAGGTAACACTGAATGGAGGACCGAACCGACTTACGTTGAAAAGTGAGCGGATGAACTGAGGGTAGCGGAGAAATTCCAATCGAACCTGGAGATAGCTGGTTCTCTCCGAAATAGCTTTAGGGCTAGCCTCAAGTGATGATTGTTGGAGGTAGAGCACTGTTTGGACGAGGGGCCCCTCTCGGGTTACCGAATTCAGACAAACTCCGAATGCCAATCAATTTAACTTGGGAGTCAGAACGTGGGTGATAAGGTCCATGTTCGAAAGGGAAACAGCCCAGACCACCAGCTAAGGTCCCAAAATATATGTTAAGTGGCAAAGGATGTGGTATTGCCCAGACAACTAGGATGTTGGCTTAGAAGCAGCCATCATTTAAAGAGTGCGTAATAGCTCACTAGTCGAGTGACACTGCGCCGAAAATGTACCGGGGCTAAACATATTACCGAAGCTGTGGACTGTCCTTCGGACAGTGGTAGGAGAGCGTTCTAAGGGCGTCGAAGCATGATCGCAAGGACATGTGGAGCGCTTAGAAGTGAGAATGCCGGTGTGAGTAGCGAAAGATGGGTGAGAATCCCATCCACCGATTGACTAAGGTTTCCAGAGGAAGGCTCGTCCGCTCTGGGTTAGTCGGGTCCTAAGCCGAGGCCGACAGGCGTAGGCGATGGATAACAGGTTGATATTCCTGTACCGCCAATAATCGTTTTAAGCGATGGGGGGACACAGTAGGATAGGCGAAGCGTGCTGTTGGAGTGCACGTCCAAGCAGTAAGACTGAATGGTAGGCAAATCCGCCATTCATAAGGTCAAGCTGTGATGGGGAGAGGAAACATGTTTTCCTCGAGTCGTTGATTTCACACTGTCGAGAAAAGCCTCTAGCTAGAGATTTGGCGCCCGTACCGCAAACCGACACAGGTAGTCAAGATGAGAATTCTAAGGTGAGCGAGAGAACTCTCGTTAAGGAACTCGGCAAAATGACCCCGTAACTTCGGGAGAAGGGGTGCTCTTTAGGGTTCACGCTCTGAAGAGCCGCAGTGAATAGGCCCAAGCGACTGTTTATCAAAAACACAGGTCTCTGCTAAACCGTAAGGTGATGTATAGGGGCTGACGCCTGCCCGGTGCTGGAAGGTTAAGAGGAGTGGTTAGCTTCTGCGAAGCTACGAATCGAAGCCCCAGTAAACGGCGGCCGTAACTATAACGGTCCTAAGGTAGCGAAATTCCTTGTCGGGTAAGTTCCGACCCGCACGAAAGGCGTAACGATTTGGGCACTGTCTCAACGAGAGACTCGGTGAAATCATAGTACCTGTGAAGATGCAGGTTACCCGCGACAGGACGGAAAGACCCCGTGGAGCTTTACTGTAGCCTGATATTGAAATTCGGCACAGCTTGTACAGGATAGGTAGGAGCCTTGGAAACGTGAGCGCCAGCTTACGTGGAGGCGTTGGTGGGATACTACCCTAGCTGTGTTGGATTTCTAACCCGCGCCATTCATCATGGCGGGAGACAGTGTCAGGCGGGCAGTTTGACTGGGGCGGTCGCCTCCTAAAGTGTAACGGAGGCGCTCAAAGGTTCCCTCAGAATGGTTGGAAATCATTCATAGAGTGTAAAGGCATAAGGGAGCTTGACTGCGAGACCTACAAGTCGAGCAGGGTCGAAAGACGGACTTAGTGATCCGGTGGTTCCGCATGGAAGGGCCATCGCTCAACGGATAAAAGCTACCCCGGGGATAACAGGCTTATCTCCCCCAAGAGTTCACATCGACGGGGAGGTTTGGCACCTCGATGTCGGCTCATCGCATCCTGGGGCTGTAGTCGGTCCCAAGGGTTGGGCTGTTCGCCCATTAAAGCGGTACGCGAGCTGGGTTCAGAACGTCGTGAGACAGTTCGGTCCCTATCCGTCGTGGGCGCAGGAAATTTGAGAGGAGCTGTCCTTAGTACGAGAGGACCGGGATGGACATACCTCTGGTGTACCAGTTGTCGTGCCAACGGCATCGCTGGGTAGCTATGTATGGACGGGATAAGTGCTGAAAGCATCTAAGCATGAAGCCCCCCTCAAGATGAGATTTCCCAACTTCGGTTATAAGATCCCTCAAAGATGATGAGGTTAATAGGTTCGGGGTGGAAGCATAGCGATATGTGGAGCTGACGAATACTAATCGATCGAAGACTTAATCCAATTTCAAGTTTTGATTGGTAAACTGATTTTACTTACTATCTAGTTTTGAATGTATAAACATTCTATTGTCTGGTGACAATGGCAAAGAGGTCACACCTGTTCCCATGCCGAACACAGAAGTTAAGCTCTTTAGCGCCGATGGTAGTCGGACTTACGTTCCGCAAGAGTAGGACGTTGCCAGGCAATACTATTATTCCACAGTAGCTCAGTGGTAGAGCTATCGGCTGTTAACCGATCGGTCGTAGGTTCGAGTCCTACCTGTGGAGCCATATGGCCCCGTGGTCAAGCGGTTAAGACACCGCCCTTTCACGGCGGTAACACGGGTTCGAGTCCCGTCGGGGTCATTACATATTGGAGAATTAGCTCAGCTGGGAGAGCATCTGCCTTACAAGCAGAGGGTCGGCGGTTCGAACCCGTCATTCTCCACCATTTTATTGAACTAAATACATGCTGGAGGGGTAGCGAAGTGGCTAAACGCGGCGGACTGTAAATCCGCTCCTTCGGGTTCGGCAGTTCGAATCTGCCCCCCTCCACCATCATTAATGGGCTATAGCCAAGCGGTAAGGCAACGGACTTTGACTCCGTCACTCACTGGTTCGAATCCAGTTAGCCCAGCCATTAGAGCCATTAGCTCAGTTGGTAGAGCATCTGACTTTTAATCAGAGGGTCAGAGGTTCGAATCCTCTATGGCTCACTCTTAGCACTCTTTTTGAAGAGTGCTTTTTTTATGTCTTTTTTTAAAGAAGTGAAATTAATAATTATCTATTATGTATTTTCATTCAAGGCTATCGTTATTTTTATGATATAATTTGATTGTATGATGGCTGTTTATCAACTTGATAAAATAGTTTTCATTGTAATTAGGTTACCGGAGGAGATGCTATGAATTTTGGCAGCTTTTTTGAAAATTTTAACACGGTAAAGTTAATAACTAGTGTATTAGATTTAGTCATCGTCTGGTATGTGATTTATCTTCTAATCACGGTATTTAAAGGTACAAAAGCTATTCAACTCCTCAAAGGAATCATTGTCATTGTAATTGGTCGATGGGTAAGTGCAGCTTTGGATTTGACTACAACAGCTCGCTTGTTCGATATGGTTATTCAATGGGGATTCTTGGCAATTATTGTAATCTTCCAACCAGAAATTCGTCGAGCTTTAGAACAATTGGGGCGAGGAAACTTATTCCGTCGCTATACTGCCAGTACTTCAGCTGATCAACAAAAATTGATTAAATCAGTTTCTGGTGCTGTACAATATATGGCTAAGAGACGTATTGGTGCCTTAATTGTTTTTGAGAAGAAAACAGGTTTACAAGATTATATTGAAACAGGTATCCCAATGGATTCAGATATCTCACAAGAACTGTTAACTAATGTTTTCATTCCAAATACACCATTACACGATGGCGCAATGATTATTCAAGGTACTAAGATAGCAAGTGCAGCTTGTTATTTACCGCTCTCTGATAGTTCTAAGATTTCGAAAAGCTTAGGTACAAGACACCGAGCTGCTGTTGGTATTTCAGAAGTATCGGATGCATTTACTGCGGTAGTATCAGAAGAAACAGGTTCTATTTCTATAACCTTTGATGGGAAACTCCGTAAAGACATTTCATTAGAAGTCTTTGAAGAATTATTAGCTGAACATTGGTTTGATACCAGACTTCAAAAGAAAGGTGTGAATTAAAATGTTTGAGAACAAATGGGGCTTACGGTTTGTAGCATTTGTCTTAGCATTAGCCTTCTTTTTAACTGTGAATAATGTCTTTGGTAATATTTTCAGTTCTTCAGCGTTGACGCAAAGTACAACGCGAACAATACAAAATGTGCCAGTAGAAGCTACATATAATAGTAAAGAATTATACGCATCTGGTATACCTGAAAATGTAGATGTCCAATTGAAGGGTTCGCAATCGAAAGTTTTAAAAGCACAACAGTCTGATGATATTAAAGTGGAACTAGATTTAACTAAAACGAAACTGGGGAAACATAAAGTCGACTATGTTATTAAAGGATTGGACAAAGACGTAGAAGGTACTGTTAATCCTAAACAGGCTAATGTGAATTTAGAGAAAAAGATCACTAAAGAAATGACTGTTCAAGCTGATGTGAGCAATAAGGACATTAATTCAGATTACAAAATTGCAAATGAATATGTTTCTCCACATAAAGTCAAAGTAATTGGCGGTGAACATCAAGTGGATAATATTGCGTATTTGAAAGCAACTTTCAAAGATAATAACAATGTTAGCCAAGACACGACAGACTCTGGAGAAATTGTAGCTTTTGATAAAAATTTGAATAAAATCGATGTTATAACTAAACCGAGCAATGTTAATATAACTGTAGAACTGAAGCCATATAGCAAAAAAGTAGATATAAAGAAAAAAGTAATTGGTAAAGCAAACTCGAATATAAAAGCGAGTGATATTGATTTATCCAAGCAACAAGTTGAAATCTTTGGAAACAGAGAAGACTTGAGTGATATTAATGAAATTACAGGTGAAATCAATCTTTCTGATTTCGATAATTCTGATGAAGCACCTGTAAAATTGAATATTCCTGATAAAGTTACAAATACAAATTCAGATGATATCAAAGCATATTTATCAACGCATTAAAATTTTTAGCAATAAAAGGAGAAATTTGAAATGGGCAAATATTTTGGGACTGACGGTGTAAGAGGCGTAGCAAATAAAGAACTTACGCCTGAACTTGCTTTCAAATTAGGAAGATATGGAGGTTATGTTTTAGCACATAATGAAGATAAAAAACATCCGCAAGTACTCGTTGGACGTGACACACGAGTTTCTGGTGAAATGTTGGAATCTGCGCTTATTGCAGGACTAATTTCTATCGGTGCCGAAGTAATGAGATTAGGTGTTATTTCTACACCTGGTGTTGCTTATCTAACTAAAGAAATGGATGCAGAATTAGGGGTAATGATTTCTGCTTCTCACAACCCAGTCGCGGATAATGGCATTAAATTCTTTGGATCAGATGGATTTAAATTATCTGACGATCAAGAAAATGAAATTGAAGCATTATTGGATGAAGCAAATCCTGACTTACCTCGTCCAGTGGGTGATGAAATTGTACATTACTCTGACTACTTTGAAGGTGCTCAAAAATATTTAAGTTATATTAAATCAACAGTTGATGTTAATTTAGATGGACTTAAAATTACATTGGACGGCGCAAATGGTTCTACTTCACAACTTGCTCCATTTTTATTTGGAGATTTAGAAGCAGATACAGAGGTGATCGGCTGCAGCCCAGATGGTTACAACATCAATGACGGTGTAGGTTCAACGCACCCTGAAGCATTAGCGAAGACAGTAGTAGAAACAGAAAGTGACTTTGGTTTAGCCTTTGACGGTGACGGAGATCGCTTAATTGCTGTAGATGAAAAAGGAAACATTGTAGATGGAGACCAAATCATGTTTATTATTGGGCAAGAAATGGCTAAAAACCAAGAACTCAATGATAATATGATTGTTTCTACAGTAATGAGCAACCTTGGATTCTATAAAGCATTAGAAGCTGAAGGTATTCAATCCAATAAAACTAAAGTTGGAGATCGCTATGTAGTAGAAGAAATGCGCAAAGGTAATTATAATCTTGGCGGCGAACAATCTGGCCATATTGTATTAATGGATTACAATACGACAGGTGATGGATTGCTTACAGGGGTTCAATTAGCTGCAGTAATCAAATTAACAGGAAAATCATTAAGTGAGCTTGCAGGACAAATGAAAAAATATCCTCAATCACTGATTAATGTACGTGTTACTGATAAACATGGCGTTACAGATAATGCGGATGTGAAAGCAGAAATGGATCGAGTAGAAGCTGACATGAATGGAGAAGGACGTATCTTAGTTCGTCCTTCAGGCACTGAACCATTAGTGCGTGTCATGGTAGAAGCAGCTACAGATGAAAAAGCTCAAAATTACGCACAACAAATTGCTGATGTAGTAGAAGAAAAAATGGGCTTAGATCAATAAGGTAATATAAAAATAGCAGGGGCTGGGACAAAATAATGTCTCAGCTCCTGCTATTTAAATTGGCGGTAGCTATCTGCCCGCTCTCTATCTCACCATTTGGATTTCATCGTGTTGTATTAAATCTTCTAATAACCTATTATGTTCAAATGAACGTCTAATTGATACTTTGCCGATCACATTCATTGTGATAGTATCTTTATCAATTTTAAGGATATGAATTTGTATATTTCTCACATGATGATATAAAAATATTTTCGTGATTTTATTTTGGATATCTTGCGAGTAATCTGCTTGAATATGCACTTTAATAGATTCACTTAAACGGATAGACTTAAAAAGCATATCTTCTCTGAATACATATTGGATAATCACGATTAAGATAGTAGAAACGATACCGATAAAATAGAGACCTGAACCCAATGCCATTCCGATACCTGATGTTATCCAAATACCTGCTGCTGTAGTTAAGCCATTGACATTTTGATTTCTGATTAAGATAGTACCTGCACCAATAAAACTAATTCCGCTTACAACTTGAGCGCCAATACGTGAAGGATCCAGACTGATATTAGTTTCATGCAAGATATCATTGAATCCGTATTTAGAGATGATTAGAAAGAGGGCAGAAGCTGCAGCAACAAGAATATGTGTTCTGATACCTGCTGATTTCAGACGTACTGTCCTCTCATATCCGATTGTAGCGCCACATATAGCTGCAATAAAAATACGTAAAAATAAATCTAATTGAAACATCATCATTATCGTTTTCCCCTTGTTCTCTCTTCTCTATTAATAATATATACCACTTATTAGAAGAAAATAGACTGGTAAGTCACGTTTATTTGTGAATTACCAGTCTTAAAATAGTGTCTTAGAGTTGGTTGTAAACAGTTTCTATTTCTGCTGCTAATTTTGAATCGATTTCAGCATATTCTTTTAAGAAAGATTCAACCCCATGTTCTTGAATATAGTTATTTTTTTCAACAGTTTCAGCATCATTATCATCTTGGTATTTAAGTAAAAATGCTGCTTCATGAGTTAATCCTTCATGTGCTAAATCATGTTGATACAGATAGTTTAATGGTTTGATAATTCTATCTTTAGGTCCGATTTTACGTATTGTACCTCGTCCTACACGTGTCAACTCATCTGACAAATTAGGATTTTTAAAACGTCCAATAATCTTTTCAACATATTCTGCTTGTTCTTGTGCAGAGAAACCGAACTCGTCAATGATATATTGGCTTGTTTCTTTTAATACCTCACGCAATCCTTTTTCTACTTTTTCATCATTAATTGCTTCTAATACAGTTTGGTGACCGTAATATTGACCAGCATAAGCGATATAAGCATGTCCTGTATTTACAGTCATCAACTTACGTTCAATATAAGGTGTTAAATCATCTACATATTTAATGTGTTCCAATTGTGGTCCATACCAAGCATCCGCTTCTACTACCCATTCAAAGAAGGGCTCAACTAAGACATCTAGAATATTTTCATGCGTTTGTTGCGGTACAATTCTGTCCACAGCTGAGTTCGCGAAATGAATATGCTCAGGAAGCGGACCCGTAATATCTAAAACTGCTGCTTTCAAAGTATCTGTAGCCATAATTGCATTTTCACAAGCAACCACATTTACAGGCGTTTCTTTTTCTTTTAAAGCAGGTGCAAGTGACTTAGCAATAATTGGGAGTAAATTAACGCCTACCGCTGTAGTGATAATATCAGCTTCTAAAAGTGCTTGATAAAGCTTCTCTGGATCTTGAGCTGAATTTATCGCATCTACTCCTTTAACAGTAGTGGTAGTGTGAGCTTCATCTGCAAGAATCACCTCGTATTGATGTTCTTGATTTAAAGCATCTACAATCGCGCTATTGACGTCTGAAAATGTAACTTCTACATCATTATTTGAGAGAATTTGGCCGATAAAACCTCGACCAATATTCCCAGCTCCGAAATGTACAGCTTTCATTATACGTCAGCCTCCTCGAATACTGCTTTGATTTCTTCAGGAGATTGTGCGTTTACAATGCGCTCTACATTTTCTTCTTCACTAAAGGTAATTGCGATTTTAGATAATAAATCTAAATGTTCGCCATCTTTACCAGCGATACCTACTACAACTTTAGCAACGTCGTCTCCCCATTGTACGCCTTCAGGAATTTGTAAAAGTGTTAATCCAGATTGTAGTACAGCATTTTTAGCTTCATCTGTGCCGTGAGGAATCGCTAACCCATTTCCCATAAATGTTGAGACCACTGCTTCACGATCTTTCATTGCTTGAATATAATCTTCAGTAACGGCACCTGCATCTACAAGTGCTTGTCCTGCTTTTTCTATTGCTTCGTTTTGGTCCTCAAAAGATTGATTTAAAAAGATGTTTTCATTACTGAATAATTCAGCCATAATTAATCACTCCATATTTAATATTTTTTTAGTTTCTTGAATAAAAGCTTGTTTCATACTATCTTGTAATTCTTTTGGATTGTGCATTAAATCATCAATTCTATGCAAATTGCAAGTAATAGTTTCTGACACTGCACTGACAACTTGTGAGGCTGGGCTATTTTCTGGTAAAAACATGCTGATTAAATAATTGATTTCCCTGGTTTGTCCTGATGAAGTGATTGAAAGAGGTTTCTTCAATCGAGTAAATAAAATCATAGGACTTTGAATCAGCGCATGTTTCATGTGCGGCAGACCAATAGGATACGGGTCTAAAACAATCTCTCGTTCCTCTGCATAGTCTTTAAGCACTTGTTTAAATTGAGATTTACTTTCTATACTGTGATTTTTGTTAAGTTGTTTTAATAAATAATCTTGCCAATTAGAAATCGCAACATCATCAACTTGCACATTTTTCAGGACCTCTAAGTTATCACTTATTTGACTGACCACTTGATTTAAAGATTCTGAATCGACTTGCTCAGAATTGATTTCAGTTTTCTTATAGTCTGATGAATACCTCGTATTTAAATAATGAGCGACATAATTAATATCTTGATCAGGTAAGAGGGGATTCACTGTGATATAAGGTTCTTCAATCTCTAAACCAATTGTAGAGATAATCCCATCGTAGCTTTTCAAATTTAATTGTTTTAAATCGCTGAGTGAAGCCTGGGTTGTTTCACCAATTTCTGAAAAAGTCTGAGTTAACCTAGTAGCTAACACTCGGCTAGTACCGATTCCAGAACTACAAACAACTAAAATGTTCAAAGCTTTTTCTTTCAAGTGTTTAAGAGAACCACCAAAATGTAATACTACGAAAGCAATTTCACTAGCTGGAAATTTTAAATCAGGCCAGATTTCTGCTAAACCGCGTTCGACACTATCGTATAACCTGGAATATTTACTACGGATCATATCGGTCAATGGATTATGCGTTTCGATATTAGCATTCAAACGATTAATAGCAGGGATTAAATGTAATTTTAATCCAGATGCTAACGTTGCTTTATCCTCAAATTCATATTGCGAATTATCTTCCACAAAGGTTATCAACTGTGAAATTTTGTGATTATCATCTGCTTGTATAGTGGAAGAAGCCTCATCCTTCCTTCTTTTAGCACCACGCAAATGAATGGTAATAAACGTAATTTCTGCAGTATTGAAAGTAACTTGATAGATAGCAGAGAGTTGATCTGCGAGAGATTCAGCAACCTGATATTCCAAAGTATCTTTAACTGAGTCAAAGATATCGGAATCAATCGACACATTCTCTCCATGCTGGATTCGTTCAATGCTTAATACAATATGAACAGTGAGAGTAAGGTAACTCGCTTCTGTCAGACTATAGGGAAGGGCACCTAAATAATCCATTAAAATACGTTCGACTTGAAAAATATTTTCCAATTCAACCATTGAAAGTTGAGATAGATTTAAAGATTGATATACGAAGTGATTTTCAATTACTGAATAGACACTGGTACTGTTCAAGTTAGTGACCATCATTTGACTTAACATTTCGCGCTTTTTAGCTTCTGAACCAGTTAATGAAATCCCTGATCCACGTTTACGCTCGATACTGAGTTGATAATCAGCCGCTTCTTCTTCTAACTCGTCTAAAATTTTAGTGAGCGTAGTGGAAGCTACTCCAATTTCATGAGCTAAACTATATTGTTTAACGGGCAACTTGCTTTGAATCAAAGCATAAAGAATAATCGCCTTTTGTTCTTCTGAAGTTAAATCTAATGCTGGCATCTGATTCAATTCAGAATGCAGCTGTTTTAAATCTGCTGATGAACCTTTCAATTGAACACCTTTTTTAGGAATACGTTCAATTGAAAGATTAAATTCATCTAAATCTTGTTCTAAAGTTTTCAGTTCCCGGTGTATGGTTCTTGATGAAACGGCAAGTTGTTGTGCAATTTCATATGTCGTAATGAACTGGCCTTTGTATTTAATGAGCAGTGTAACGATTTCTTTTTCTCTGTTGCTTAAAAACATAGGAATCACCTGCTTCTTATCTTTTCACTCACCTTATTGATTTTGATCTTCTTTCAAATTATTAATTAGTTCTTCATATCTAGGAGAATTTAAGAAGTTTTCTACTGAGATATGAATCGCATCAGGTGATTGTTTAATAGCACGGTCTGTTAATTTTTTCTGAGTAATAACGAGTTGTGCGTCTTTCGGCAATTGGTTGATTGCAGTATTCGTCACTTGGATATTTTCTAATCCAGCTTTTTTAAATTTATTACGCAACATACTGGCACCCATTGCACTTGAACCCATACCCGCATCACATGCGAAGATAACATGGTCGATATTTTGATAATTGTGAGCATCTACATCTTCAGTATTGTAATCCTCTAATAACTCGTCGCTATCTTTATCTTCCGTTTTATCTGAAGCAGTTGCTGTTTCAGCTGTATTATTTTCAGTTGTATTCTTTTCATCTTTCGCACTTAATTTAGAGGCAACACTAGATTTTTTACCTTTAGTTGCTTCCATTTGCGCAGTAGCATCGGCTAAATCTTGCTTAGGATCTTTAGTGAATTTCAAGATGAGTGCTGAGACGATGAATGAAACAAGTGCAGCTAATACAACACCAATTAACATATGCAAGAACTCTCCTTTAGGAGCATTGATTGCATAGACAATAATAGAACCTGGAGAAGCGGGCGTTTTAAAGCCGAAATCTAAGAGTGAATAAGTTGCAACACCAGTCATACCGCCAAGGATAACAGATACAAATAATAGAGGTCTCATCAATACGTATGGGAAGTAAATTTCGTGAATACCACCAAAGAATTGAATAATACCAGCACCGTAAGATGTTGCTTTCGCTGTTCCTTTTCCGAAAATCATATAAGCGATTAAGACACCGATACCTGGACCAGGGTTAGATTCGATTGTATAAAGAATAGATTGACCTGCATGTGCAGCTTGATCAGCACCAAGCGGCGTAAAGACACCATGATTGATAGCGTTATTTAAGAAGACAATTTTAGCAGGTTCAACTAAGATACTGACTAATGGTAATAAATGCGCATGTACTAAAGCTTCAACACCTACTGATAAAATGTGCATGATAAATTTCATAATAGGCGCTAAAATTTCGAAACCGACGATAGTCATAATGAAACCGAGAATACCAGCAGAGAAGTTATTGAATAACATTTCGAAACCTTGTGGTGTTCTAGGTTGAATGAACTCGTCTGTTTTTTTCATCAACCAACCAACGAGCGGCCCCATAATCATTGCACCTAATAACATCGGTGTATCAGGTAAGGCAACAATAACCCCCATAGTAGCTGTTGCTGCAATGATACCACCACGCAAGTCGTGAATTAATCGGCCGCCGCTGAAAGCAATAAGTAATGGAATAAGATACGTAATCATTGGACCTGCCAATTGAGCAAGGTCTTTGTTAGGGAACCAGCCGTTATCGATAAAGATAGCAGCGATAAATCCCCAAGCAATGAATGCACCGATATTCGGCATAATCATACTACTTAAAAATGAACCGAAAGCTTGGACTTTGCGTCCAATCCCTTTATTTTCTTGTGAACTTGACATTGTATCCACCTCTTTTAATTAAATTTGATATACATTTATTGTGAGGGGTGTAAGCGCTAAACTCAATCTAAACTAAACGTGTGTTTGTCATAGAAATACTGACATTTGTAAAAGGAAAGATATACTATAGAAGGAAATAGATTTATAATTGTGAATAACTATTGAAAAATGCAATTTATTTTACAGTAAGTATAGTTGTAAGCGTATTCACTTTAAGTAAATGTTTGCAATTATGAAAACAAACATTGTACAATAATTTATATTACGTACAAAGGAGGGCAGAGGTAACAAATTATAATTATAGCGCCCGTACAACTTAAGCGAAAAAAGCAGCGATTTATGACTTGAAGCAGAAGTCATATTAGCTTTGAAGCGGATGTTGTAGACGAGGAAGACAGTGATCGATTATCGGCGGATGCTGTCTCGGATGAGGTCATTCGTAAATTTACAAAGTAAAACACGGAGGCGACTCGGTGCACAAAGTTTGTAAATAGACCGACGTTTATATTTTTTATATTTTTTGAAGCGGAACTCAATTACAAGGGGATAGTACGCCTTTTTTAAGCGATTGGTGTGAGCAATCACTTTCAAGGTGTTGATTTTTTGATGTGTTGCTATTGAATAAGTGAGAAGATTTAATTAGATAACTAAAAAAGAATATATTCCCCTGTCAAAAGGGTTACCGCAATTTTAAAATGCGGAGGAATTTTATTATGTGTGGAATCGTAGGATATAGCGGGAAAGATAATGCTAAAGAAATTTTACTTAAAGGTTTAGAGAAATTAGAATATAGAGGTTATGATTCAGCTGGTATTGCCTTAGAAAATGAAAATGGCGTTACAGTTTTTAAAGAAAAAGGCCGTATTGCAGATTTAAGAAATCTTGCTGATGACAGTGATGTAGACGGTACATTGGGAATTGGACATACGCGTTGGGCGACACACGGTGTGCCTAACCATGAGAACTCTCATCCTCATCAATCTGCATCTAAACGTTTTACTTTAGTGCATAATGGAGTAATTGAAAACTATGAAGAATTGCGCGATGAATATTTACCGAATGTTAAATTCTTATCAGAAACGGATACTGAAGTCATCGTTCAATTAATTGAACATTTTTCAGACAAAGGCCTTTCAACAGAAGAAGCATTCGTTGAAGTTGTAAAATTGTTGCATGGTTCATATGCTTTAGCTTTATTAGACGAAGAAGATAAAGATACAATCTATGTAGCTAAAAATAAATCACCATTATTAATTGGTGTAGGCGATGAATTTAACGTTGTAGCATCTGATGCTTTAGCAATGTTGCAAGTTACGAATGAATATAAAGAAATTCATGACCATGAAATTGTAATTGTTAAACGTGATGAAGTTGTTATTAAAGATTTAGACGGTAATGTTCAAGACCGTGATACTTATACAGCTGAAATTGATGCTGCTGATGCTGAAAAAGGTGTTTATGATCATTATATGCTTAAAGAAATTCATGAACAGCCAGCTGTAATGCGTCGTATTATTCAAGAATACCAAGATAAAGAAGGTAACTTGAAAATGGATGATGCTATTATTGATGAAGTTGCAAAAGCAGACCGTATCTACATTATTGCTGCAGGTACAAGCTACCATGCTGGTTTAGTAGGTAAAGAATTTATTGAAAAATGGGCAGGTGTACCAACTGAAGTGCACGTAGCCTCTGAATTTGTATATAATACACCGCTTCTTTCTGAAAAACCATTGTTCATCTATATTTCACAATCAGGTGAAACTGCAGACAGCCGTGCTGTATTAGTAGAAATGAAAAAACGCGGTCATAAAGCTCTTACAGTTACAAACGTACCTGGTTCAACATTATCACGTGAAGCAGATCATACATTGTTATTACATGCTGGACCTGAAATTGCAGTAGCATCTACAAAAGCATACACTGCGCAAATTGCTGTACTTTCTATTCTTTCTCAAATCGTTGCTGAACGTCATGGGAAAGAAGCCACAATCGATTTATTACAAGAATTAGCAAAAGTCGCGAATGCAATGGAAGCTGTCGTAGATGACGCTGAATTAATGGAACAAATCGCGACTGATTATTTAGAGACAACACGCAATGCATTCTTTATCGGCCGTACAATTGATTACAATGTCAGCCTTGAAGGTGCCTTGAAATTAAAAGAAATTTCATATATTCAAGCTGAAGGTTTTGCAGGCGGCGAATTAAAACACGGTACAATTGCATTGATTGAAGACAATACACCTGTTATCGCACTTGCTACACAAGAAAATGTAAACTTATCCATCCGTGGTAATGTGAAAGAAGTTGCTGCACGTGGTGCACATACTTGCATTATTTCAATGGACGGCTTGAATAAAGCAGGAGACACTTATGTGATTCCTCAAATCAACGAATTGTTGACACCACTCGTGTCAGTAGTACCATTACAATTAATTTCATACTATGCTGCGTTGCACCGTGGCTTAGACGTTGATAAACCACGTAACTTAGCTAAATCAGTTACTGTAGAATAATAATCGTTTGTTTTACAAACTGTCACTTTTCAACGAAGTGGCAGTTTTTTTCATATATTATTAGGTTGCTAAAACATGGTTAAAATGCCATAATCAAGGCGATAACTAGAACTTGGAGGATAAGATAAGAATGGATAACGTACAAGCAATATTTTTAGATATGGACGGAACAATACTGCAACACAATAATAAAGTATCAGATGAAACGGCTGAGATTATTAAAAAATTACGTCAAGTTGGATATAAAGTATTTATCGCAACAGGTCGTTCTTTTGATGAAATTAAAAATCTAACACCAGAAGGCTTTGAAATCGACGGTGTCATTTCTTCTAATGGCACACGCGGCGATGCAGAGGGGGAAATGATTTTTGCACATAGTTTGACTTATGATGCTGTCCAACAAATTATTAAAGAAGCTAAAGCGCAGCATATTTATTATGAAGTATTTCCATTTAGCGGTAAGCGTATGATTTTAAATGAAGATCATGAATGGATTACGAAGATGATAGAAGGCGACACACCTCCTAATAATGTCGGCATCAGTGAGTGGAATTCACGTAAAGCTGCACTCAATGGTAACGTCAATTGGGTTAATGAAATTCCTGAAACGAAATTTTCTAAGATTTATATGTTCACACCTGATTTAGAAAAAGTGACAAGCTTCAGAGAACACTTGATTGAAGAAAAAGATGCTTTACAAATTTCTGTCTCTAATTCCTCTCGTTTTAATGCAGAAACTATGGCAGCAGGCATCGATAAAGGTACAGGTATAAAAGAAATGATTGAGCATTTTAATATTCCGCAATCAGCTACACTCGTGATAGGTGATAGTGATAATGACCGCTCAATGTTTGCGTTCGGACATTATACAGTTGCTATGAAAAATGCACGACCTGAAATTCAAGCACTCGCTAAAGATGTGACATCTTATGATAATGAAGAAAATGGTGCTGCGCGCTATTTAGAAGAACATTTTTTAAAATAAAAGAAGAAGTCGGTGAAAACTTTTGAGGTTTCCACCGACTTCTTTTTGAGACTAGAATTATATCTTAGTCTATTTATTCAATTATCTTTTAAAATCATCTGAACGTTCATCAACATCTTTTTTCTTATTTTTTAAATGATCAAATGTTGAATCTGAATACTCTTCTTTAGTTTCTTTGATATCTTCTTGTTTGTCATTGGTGTTAAGTTTTTCTTCAGCTTTGTTTTTCTCTTCAGATGCTTTATTTGTAACATGATTCGTTTTCTCATCTTTATTGCTATCTTTTTCTTTAGTATTTTTAGAACCTTTTACAGCAACGGAACTTTCAACTACTTTGTCTCCAATAGTCGTAGATTTTTGATTATTTTCTGGATGGAAGTGCTCTGTAGCTTTACTAAAGAATTGAACAATAGCCATTAAGTTTAAGTAGTAAACGATGATACGAATAATATACATAATGACAATCACAACATAAACTAATACCTTAGCTAAGTTTTGAGACATATGTTGAGTCGCAAGTACTACTAATTGTGGTATGGGTTCAGAGAAGATAATCACAATTAAGTTTAATAAGATTAAACCTAAGAATAATTTGAACCATGAATGACGACCATTTTTAAGAGATTTAAAGCTCTGTTTGACGTCTTTAAATGCACCTGCTTGACGTTCTCTTAAATATGCAACAACATAAGCAATTACAATATAAGTAAAGAACCAAATAAACAGTGACGCAATTAATTTAGATATTGTCAAACCGATTAATTGAACGGTAATTAAAGCACCCATATTACCGCCTGTACCACTTTGCATATGAGATAGAACCGTCTGCATGAGGGCACTGAATAATTGGTTAACGACTGTTACTACAATGATGGTAATGAGCATTACTAACAGTGTAAACAATGCAAGTTTGACACTTTTTAGGTAGCTTCCTTTTTTGAAAGCAGTAAATACATCTGTTAAATGAACATCTTCTTTATGAATCGCTTTATAAACTACATTAATTGTACCAACTACTAATTGGAACCCTACAAATAAAAATATGAGCAATGGTATAATCAAGGCAATAATCAATGGTAGAGCTGCTTGGAACATTGGACCTTGATACATCATTGACATCATAAACATTTGCAGTGCCTGTTGCACGGGCATAAATGTAAATGCAACGATTAAAATGAATACAAAGAATGTTAAAATGCTGAAAAGAGCAGTTTTAGCATTTTGTGGCTTTGCATTCTTAAAAGCTTGTTTGTAAAATGTAAACAATGGCTTAGCACTCCTTTGATATGATATAAACACAATATCAAAAATTTGCTTGCATTCAAATTAAAAAACAAGCTAAATGTATATTTTGTTACTTTTTAAGAATTTATAAACTAATATAAGGGTGATAGAAATGAAATTTGCAGTAATTACAGACATCCATGGAAATATGGATGCATTATCAGCAGTGTTTAAAGATATTGATCGCAGAGGTGATATCGATCACATTTATAACTTAGGCGATGTGATAGGTATTGGCCACAATACAAATGAAGTGTTAGGGATGTTGACTGCCAGAGATGACGTAACTTCTATTGCCGGTAATCATGATGAAGCAATTATGTCTGTCATTAATGACACGCCATATCCAGAAGATTTAAAAGACAAATTTTATGAGCATCATCATTGGGTGGCTGAACATTTAAATCCTCAGTATTATGAATTTCTTAATACATTGCCACGAGAATTCACTTTAGATTTGCTAGGTCAATCTGTATTGGGAATTCATTATGAAATTGAGAATAATAAATTAAAAGATACTATAGATCAAATTCCGTTCAGTCCGATTGTGGAACCGACAGCCGAACATATGAAGGCATTATTTGCGGATAAAGAAGCGGATATGATTTTATTCGGGCATAATCATACTTTGCATCATTTCATCAATGAAGATACCGTTTACTTTAATCCGGGTTCAGTTGGACTCAATCGTGCACCTTATACTGTATATGGCATTGTAACGATTACGCCAGAACAATCTAACATAGAACAGGTTCGTGTCGCTTATGATAATACGCGTTTCATAGATGGGTTTGAGGAAAAAGAAGTGCCAGGCAGAGCGCTCATCTTTGATAAGTTTATACAATAATGGAAAAGACCGTTGCTTCATTGCCTTACACATGGAAAGGGGAAGCAACGGTCTTTTTATTGAGCAATTGCAATATGATCGCATAAAGTTTTCGTACTATGATTGTTATCTTTAGATTCTAACTGTATTGTCATATGATGAATATTTAAAGCATTTAATCGGTCTTCAATACGGTGTAATAATTGCTCGCATTCTTCGATTGTCATTGTATCTTGAACGACAGCATGACAGCTGAAGGCATTTAAATCATTAGAAATCGTCCATACATGGCAATCATGGACATTTTGAATTTCTTTTTCCTCAAGAACTGTATTAATAACTTCATCGATATTAATATCTTTAGGCGTACCTTCCATCAAGATAGTTAAAGACTCTTTGATTAAACCATAACTGCTACGTAATAACAGTACAGATACCAACATACTGGCAATAGGATCTGCCAATGTGAAATTAAAGGCCCAAATTAACAAAGCTGCTACAATCGCACCTACTGAACCGAGTAAATCTCCTAGCACATGCAAGAAAGCACCGCGCATATTGATATTATGATGTGTATCTCCGCCGCGCATCATTAACCAGGCCACTACAATATTGACAATTAAACCCATTACACTGATGGTTAACATTTCAGTAGACATGACTTCTGGAGGTGCAGCTATTCTGCGTATGGCTTCGATTAGAATACCGATACTGATAACGAGAAGCAATACACCATTAAAGAGCGCCGCTAAAATTTCAAAGCGTTTGTAGCCGAAAGTCATTTCTGTGGTAGCGTGACGCTCTGCATATTTAAATGCAAAGAGTGCGAGTCCTAATGAAAAGGCATCACTTAACATATGCACGCCATCAGATAGCAAAGCTAAACTGTTGGCAACATAGCCGCCAATAAGTTCGACTACCATGAAAATGGCAATAATAGCAAAAGAGATTGCAAGCACACGCTTATTATCAGTATGGACATGATGATGGTGATGTGCGTGATGATGATTTGAATGACTCATAGTATAGCTTCCTTTCTAATACTCTATTGTACAGGGTGCTCTGCGTGATGGATTGCTTGATTTAATAAAGTCACGACATGAGCATCATTCAGCATATAGATTTTTGATTGACCTTGACGTTCTGATTTAACGAGTTCCGCATTTCTCAGTATTTTCAGCTGATGAGACACATTTGACTGTGAAAGTTCTAAGGTGTGTGTGATATGACCCACGCTGCAAGGTCCTTGCTCTAGTAAGTGCATAATTCTGATACGGTTGGGTTCACTTAATGCTTTGAATATGTCTGTTACATTAGCAAGCGTACTCGATTTGAGTTCATGATAGGGCATAAGGACTCTCCTTTTTATTAATATATGAACATTTATTCATGTATTAATATAACTCTCTTTTAAACTGACGTCAATCATTTGAGAGGATAGTCTTGAAGTTTAATACAAGTCGGGACAGGGAACTAAATCAATATATAATATTCTATATTCGAGGAGTGATGGTATTGAGTATTCTAGTATTAGGCGCAAATGGCGGTGTCGGTAAACAAATCGTTTCAAAATTAAAAGAAGATAATAAAGAAGTTGCAGCAGCGTATCGTAAAAATGATCAAGTAGACAAAGCAGTCGGTGAAGGATACGATGCTAGAAATATAGATGTAGAAAAACACAAAATTGATGAATTAGCTGATAAATTTAAAGACTTTGATCAAGTCGTTTTCTCTGTAGGCTCAGGAGGCAGTACAGGAGATGATAAAACAATCATTGTTGACTTAGATGGTGCTGTAAAAGCGATTGAAGCCAGTAAAAAAGCAGGCGTTAAACATTTTGTAATGGTTTCAACATTTGATTCAAATCGCGAAGCTTTCGACAGTGTTCCAGAATTAAAGCCTTATACAATCGCAAAACATTATGCGGATGAGCATTTACGCGGTTCAGGCTTATTCCACACAATTGTGCATCCTGGTCTTTTAGAAAATGGCCCTGGTACTGGCAATGTAGAGATTGCGGAACATTTTGATGGCGGAGGTTCTGTACCACGTGAAGATATCGCTTCTGTAATTGTAGAGGTTCTGGAAAATGAAAAATTCCAAGGTGGAGAATTCCAAGTTATCAGTGGCTCTGAACCTATTTCAGATGCTTTAGAAAATTATTATAAAAATCATCAATAGATTAAAGTGATGCTTTATCATTTTTAAGAAGGTGGCGGGACATTAATTTGGTCCCGCTTCCTTTTTTTCTTGAAGGCGGTGTGAAATATCAAAGATTTGTTATAATAAAGGTATTAAAACCGTGGGGGTAAATCATGAAAATTTCAAAGACAAAGATATATGAAAAAATTGCCGACATTATATTAGAACAAATTAAATCTGGAGAATACGCGGTCGGCGATAAATTGCCTTCCATACAAGCGCTTTCGAAAGAATACGGTGTCAGTGTGGCTTCGGTTAGAGAAGCATTCAACGCTTTGCGCACGATAGGCGTCATTGAAATTAAACAAGGTTACGGTACATTTGTGACTAAGCAAGAACCTGTCTTTTTCAATTTAGAAGAAACTTCATTAACACATCGACAAGTAGAAGAACTACTGGAACTAAGAGCGATTGTGGAGTTAGCTACGGTTAAAAAAGCGGCAGCGCATAGTACAGCTGAGGATTTAGCAGAAATGGAAGCAGCTTTGAAAATGATGGAACGTGCAGTAACAGATGGGACTTCTGGTGAAGCGGCTGATTTAAAATTTCATTTGGCTATTGCGAAAGCAGCACAGAATTCGATGCTGTTTGATTTGATGAATAATATTTCGGATGTCATTCAAGAAACGATGAAAGAAACTAGAAAAGTATATTTATTTAATAAGCAGAAAACCCTGAAGCGCTTATATGATGAACATTTGAAAATATATCATGCGCTTACCAGCAAAGATGCAGAAGCGGCAGAAGCCTATATGAGTGCTCATTTAGAAGAAGTACAACAAACTATCTTGCAAAATATAAATAAAAGTCCAATACAATAATTGATAATCGTACACACCCAGTTCAGTGCTGGGTGTATTTTTTATAGCATAAAGTCTAATAAATTTCAAACATCTGATGACTAGATGTTTGATTAGCGCTATAATAAGTGAGTATTCTATTTCGTTTTTAATTTATTGAAGTACGGAAATATTGTGGGGACGATGTTAGGGTGACTTTTCTAAGTTAAAAATAAAATTGAAAATCTCATAGGGATAAGATATGCGTAAAAATAGAGGGCGGCATATCGTGAAAGGGTGTAAAGAATGAAAGTCAGTTTATTCTCAACTTGTTTAGTTGAAGCATTTCACACACGTATAGGTATTGCGACGGTTGAATTGCTTGAAAGATTGGGTTGTGAAGTAGACTATCCAGCAGCGCAAATATGTTGTGGTCAGCCTGCTTATAACTCTGGTTATTTTGAAGATGCAAGACAATCGGCGAAACAAATGATTAAAGCATTTAAGGATTCGGAATATGTAGTGGCCCCATCTGGTTCTTGTATAACAATGTTTAAACACTATCCAAGCTTATTTGAAGATGATCCAGTAATGCACCAAGCGGCTATTAACTTAGCGGATAAATCGTATGAACTTACGCAATTTATCGTTAATGTCTTGGGAGTGCATGATGTCGGAGCAACTTTAGAAGGTAAAGCAACGGTACATCCGTCATGCCACATTACACGTGTATTAGGTGTAGTGAACGAACCTCAAGAATTATTGAGTAATGTACAAGGCTTAGAATTAGTAGAGTTGCCGAAATATTATAACTGTTGCGGTTTCGGTGGTACATTTGCGGTCAAAATGTCAGATGTTTCTAGTGAAATGGTAGATGAAAAAGCGCATTGCGTAGAAGAAACAGGCGCAGATTATTTAATTGGTGCAGATGCAAGCTGCTTGATGAATATTGAAGGACGTTTAAAACGTATCAATAGCAAAGTTAAAGTATTGCATATCGCAGAAGTTCTTAACCATCAACTCGCAGGGGCGGTGCGTTAAGATGGGTATGAGAATCGGTGATAAAAATTTTAAAGAAGCATTTAAAGTAGAGAAACAGAACGCATTCATGCGCGGAGCTGTAAGTAGCGCGCAAGATGGTTTGAGAACTAAAAAGTTAAAAGCTCAAGAAGAACTTGGCAACTGGGAAGAGTGGAGACAGTTATCAGCGGAAATCCGTCAACATACTTTAGAAAATCTGGATTATTATCTGCATCAACTTGCAGGCAATGTCGCAAAATTAGGCGGTAATGTATATTTTGCTGAAACAAAAGAAGAAGCTTCTGAGTATATTGCAAATGTTATTAAAGAAAAGAATGCAACTAAGATAGTGAAATCTAAGTCGATGGTAACGGAAGAAATTAATATGAACCATGTTTTAGAAGCCACAGGTGCAGAAGTAGTAGAAACAGACTTAGGCGAATACCTCCTGCAAATTGATGAAGCGGATCCGCCTTCACATATTGTCGCACCCGCATTACACAAAAACCGTACGCAAATTCAACGTGTATTGAAAGCTAAAGAGGGATACACAGGCAGTGATGATCCAACAGAAATGGCGCGTTTTGTACGTAAGATTATGCGTGAAAAATTCTTGGCGGCTGAAGTAGGAATTACCGGATGTAACTTTGCAGTCGCGGACAGCGGTAGTTTTTGCTTAGTAACAAATGAAGGAAATGCACGTATGACTACTACTGTTCCTCAAACGCAAATTACTGTAATGGGTATGGAACGTATCGTGCCTTCTTTTAAAGAGATGGAAGTTCTAGTAGGTATGCTCTCAAGAAGCGCAGTAGGACAAAAACTACCGAGTTATGTGACTACTTTAACAGGACCTCGCGGCGCAGGAGAAATTGATGGACCAGAAGAGTTTCATCTTGTAGTGGTTGATAATGGACGTTCAAGTATCTTAGGCACTGCTTTCCAATCAATTCTGCAATGTATTCGTTGCGGAGCTTGTATGAATGTTTGTCCAGTTTACAGACACTCTGGAGGCCACAGTTACGGTTCTATTTATCCTGGACCAGTAGGAGCTGTATTATCGCCATTGTTAGGTGGTTATGAAGAGTATGGACAATTGCCTTATGCTTCTTCTCTTTGTGCAGCCTGCTCAGAAGCATGTCCAGTTAAGATACCGCTTCACGACTTGCTCTTAAAACACCGTCAAGTTGAAGCGGAAGAACTAAAACGTTCTGCTTTAGGTGAGAGACTCGTTATGAAAGGGTTCGGAATCGGAACAACTAAACCGCATCTCTTCCAATATAGTATTAAAATGGCGGGACCAGCGTTGAAACCATTCGAGAATAAAGAGGGTTGGGTAGAAAAAGGTCCGAAACCTTTACATGCTTGGACCCAATCTCGTGATTTTCCAACTCCTGAAAAAGAACGATTCAATCATTGGATGAAAGCACATTTAAAACAGAAGGAAGGTAATCATTGATGACTGGCCAAGTAACCAATCTTGATAAATTTATGTCGAATATTCAAAATGCATTAGAGCGACCGTTGCCTGAAAAGGTAGTAAAACCTGAATGGTCTGTTGAACCGCAAGCTAAAACTTTGACTGACTTAACGCAAGATCAATTAGTCGACCATTTAGAAAAAGAATGCGCAAACATCCATACTGCATTTTATAAAACTACTACAAAACATTTGAATAATATATTGAAAGAAGTCATTCAACAATTCGGCGGTAGCCCGGTCATTCGCTTTGATGACCCGCGTTTTAAACAATACCAAGTGGCATTTAATGATTTCGAAACTACAATTTGGGATGAATCTCAACCTGAGGCAAGTAAGAAAGCTGCAGAAAGTGCCCAAGTCGGTGTTACGTTCAGTGATTATTGCTTAAGCGAGAGCGGCACAATTGTACTGTATTCTGGTAAAGGACGAGGCCGTGCGGTCAGTTTGATGCCTGAGACTTATGTTGCATTGATTCCTAAATCTACTATTGTTCCTAGATTTACACAAGCAGCTGAAGGATTATATGATAAGAATCAAACTGATTCACGTTTCCCATCGTGTGTGAATTTTATTACGGGACCTTCCAACTCAGCAGATATTGAAATGAATCTGGTAGTAGGTGTCCATGGCCCCGTTAAAGCCGCATATATTGTTATTGAAGATATTTAATCAATAAAATTAATCTCTCTTACTATCATTAGCTTTTTTAAAGTAAATGATAGTGAGAGTTTTTATTTATAAATTGATAACAAATTTAAAAGACCTGAACTTTTTCCGTAGTCCAGGTCTTTGCGCAAATTTTTTAAACAATATGAATAACTAAATTATTCACAGACATTAATCATATTCATTACCTTATATGTAACACATGTTAAGTAATTATTAACATACTCCTATTATAAGGGGTACCATCTACTTTGTACAAGCACTAATCGTTCTTTTTTTGTAGAAAAAATAAGATAAATTTCTACTTGTCACTCTAAAAAAATATAAATTAGATTCAAAAATGAAATTGTAAAACATTTCCGTTAGAATTACGTAACGAAAACGTAAATATTATACCTTTACTATCCTCAATAACAAAATATTGTTATAATATTTAGGATAACATGTACATAAGCAACGCGTTTGATAAAACATGTTCTGGTTAATTACAACTATTTTATTAATAACGTTTACATAAAACAAATGATTTAATTAATACTTATGGAGGTGGACATATTCCATGCCGTTGTTTTTGGAACCGATTTTTAAAGAAAGGATCTGGGGAAGCAACCATTTGACTAAATATGGTTATCATCTGCCAGAAAAAGATGTAGGGGAAATTTGGGCAATTTCTGCACATCAACATGGCGACAGTATCATCACCAACGGAATTTATGCTGGAGAGACATTAAGTCACGTTTGGAAAGAGCATAAAGAACTTTTCGGAGAGTTTCCAAGTGCACAATTTCCTTTAATGGTTAAAATGATTGATGCGCAAGAGCCTTTATCTGTACAAGTACATCCTGATACAAACTATGCTTATGAGCATGAGAATGGAGATTATGGAAAAAAAGAATGCTGGTATATTATCGAAGCGGAAGAGGACGCAGAGATTATCTATGGTTTGAACACGGATTCGAAAGATAAGTTTATAGAAGCGTTAGATGAAGAAGCACCGCATGGCTTATTCAAACATATTCCTGTCAAAGCAGGAGATTTCTTCTTTGTTCCAAACGGAATTGTGCATGCAATAGGGAAAGGAATCACTGTGTATGAAGTGACACAATCATCAGATGTGACGTACCGTATTTATGATTATAATCGAACGGATGAGTCAGGCAATCAACGTGAAATGCATATTGAAAAAGCAAAAGATGTAGTAGAGATAAGAGACGAGAGTCCTAATGTGATACCGGAAACTGAAATTATTGAAAATTATAAGCGTACACAATATATTTCAAATGATAGTTTCACGGTTGTAAAGTGGGAAATTACAGGTACGCTCAACTACATGAAACCTAGAGAATTCTGTTTGGTTACTATCTTAGATGGAGAAGGTACATTGGTAACCGATGGAGACATTTATGAAATAGAAAAAGGTAAGAGCTTTATTCTAACTTCTGAAGACTTAGACAACATCTTTAAAGGTGACTTTACGCTTATGATCACCTATGTGTAATCGATGTTAAAGAAAATGAGGTATGACAAATGCGTAAGTTTTTATATTTAGCTTTGATATGCGGTGTATTATCAGGAGCAGGTATCTTCTTGAATTTTCCTAAATATCCTAATTTAATGATTCCAGCAGCCTTTGCGATATTAGGTATGATTTGTGCACTGGCTACAATTGCTGATAAGAAAATCAGCGGTATGTTGACACTCGGCGGCGTATTAATCAATTTAATGCCATTGTTGGCTATATTCATGATGCCGAAGTAATAAACGGGTTGTAACATGGTATATCATTTGGTATAACTGTTTAGAATAGCAATTTGCAATAGAGAAAAGGAAAATCAGCCTGAATCAAAATTATTGCATTTAATGAATTTTTAAAGGAGTCGTATCGATATGACTGAAGAAACAAATTATTTCTGGCTGAATTGCGGTTACAATCGCTGGAATCATAATGAACCACTCGTAGGGCAAACTACTTTATTTGAATCTGGTGCTCAATTCAACCCTACACAAGGTTTTCGTGCTTTTAAAAAAGCTAAAGCAGGCGACAAAGTAATTTTTTATCAAGTCCAGACAGATGCAGGATTATTAGGCAGCGGTGAAATCATTAGTGTACAAACCGGAGCCCAACATAAAATTCGTGTGCAGTTCCGTTTGACAGAAGCCTTAAAA
Source organism: Staphylococcus debuckii (assembly GCF_003718735.1). NCBI lineage: Bacteria > Bacillati > Bacillota > Bacilli > Caryophanales > Staphylococcaceae > Staphylococcus > Staphylococcus debuckii. The sequence continues at coordinate 2,107,853 of NZ_CP033460.1, read as the reverse complement.
CCGCTTACTACAGAATATTTAAAGCGCAGCGAGGCTTTAGAATTCCGTATTAATAATATGAAGGAAACGTTATTTAATCAAATTACTCCAGAAGAATTCGAACTGATTGAACAATTAGGTAAAGGTGATACGCAAATCCCACGCTATTTCTTTTTAGCAGAGAATAAAGAATTTGAGCCAGGAGAAACTTATACGCTCTTTACACATACTTATAATGGCATTAAGCGAAATGGCTATCATTATTACACGCAATTAGAAATCGGAGACAAGATTGTCTTTTACAGTCGCCAGCAAGACTATTCAGTAGTTGGTTTAGGCGAGGTCACACAGCACTTAAGGGAATTACCGCCTATACCTGGCCGAACAAATAGCACAGCCATAGAAGTGAAATATAATGAGGATATTAATCCAGTCAGTTTGTCGACTTTAAATAAGCATCCTCGTTTGAAAAATTTATATTATCTTCAAGAAAATGCCAAGCAAGCTATTGCCAGCATGTCGCAAGCCCAATTTGACGCTATTTTAGAAATGAGCGAACATAACGGCGTGAAATCTCAATTTGAGACGGTGGAAAAGGATGCTGTGATTGATAAAAAAGATGAAGAGCTGAAGCCTTTTATTTTGTTAGTAATTAGTGATCGGAACCGCGCAGAAGGGTTAAAAGCTGCAGACAATTTATTGCAGAAAACCAATGCGCATCCTGTGATTACAAGCGGACATCCTGATTTTACTGAAGATATGCTGTATGGCAAGTATCTACCGAATGAAGCAGGTGCACTGTATTTCAGAGAAGGATTTATCACTGAATTGATGCCGAAAACAGACCGCAGTTACTTGGTAATTGACAACTTCAATCGTATTGATCCGGATATATTCCAAACTTATATCAACGTATTAGAAGGTTATGAAGTGACCTTGCCACGCTATAATCGTGATGGTTCTATGATTAAATGGTCTCGTAAAAAAGATTCATTTTATCACTTTAATCCAAATTGGCACATTATAGGTGTCACTTATGATAATTTAGCAGAGATTAAACAAAAATATTCTGAGCAATTCTTAAAATATGCACGTATTGTAAAAGTAAATCATGATTAATCAGTGAGATTGACTGGAAATAGTAGCCGGCCAATCTTTTTTTATTGTGTTGAAAAATTGCTCTGACGGGTATGCATTACATATACTGAAACTATAAAAGAAATAAAGGAGAGATAGAAGATGCCGATTATTTATTATGATGCGAATTGTGTTTATTGTTACAACTACGCAATTTGGTTAATCAGACATGGTTTATCACCAAGTTATCAATTTGCGACGTTGAAAGGACCCGCTGGTCAAGAATTAGAACGTAAACATCCTGGAATATTAGATATGAACACAGTAGTATTGCAAGAAGGTGAGCATTTATACTTTAAATCCACTGCAATTGCAAAATTATTGATGTCCTTAACTCAAGATAAGTGGATGGGAATTTTATTAACTTTAGTACCAAAACCACTACGTAATTTCGGTTATGACTTATTTGCAAATAATCGCGATAAAATGTGGCATGCAGAGTGGCAACAACCTAATGAGTATGAAAAATCTTTCTTTATAGATGAGGATCAAAATTGAGGCTGCTCTAATAAGGTAAAAAAACCTTTTGAAAGGTGTTCTTTTGAGAATTAATTGAGAATAGCAATTGAAGTGAAATAATAATTATCAGATTTAACGATTAAATCTGTCGAAAAGAGACCATACAATCAGAGCACACTATACGAGTGATTTTAAATTGAATATGCTATAAAAAACAGGGTATATTATAATCGTGGGAAAGAACAAGAATCAACGGATGCTTATTTAGAATTATTTTAATCTAAGAACGAAATAGGCTTTACAGATTGTAATGATTATTATATAATAGTTATTACAAAGAAGGAGCAACAACAACTTAAAGGAGCGATTATTTTTATGGCAAACAAACAAGATGTAGTAGATGTGTTAAATGAACAAGTAGCAAACTGGACAGTATTATATACTAAAATTCATAACTTCCACTGGTTCGTAAAAGGACCTCATTTCTTCTCTCTACACGTTAAATTTGAAGAATTATACAACGAAGCAAGTGAAACAATTGACGAATTAGCTGAACGTATTTTAGCTATCGGCGGTGCACCAATTGCCACAATGAAAAAAAGCTTAGATGTAGCTATCGTTGATGAAGCTGAATCAGAAGGCTCAGCAGAAGATATGGTCAATGCCATTTCTAAAGACTTCAGTAATATTTCTGACCAATTAGAAAAAGCAATTGAAGTAGCTGGCGACGCTGAAGATGACGTATCTCAAGATATGTTAATTGCATTACAAACATCAGTTGACAAACATAACTGGATGTTCCAATCATTCCTAGGTAAATAGTCGTTCATAAGCGATTGATAATTGGGCATATTAAAGAACTCCTGCTTGCTAAGTAGGAGTTTTTTGTATACACAGATTTAAATTTTAGAACAAGAATTGATTATCATACTATGTTTAGTATAATAAGTTTGAAGCAACTATAATATTAAAACATAGGGAGATAGAGGTATGAAAAAATATTTAGGAGTTATTCTTGCAGCTACAGTAACCTTAACTGCGTGTGGAGAAAAGAGTGAAGGAGAAAAAGCGTCTAAAAAGGAAAATGCTATACATACAGAACAAAATAATAAACAAAAACATCAAATTAAAAAGGAAAATGGTGTTACTAAGGTTGATAATTTAATCTTAGTTAATAAGAAAGTGCCTATTTCTAAAGCGTATAACAAAGGTGAAGACGCTGTTGCTAGAACACAATTAAACAAAATGATTGAAGATGGCAGAAAACAAGGGTTGAATATTATATATAGAAGCGGATTCAGATCTTACGCTGAACAAACACAACTTTACAACAGCTATGTACAACGTGATGGTAAAGCGGCAGCGGATAAGTATAGTGCAGCACCCGGAACATCTGAACACCAAACTGGCTTAGCTTTCGACGTCGGTACAAATCCTTCTGATGCAGATTTTAAAGAAGCATTTGGTCAAACCCGTGAAGGCAAATGGTTAGCTGACAACGCCTACAAATATGGATTTATATTAAGATACCCTAAGGGAAAAGAAAAAATAACGGGTTACCAATATGAACCTTGGCATTTTAGATATGTCGGCAAAAAGGATGCGAAAAAGATACACGCACAAAAATTAACTTTAGAAGAGTATTTGGATTATGGTTATGAAAAATAAATATATTATATAGAAATAAGGGGCCGTGACATTAATTTGTCACGGCCCCTTGTCTACTACTACCTCTTATGCAATTTCTAGTGCGATTTCCATCATTTGAGTGAAAGAATTTTGACGTTCTTCAGCAGTAGTTGCTTCATCACGTAAAATGTGGTCACTGACAGTAAAGATACCCAATGCTTTTTTGCCTGCATAAGTTGCATTTAAATAAAGACCAGCTGATTCCATTTCGATACCTAAAATCCCCATACGGTGCCATTGGTCATTAAAAGTAGGGTCGGCATTATAGAAGGTATCTGAAGAGAGAACGTTGCCGACATGTGTTGTGGCACCTAACTCATCAGCAGCTTTCTTTGCCTGCACCATTAAATCAAAATCACCGAGCGGAGCAAAATGTCCAGGAATATTATATTGATCCACGTAACTTGAATTAGTAGAAGCACCTTGTGCGATAATAATGTCGTATAAGTTCACATCTTCTTGTAAAGCACCGCAAGAACCTACACGAATAATTGTATCTACATCAAATGTGTTGTAGAGTTCATACGAATAAATTCCGATACTAGGAATACCCATTCCTGAACCCATAACTGAAACTTCTTTTCCTTTGTAGGTTCCAGTATAGCCGAACATGTTACGTACTTCGTTGAATTGAACAACATCTTCTAAATAGTTATCAGCAATGTATTTGGCACGCAGTGGATCACCTGGCATTAATACAGTTTTTGCTATTTTGGCACCATTTGGTTGAATATGTGGTGTACCTTGTGTCATAAATTTTTTTCGCTCCTTCGTCAAATAGAATATTTAAATTAAAGATAACACGACGACGCTTAATTTGCGAGAATATCAACGTTTAAATGTGATAAACTGGTAAAAATATTGTAAATTTCCGTCAGTATAAATTGTTATATTTTAGTAGGGTGAAATATTTGGTAAAATAGATTGCAAGACGATAAAATGAATTGAAATAAACAGATTAAAAATTGGAGGAACCCGGGCATGGACTATGCAAAATATATTGATCATACCTTATTAAAACCAGATACAACACTTGAACAAATTGATAAGTTAATTGAAGAAGCTAAGCAATATGAGTTTAAATCAGTTTGTATCAATCCCACATACGTTAAACATGCAGCTGAAGCATTAAAAGATTCAGATGTGATGGTATGTACTGTTATTGGTTTCCCTTTAGGTGCAAATACTACTGCAACCAAAGCATTTGAAGTGGAAGATGCTGTAAAAAATGGTGCGGATGAATTAGATATGGTAATTAATATCGGAGCTTTAAAAGATCAACGCTATGATGAAGTACAAGCAGATATTGAAGCGGTCGTTAAAGCTGCTGGTGACCATACAGTTAAAGTTATTATTGAAACAGTACTATTAACGGATGAAGAAAAAGTAAAAGCTTCAGAAATCAGTAAAGCAGTTGGAGCAGACTTTGTTAAAACGTCTACTGGTTTTGCAGGAGGCGGCGCCACTGTTGAAGATGTGAAATTAATGAAAGAAACAGTAGGAGATAGTTTAGAAGTTAAAGCTTCTGGCGGCGTACGCAACTTAGAAGATTTCAAAGCTATGTTAGATGCAGGTGCAACGCGTGTAGGCGCAAGTGCAGGAATACAAATTATTCAAGGACTAGAGTCTGATTCAGATTATTAATTAATATTTGAATATTTACCGCTAGTTCAAGATGCAGGGGGGTGGAACATTGATTTGTTCTATCCCTTGCTTTTTATAAAAAATGGCAATTAATAAATTCATAGGCATTATATTGTGCGCGTTGCAAAGTAATGGTAATCTTAAAACAGTGTCATAACATCAAAGGAGTTACAACCATGAATTTCACAACTTTAACAGAAGACGAATTCGCACAATTTACTCAAGAAAATTTTTCACATTATACACAGTCTGCTAGACATTACCAATACAGAAATGCAAACCAGAAAGACGTACATTTAGTCGGAGTCAAAGATGATGGGGGCGAAGTCATAGCAGCCTGTCTTTTATCCGAAGCCAGATGCCTAAGATTTTTCAAGTATTTCTATACGCACAGAGGGCCTGTAATGGATTACAGCAATCTGAGATTAGTAAAATATTTCTTCGCATCTTTAACACGTTATTTGAAGAAACACCGATGTATTTATGTTCTAGTAGATCCTTATTTACTTGCAAGTTTAAGAGAAACTGATGGAGAAATTATCGAAAGTTATGATAATCAACGCTTTATCAAAGAGCTTTCTAAACTCGGTTACATCCATCAAGGCTATACAATAGGATATTCACAAATGAGTCAGATACGTTGGTTATCTGTATTAGATTTGAAAGACAAGTCTGAAACGCAATTATTGAATGAAATGGACTACCAAACACGTCGTAATATTAAAAAGACTTACGAAATGGGTGTCCAAGTCAGAACACTTTCTATTGACGAGACTCCAACTTTCTTTAAACTTTTCAGAATGGCTGAAGAAAAACACGGTTTCAAATTCCGAGAATTAGATTATTTCAAACAAATGCAAAAAACTTATGGTAATCGTGCCTTTTTAAAAATAGCCTATGTAGATTTACATACTTATTTGAAAGCATTAAATGAAAAGCACACTGAATTAGTACTCGAGTTGAATAAATTAAATGCGAAATTACAAGAAAGTCCAAATTCTAAAAAGACTAAGAGTAAAATCAATCAATTAAAACAACAAGTCGATAGTAATACACGTAAAATTAATGAAACCAAAGAATTAATGCAAACAGAAGGGGATGTTTTAAATCTTGCTTCAGCATTGTACTTGTATAATGAACATGAAGTTTATTACCTTTCAAGCGGATCTAACCCTAAATATAATCGCTTTATGGGTGCTTACAGACTACAATGGGAAATGATTAAATTTGCTAAAAAGAAAAATATTGACCGCTATAATTTCTATGGCATCACTGGAGATTTTACAGATGATGCTGAAGACTTTGGCGTTCAGAAATTTAAAGAGGGCTTCAATGCACATGTAGAAGAATATATCGGTGACTTTATTAAACCCGTGTATCCGCTTCTATACAAACTGTATCAATTCACGGAAAAATCAAGAAAGCACTAAAATAATTGTAAGAGATACGAGTGCGGGGCAGAAACAGGAGATAGAACATACAAGAATGTTCTATCTCCTTTGTATTTGGAGAGAAGAATTATCGGAGTATAATTTAGCCGAGCTGAATGGGATATATCGGCCAAGATTTGAGGCAACGTGTCCAATAAACGGATATATTGGCCAAGAATGCGGTCAACGTGTCCAATAAATAGATATATTGGCCAAGATTAGAGACAACGTGTCCAATAAATCTATAATACACTTTAAAATTACTCCCAAAAATATTCCCAATACACAAAACAGTGAGATAAGGACACAAGGTATTTCTAAAATTTAACACAACTTTATTTCGGAAAACTCTTTAATTTAACTGAAAATATGCTAAAATATTCTTAAAACAAAATCAAAGAATAGCAATTGATGTAAAGTGCACTTTCTTATATTATAGTGTCATGAAACATACAAGTTAGCTCAAATAGAGAGAAAATTGCTGCTTATATAGCGTTAATGATCTTCAATAAATAAATAGAACGATTGGGGTATCGTTAAAGGAGTGAGAGCAGAATGATATTCATTCTATCTCTCCCTTCATTACATTCCATACAACTATAGCAAAGTCAGAAATAGTGTATCTTTAATAAGTTGTTATCCGAATGGAGGATTTCATGAATTTATTAAAGCAATACTTTGATACCCCAAAGATGCCATTAGCCTTTTACTACACACCTTATGTAGCCGTTCATGTAGTAATGTTTATTACTTTAGTGAACGATAATGCAAGCGCATTTAAATGGATCTGGACAATTTTAACATTCTTACTTGGCAGTTACACGTATGCTTGGTTAAGTGATTATATGCTGTATACCAGTCAAAATGGTTTTGTACGTTATATATTTATGAAGAGTATGATTTTCAGACGTGATTTCGGTAACGTTGTGAAAACTACACATACAGCAAATAAGCAAGATAGAGTTTTTAAAATAGAAGGTAACAGAGTGAGAGAAGATAATATGACATATGTTAAGAGAACATTTTTCTCTATAGCAATTAATGTAGTCGTTAAATTCTTCTTAGCTTTCTTACTCTATCCAATATTTATTATTTCTATTTTCATACATCCTATTATCATTAAGAAATATAAAGAAGTTGTGGCACGCCAGGAGCAAAATGGAGTGCAGTAATAATATAAGATGAGATGTTGACAAAATAAGAGAAGAGGCTGGGACATAAAAAATGTCTCAGCCTCTTCGTGAATGGGCAGCAACTTCTTGATTAGTGCTCCCGTTCTTTCTTTTACTTACTGTTAAATTAAGCATTATTCACTAAAAATTTTATCCCATTGATCTCGTTTATCTAAGAAATCTTGTGCAATTTCTTTCGCGCCTTCTAGTGAGTGACTTGCTGCCCAACCACATTGAACTTCGTTGCATGCCGGTACTTCGTCTGCTGCAAGAACATCATTTAAAGTAGCTTCGATAATATTCAAGACATCTTCATAATCGTCGTGATTAATGAAAGAAACATAAAATCCAGTTTGGCAACCCATTGGACTTAAGTCCACTACTTTATCTGTATGATTTCTGATATTTTCAGCCATTAAGTGTTCTAATGAATGCAAACCTGGCATTTTCATGTGTTCTTTATTTGGTTGTTTGAAGCGGATGTCATATTTCTTAATCACATCACCATTCGCTCCTTCAACTGTCCCGGCTAAACGTACAAACGGAGCAACAACTTTTGTGTGGTCTAAATTGAAACTTTCAACGTTCATTTTTGGCATAACCTAAATCCTCCTCTAGTTTCTTTGAGTCAATTGTAACAAGCAAAGACGGGTTTTACAATTTGAAAGTCTTAATTTTGGGGTAAAAGTTGATAGGAATACTCGGGATAAGTTTATTAAATTTTCGAAAAAGTAATGACAAAGCGTTCAAAAACCATTAAAATGTTTAGTAATCGATTTTACTGATAAAGATATAGTCATGAGGATGAAAACGATAAACGAGAGTTCCCAAAGCCTTTCGTCCCTCATCAGATTATAACTTTTGAATAAAGGGAGCATGTGGAATGTCAGTTGAAACACAAGTAGAACAATTTATTAAAAATAAAGAGTCAGAATTTATTGAAATTAGTCATAGAATACATGAACGTCCAGAACTCGGAAACCAAGAAGTGTTTGCCTCTGGATTATTGATGCAAGAACTTACAAAATACGGATTTGAAATTGAGCAAGATATTGCAGGACACCAAACAGGATTTATCGCGGAATACCATAGCAATAAACCAGGTCCCACAATCGGCTTCCTTGCTGAATACGATGCACTTCCTGGTCTCGGACACGCATGCGGCCATAATATCATCGGTACCACAAGCGTTCTGGCTGGTATTGCTTTAAAAGAAGTCATTGATGAGGTGGGCGGCAAAGTTGTCGTTCTCGGCTGTCCAGCAGAAGAAGGCGGAGAAAACGGCAGTGCGAAAGCAAGTTATGTGAAAGCTGGAGTCATTGATCAATTAGACGTAGCTTTAATGTTGCATCCAGGTAATGAAACTTATAAAACCATCCATACTTTAGCAGTGGATGTTTTAGATATTAAATTTTATGGACGCAGTGCGCATGCCTCTGAAAATGCAAATGAAGCGATTAATGCTTTAGATGCGATGATCAGCTATTTTAACGGTATCGCACAGCTCAGACAGCAAATTAAAAAGGGAGAACGTGTCCATGGGGTCATTTTAAATGGAGGCGAAGCAGCTAACATTATCCCGGATTTCACACATGCGCGGTTCTATACACGTTCAAGAACACGCAAGGATTTAGATTTTTTAACGAAAAGAGTAGGGCAAATTGCTCAAGGTGCAGCCATTCAAACTGGGTGCGACTATGAATGCAAACCTATACAAAATGGCGTAAACGAGTTTATCTTAACGCCGACTTTAGATGAGTTATTTGCACATTATGCCAAACAATACGGCGAAGAAGTCAGTGAAGATGATTTCGGTTATGGTTCAACAGATACAGGGAATGTCAGCCATGTTGTGCCGACATTGCACGCACATATTAAAATTGGTCCAAGCAATTTAGTAGGCCATACTTATAAATTCAAAGAAGCGGCAGCAAGCGAACATGGCGATAGTGCTTTAATCAAAGGTGCTACAATTTTGACGCGTATGGCTTTAGATTTAATTTCAAATAATGAATTATTGAGAGAAATTAAAGAGCAGCATGTCCGTAAAGTCAAACAAGCTTCTTTAAGAGAATTCCGCAAACACTCTGAACAGCCTAAAGTTACTTTGAGTGATTTATACGATGAGGATATTGTCTATACGTCAAGACCTTCTTATGTATCAAATCCTTGGTTAGAACCTGACGAGCATCAGTCTAACTTCTTAACTGGCCGTGAGTTGTTGATTGCTAACAAGATGCCGGTAATTGTACATGAAGCCAGTGTGTCGAATAAGCTTAAGCAATTATTTGATGAAGTTGGCAAAGAAGTACCGAAGAATGTCTATAAATTCCATAACCAAGCAAGTTATGAGCATTTGCTCCAATCTCTAACTAAAGAAGAAAATAAGAAAATTTATTTCCAATATGTGCATAGCGAAGATTTAGTCAGTAAAGAAGATTACGCACTCAATAAAGATGTCTTTGTGGCTTTGAACAATAAAGCACGTATTCCAGAATGGACGAATGGTAAATACTTGCCGAAACGTCAAATTGTAGAAGTAGAAGAGTTTGAAGCTGCGGTACGAGATTGGGAGTTCCCATTTGTTTTGAAGCCGGGTGATGATTTGCCAACTGCAGGCGGTTATGGTGTCATGATCTGCTACAACCAAGAAGATTTGGATCAAGCTATCCAACGTATTAACAAAGCAGTGGAAGAAACAGATACTATCATTATTGAACAAAAAATCGAGGCCATCGCCAATTATTGTGTGCAATTCGCATATTCGGACCAGCTCGGATTAAAATATCTCGGCACAACAGAGCAGCTTACTAATAAATATGGTTTCTATAATGGCAATCAAAGCGTACCGGTGGAGGAAGTGCCGCAAGCAGTCATTGAAGCGGGCCGAGAAATTATGGAAATCGGTGTAGAAAAAGGATTCTATGGCGTCGGCGGCTTTGATTTACTCTATGACAAATATGGCGATGTTTATGCTATTGATTTGAATTTCCGTCAAAATGGATCGACAAGTATGTTGTTGTTAGATGATGAATTATCAGGTGCGAACCATAAATTCTACAGCTACTTTGCAGATGGCGACAATACTAAGTTTTTCAGAACGATTATGAAATATGTGCGACAAGGTAAAATCTATCCTTTATCATACTATGATGGAGATTGGTATGGTAAAGATAAAGTGAATTCTCGTTTCGCTTGTATTTGGCATGGCAGTACACGCGAAGAGGTAGAACAAAACGAACGTGCTTTCTTGAAGGAACTTGAATAAGAAATATGAGAGTGGAGCTGAGACAAAAATATCTCAGTTCCACTCTCATGTATGTAGTGATATTCCATTGACTGATATCCGATGTTATCATATATTTGAGATGGTAAACGACATAAGAGAAAGTGGGTTTGTAATGGATTATAAACAAGAATCATTTTTTAAGGATTTGCTTGTGAATGAAACTTATTATATTGCAGTCAAAGATAAGAAAATGGTAAGAAAAGAAGTAGATAACAAGTATTATCCATGCTTTTGGACAGAGAGAGAAATAGCAGAAGCCTATTTCAAAGACAACCATCAGAGTTATGATAAAATTATTTCCAGAGATATTGATCGTTTCGTAACTTGTGAGATGGACGATTTGTTTGATAAAGGTGATGAAGTTTTAGTCAATGTCACTGACACAGTTCAAGGACATTTCATTGATATTTATGATTTCACTAAAGCACTCATGAGTGAGCTGGATCGCATTCGTACTGTTGAGTTTTCACGTATTACAGCACGCACTGATGAAGTATTCGGGTTGACTGATAAAGGGAGTAAACAATTTATTATTATTAGTGAAAACGGAGAAAGCAAACCTAACATAATGCCGGTATGGAGTGATTTTAAATCCGCTGAAAAAGTTCGTGATGAAGACTTCGAAGAATGTGAAGTTGAAGAAGTTGAAGGAGAAGTTTTCAGTGATTGGCTTGAAAAATTACGTGACAACGATGAAGGTGTCGGAATTAATCTCAAACCCGGTGTAGTAGGGACAATTGTTTCTGCACAAACTTTAAAAAATGAATTATCTTATTAATAACAAAGAAGGAGGATTGGACATAATTTTGTCCAATCCTCTCCTTTTTTTGAACTGACAGTAGCTATCTGAATAGAAAACGCGCTTGTTCCAAATTGGCAGTAGCTATCTGAATAGAAAACGCGCTTGTTCCAAGCTTTTTTCTATTCTAGCTAGCCTTGTCGGGGCAGAACGACGAAATAATTTGAACCAATGTTATTACTGTTCTGCTCCCTTACTCAGCGCCGAGATATATACTGCCTAATGCCCCTGAGAAAGCTCCGTGCTCAATATAAAAAGGTTTGAAACCTCGAAGTACGGTATAATCTTCGACAACTTTGCGAAGAAGCGGATTATTATTAAAAGAAGAACCAATATAAACGACATTCTCTGTATTGAATTCTCTGGCCAGTGTAATAGCCATAGTAGTTACTACTTCGCCAACTACTCCCATAACTGAAGCAAGTTTGTCTGCTGCAGATAATTCTTTATCTAAATTGTGCAAGACATGGCCGAAGTTGGCTGCAGTTAAATCGCCCGGAATAGGGGGCTCACTATTTTTATAAATATGTTTTACTTTCAAATCGATAAATTCTCGATCTCCTTTTTGAGCGGTATCAGTAAGTTCTGTATAGTTTGAAAGGCCTGACAATAAATAGCCCAGCCCTTGAATCATACCGCCACCGGCACCAATTCCGCCTACACGTTTTTGTGATTTACCGTCTGAAAAGTGAAGTGATGTTCCTGTTCCGACATTCGCAAAAATATAATTGTCTAGATGGTGGCCTTGTTCCTCTAAAAGTACTTCTAATCCTTTAGAAGATGCATCGAATTCTACAAATTCTTTAGCTGGAAAGTTTAATTGACTTTGAATCAATTTCGCCTTACCACCTGTTAAAGTAACGTTTTTACATGGTTGGCTATTCAACCATGCTATCACTTTATCTAGATTAGAAGAAAGTTCAGTGCGGAATGTACGTTCACTATCATTGATTTCTACAATTTTAATTAAAGTTCCGCCAGCATCGATACCGATTTTCATAGATTTCACCTCGTAAATATGTATAACTCATAATCATTAATAGTATAATCAAAAGGAAAAGAAAAAACAAAGCTAAGGAGGATAAATAATGCAATTAAGTCCTTATATTATCGTAAATGATGTAAAAAAAGCTGTAGATTTTTATAATTCTATATTTGGTGGAGAAATAATTATACTCAATCAGCAAAAAGATAAAATTTTGCATGCTGAAGTTCAAATTAATGAAAGCACTGTTATACATCTATCGAGTAGCTATGGAAAACCATTCAGTAATGATAACGTAAATTTAATTCTGACTTTTGATAATTTAGAAGAAGAGCAACGTGTGTATAATGCTTTAAGTGAAAATGGGGATCCGCACATGCCACTTGCTAAAACATTCTTCAATTCGATGCACGGTCAAGTTAAAGATCAATTTGGTATTAACTGGCTGATGAACTGTTTCTTAAAATGAAAATAGGGTACTTTCAACACAAACAGATTAACAAATGCCGAAGACTAAACGAAATGACTAGGGGATAATTAAATGAAACACAGCAAACAATATGACGATATTACTATCAAGCCATACGAACAAAAGTATTATCATAATATTTTAGAGTTTGAGCTGTCAGAGCGACAGCAAATTTATTCATCACTGCCTATTCAAGTATTAGAAGATGCATTGGAAGATAAAAATCGCATTGCTAATATTGCGATTAATAAAGATAAGGAAGTTGTCGGTTTCTTTGTATTACATCAATTTTACCAACATGAAGGCTACGATACACCGGACCATGTGGTTTATATTCGGTCCTTATCGATTAATGAAAAGTTTCAAGGGAATGGATATGGCACTAAGGTAATGATGAATTTGCCAGACTATGTGCAGTCCCTATACAGCAACTTCAATCACTTATATCTTGTAGTAGATGCTGAAAATCAGGCGGCTTGGAATGTCTATGAACGTGCAGGCTTTATGCATGCTGCGACGAAAGAAGAGGGCCCGATTGGCAAAGAGCGACTTTATTATTTAGATTTAGATTCTAATTATGTTTCTTCTTTAAAGCTTACAGCGCCAAAAGAGCAGCCTGACAAAGAAATAGATACCGTAGATTTAATGCTTGATGGAAATAAAGTAGGGTTTATTGCATTGCAAGCTACAAATCAACGCATGCATATCCGGGGAATTGAAGTTTACGAAACACATCGTAATCAAGGTATTGCTGAAAGTGCATTACGCCAGCTGGCAACCTATGTTAGAAAAAATTACCCTGCAATTAATTCATTAGATATTATTCTATTTGGAGAACACAATGAGTTGAAGCCGTTATGCATGAATAGTAATTTTGTAGAAACACTCCACACAGACGACTATGTGAAATACGAAAAATACATTGTCTATTAAGAGAAAGTAAGACAATGGCATTGCGAAAAGCGATATTGTCATTTATAATTTAATTTTGTTAACATGGAAATTAAGAAAATTTGTGAATAACCTGATAAAGAAAGCCTTTGAAAGGAAGTTATAAAATAATGAAAATCCAAGACTACACTAAAGAAATGGTAGACGAAAAATCATTTATCGATATGGCCCACACATTATTGGAAGAAAAAGGCACTACAATGAATTTGTACGATATTATTGATGAGTTCAAATCTTTAGGCCACTACGAAGATAATGAACATTTAGAAAACCGTATCGTTCAATTCTATACTGACTTGAATACTGATGGTCGCTTCCTTAATGTCGGAGAGAATAACTGGGGATTACGTGACTGGTACTCAGTAGACGATATTGAAGAAAAAATCGCACCAACTATCCAAAAATTCGATATTTTAGATGAAGATGATGAAGAAGATAAAAACCTTAAACTTCTTGGTGAAGATGAAGACGAAGAAGAAGAGGAACAAGCAGAACCTACTGATTCAGACGAAGATGAAGAAGATTTAGATGATCCGCAAGATGAAGAAGAAATTAATGATTCTGATATCGTTATCGAAGAAGATAAAGATGAAATGGATGAAGCTGAAGAGTTGTTTGAAGAAGAAACAGACTTCAACGACGATGCAGATGACGATAAAATTTAATTGACTTTTCTCGGGAAAATGATAGAATTTTATTCGGGCTCCTTTAATTAGGACAACGTGTATAAATCATACGCTCCCCCTTTACATGTGATGTGAGAGGGAGCGTTTTTTTATTTTTATAACAAGTAACTTCGCAGTTAAGACAGAAATATCTCATAATGATATTGTCTTAAGATAAAAAGAAGTAAAGACATGATATGTATAAGTAAATTAATTTGTAATGAATAGTAGGAGGATATAAAACATGACTAAGTTCATTTTTGTAACTGGTGGGGTTGTTTCCTCATTAGGTAAAGGGATTACTGCAGCATCTTTAGGTAGACTATTAAAAGACAGAGGCCTTTCTGTCACAATTCAAAAATTCGACCCATATTTGAATGTGGATCCAGGTACAATGAGTCCTTATCAACATGGGGAAGTATTTGTAACAGATGACGGAGCTGAAACAGATTTAGATTTAGGCCACTATGAACGTTTTATTGATATTAACTTAAATAAATATTCAAACGTTACAGCCGGTAAAGTCTATTCTCACGTTTTGAAAAAAGAACGTCGCGGCGATTACTTAGGCGGTACTGTACAAGTGATTCCACATATTACAAATGAAATTAAAGAACGTTTATTATTAGCAGGCGAAAGTACAAATGCGGATGTAGTCATTACTGAAATCGGCGGTACAACAGGTGATATTGAATCCTTACCATTTATTGAGGCCATCCGCCAAATCCGCAGTGACTTAGGCCGAGAAAATGTAATGTATATCCACTGTACTTTATTACCTTACATCAAAGCAGCAGGTGAAATGAAAACAAAACCTACGCAACACAGTGTTAAAGAATTACGCGGCTTAGGTATTCAACCTGATTTAATCGTAGTCAGAACAGAATATGAAATGACACAAGATTTAAAAGATAAAATTGCATTATTCTGCGATATTCCAGAGCAAAACGTAATCGAATGCCGCGATGCAGAATCTCTATATGAAATTCCATTACAATTAAGCAAACAACATATGGATGACTTAGTAATCAAACGCTTAGATTTAAATGCGAAATATGCCACACAATTAGATGACTGGAAACACTTATTAGAAATCGTGAACAACTTAGATGGTGAAATAACAATCGGCTTAGTCGGTAAATATGTAAGCTTGCAAGATGCTTATTTATCAGTTGTAGAAGCGTTGAAACACGCTGGCTATCCGCTTCATAAAGACATCAACGTCAAATGGATTGATTCAAGTGAATTAACAGACGACAATGCTGCAGATTACTTGAAAGATGTAGACGGAATCCTAGTACCAGGCGGATTCGGTTTCCGTGCAAGTGAAGGTAAAATTTCAGCCATCCGCTATGCACGCGAAAACAATGTACCATACTTCGGCATCTGCTTAGGTATGCAACTAGCGACAGTAGAATTTGCACGTAACGTACTTGGCTTAGAAGGCGCACATTCAGCTGAACTTGATCCCGATACGCCTTACCCAGTGATTGATTTACTTCCTGAACAGAAAGACATTGAAGATTTGGGAGGCACTTTAAGATTGGGTCTATATCCAAGTGAAGTCGAAGAAGGGACTTTGGCATACGACATTTACGGTAAAAAAGAAATCGAAGAAAGACACCGTCACCGTTATGAGTTTAATAACAACTATCGTGAACAGATGGAAGAAAATGGACTTGTATTTTCAGGTGTAAGTCCAGATGGCCGTCGTATTGAAATGGTAGAATTACCGCAAAATGATTTCTTCTTTGCATGTCAATTCCACCCAGAGTTCTTATCACGTCCTAATCGTCCGCAACCTATCTTCAAAGCATTTATTGAAGCGGCTAACAAATACAGAGAAGCCAAAGAAAATAAATAAGTAATATAAAACGCATCTCCTTTGATTATGGGAGATGCGTTTATTTTATGCTTCAGGATCTAAATCTAAGTCGCGAATCATTTCAATCATCTGTGTATAAATCTCATAATAAATATAATTCAAAGCCATAGGATGCGGTTGAACCACTTTATCATAATCCTCTGTATATACAATCGGACGAGGAGTACTTAAATTAATATAATGCAAGAGATGATCAGGAATGTCGACTTCTTTATTTTTATTACAAATCAGTACGAAATCAGCATCTAAATCAATGAGTGCTTGCGTATCTCTTTGAACTTCTTCAGTATAAAATGGAGCAAAGAGGAGTACGCGATCTGTTGTATCTAACGTATCCAAACTTTTTAAATCAGTTAGCAAGCGACTAGATTCTAATTTTTCATGACTATCTGTAATATAAGTTTCAAAGAACTTTAAATCATCATAACCTTTGACATACACATTTCCTTCGCCTCCGATTGCTTGAATTAAGCATTGTGCAGCCATTTGTATATCTAAAGATTGGTCATTTAAACGATTAAAAATGCCTGTTAGTTGGGTCTGCAGTATATTTGCCATGTTTACCTCCATAAATTTAATATATACACATTATTTTAAGGGAGAAAATAATGTAATTCAATTTTCTAATCGATGTATAAAGTACTAAGTAAACAGGGTAGTGTATAACAACACATTGCTTTAAGAAGAGCAATGGTTAAAGAATGAGGACGGTATAAAATTTGAATACGTTTTCATTTAAAAAATTCACACAAATTTATCAATTAAAACCGCTTACATTGTTTTTTGCAATGCATTTAAGGGGTGGTTTTGATATACTTAAAGTGTAAAAATCACGTGCGCGACGCACTCAAGGAGGAACTTTCATGCCTTTAGTTTCAATGAAAGAAATGTTAATCGATGCGAAAGAAAAAGGTTATGCAGTAGGTCAATATAACCTTAACAATCTAGAATTCACTCAAGCAATTCTAGAAGCTTCACAAGAACAAAATGCACCAGTTATTTTAGGTGTATCAGAAGGTGCAGCTCGTTATATGAGCGGTTTCTACACTGTAGTAAAAATGGTTGAAGGTTTATTGCACGACCTTAAAATCACAGTACCGGTTGCAATTCATTTAGACCATGGTTCAAGTTTCGAAAAATGTAAAGAAGCTATCGACGCTGGTTTTACATCAGTTATGATTGACGCTTCACATAGTCCATTTGAAGAAAACATCGAAATCACTAAAAAAGTAGTAGACTACGCACATGAACGCGGTGTTTCTGTAGAAGCTGAATTAGGTACTGTAGGCGGACAAGAAGACGACGTAGTAGCAGACGGCGTTATCTACGCTGACCCTAAAGAATGTCAAGAATTAGTTGAAAAAACTGGTATTGATACTTTAGCACCAGCTTTAGGTTCAGTACACGGTCCTTACAAAGGCGAACCTAATTTAGGTTTCAAAGAAATGGAAGAAATTGGAGAATCTACTGGTTTACCATTAGTATTACACGGTGGTACTGGTATCCCAACTAAAGATATCCAAAAATCAATTTCTTTAGGTACAGCAAAAATCAATGTTAATACTGAAAACCAAATTGCTTCTGCTAAAGCAGTTCGTGAAGTATTAGACAATGATAAAGATGTATACGATCCTCGTAAATATTTAGGACCAGCTCGTGAAGCTATCAAAGCTACAGTTACTGGTAAAATTAAAGAGTTCGGTACATCAAACCGCGTATAATCAGATTCAACATTTAGCATTCAAGAAGAGCATCTCTTATGGTGCTCTTTTTTCGTGCATCGCTATTTTCATTGGGTGTTTACAAAGGCAGAAGCGCGTCAATTTAAAGCGAGAAATATATTGATTAAGCTTAATTTAAAAAATAAAATCAATACGTCAGCAGGGAAATAATTTTACAGTTCTATTATCCTTTATGCTATAATATCTAAAGTGATTTAAGCAAATAACTATGGAAGAGATTCACTATATTCCAACCTATTCATGATAGGGTACATAAGCTGCAATATAGTTTAATATTTTATATAAATAGTAAGTGTTATATTCAACTTAGAAGCTAATATGTATAAGGGAAGATAATACTATGATTACTATTTTTATATTATAATCAATTAGAGTGATTACCACGAAAAATGATTGGATTTAATAAACTGACAGATTAGAATTGAATAATCGTTATTTGAAGCGAGAAACTGTTAGATATAGAAGCTGAACAGTTTGAATTGTGAAGGATTAAAGATTGAAAGATTGAATGAAAAAGGAGAACAAAAGGATGGCTCAAGAAGTAATTAAAATCAGAGGCGGGCAGCCATTAAGCGGAAAAATTAAAATTAACGGCGCTAAAAACAGCGCAGTTGCTATCATTCCAGCTGCATTATTAGCAGAAGATGTAGTGACATTAGAAGGCTTGCCGCAAATTTCAGATGTTGAGACGTTAGTAAGTTTGCTAGGCGATTTGAATATTAAAACTGATTTAGAAGGTACAGATTTACGCATCGATCCTACAGAAATCCAAAACGCATCTCTACCTAATCATAAAGTGGAGTCTTTAAGAGCATCATATTATATGATGGGAGCGATGCTAGGGCGCTTTAAAAAATGCGTGATTGGATTGCCAGGCGGATGTCCATTAGGACCACGTCCAATCGATCAACATATTAAAGGGTTTAAAGCTTTAGGCGCAAAGATTGATGAATCTAGCCCAACTTCTATGAAAATTGAAGCAGATGAATTAAAAGGTGCCAATATTTTCCTTGATATGGTAAGCGTTGGTGCGACTATTAATATTATGTTAGCAGCAGTAAGAGCGGAGGGGCAAACTGTTATTGAAAATGCAGCGAAAGAACCTGAAGTAGTAGATGTTGCGACTTTCTTAACTGGAATGGGTGCTGATATTAAAGGTGCCGGCACAAGTACTATCAAAATTACAGGAGTAGAACATCTGCATGGAGTAGCACATCAAATCATTCCAGACCGAATTGAAGCGGGTACATACATGTGTATGGCTGCAGCTTGCGGAACAGAGGTAGAATTGGAAAATATTATTCCTAAACATATTGAACCTCTAACAGTGAAACTACGTGAATTAGGTGCTGATGTTGATATGCATGATGATTCTGTAGTAATCAAAAGTAAGATTCCTTATGAGAGTGTGAATATTAAAACATTGGTTTATCCTGGGTTCGCAACAGACTTGCAACAGCCGATTACACCTTTATTATTCTTGTCAGAAGGACCTTCGTTTGTTACAGATACCATTTATCCTGAACGTTTTAAACACGTTGATGAGCTTCAAAAAATGGGTGGAAATATTCACGTCGATCAAGGAACTGCAACAATCAAACCTTCTCAATTGCATGGTGCATCTGTATATGCGAGTGATTTACGTGCCGGAGCAAGTCTGATTATAGCCGGTTTAATTGCAGAAGGCGTAACTACTATTTATAATGTCAATCATATTTATAGAGGTTATGCTAATATAGTAGAAAATTTAAAATCCTTAGGTGCAGATATTTGGGCTGAAACGCTTTAAAAAATGTGATATACTTTATATACTAACTAAGCATGATTGCATATCATGAAGAGGTGATTTAAATGGAAGTATGTCCATATCTAGAAGAGACATTTAAAATTATCGGCAGAAGTTGGAATGGTTTAATTATTAATTATCTCTCAAGATGTCCAGAAAGTTCAGCTCACTTCAGTGATATGAAAAAAGATTTAAAACCGATAACGCCACGTGCATTAAGTTTAAAATTGACTGAATTAATGGATTGGGATTTAGTAGATAAAAATATCGTTTCCAAAGCGCCACTTTCGATTGTGTATCAACTTACAGAAAAAGGTGAAGCTTTAGCTGAAGCTCTGAAACCGATGGAAGAATGGGCTCAAAAATACGTAGAACTCGAAAATAATCAAACACAAGTATAAATTTATAAGCCGGGACATCGTGATGTCCCGGCTTATCTTTTTGAATTGGCAGTAGCTATCTGAACAGAAAAAGTGCTTGTCCCGCTCCCTTGCTATAAGAAATACGTTTAAAATATATTCATAATGGATAGAATATAAATATAAGTCGTAATTTCTAAGGAGTGACTATAGTTGAGAATTCAAACTAAACAATATATCAATGGCGAATGGGTAGATAGTGCAAGTGGTGAAACACTTGATGTAATCAACCCAGCAAATGAAGAAGTTCTAGGTCAAATTGCAAAAGGCAATAAAGAAGACGTAGATAAAGCAGTAGATGCTGCAGACAATGTTTATCTTGAATTCCGTCACAGCAGTGTAGAATATAGAAGAGATTTACTAGATAAAATTGTACAAGAATATAAGAATAGAAAACAAGATATTATTGAAGCAATTACAGATGAACTAGGTTCACCTCTTGAAGTTTCAGAGAACGTGCATTATCAAATGGGTCTTGAACACTTTACAGAAGCTAGAGATGCACTAGATAACTTTAAATTTGAAGAAAAACGTGGTGAAGATTTAGTAGTGAAAGAGGCAATCGGTGTAGCAGGATTAATTACACCATGGAACTTCCCTACTAACCAAACATCATTAAAATTAGCTGCAGCATTCGCAGCGGGTAGTCCAGTGGTCTTAAAACCTTCTGAAATGACACCATATGCGGCTATTATTTTAGCAGAAATCTTTGATAAAGTAGGCGTACCTAAAGGTGTATTCAACTTAGTAAATGGTGATGGCGAAGGTGTCGGTAATCCATTAAGTGAAAATCCTAAAGTACGTATGATGTCATTTACTGGTTCTGGTCCAACTGGTGCTAAGATTATGCAAAAAGCAGCAGAAGACTTCAAGAAAGTTTCATTAGAATTAGGCGGTAAATCACCTTATATTATCCTTGATGATTCAGATATTGAAGGTGCTGCAGAAGCAGCAGTAGGCAAAGTTTATAACAACACTGGTCAAGTTTGTACAGCAGGTACACGTACAATTGTGCCAGAATCAATGAAAGATGACTTTATCAAAGCTGCGAAAGAAAAAATGAGTGCAGTTAAAGTAGGCGACCCAAGAGAAAAAGGTGTCCAAATGGGTCCAATCATTAGTAAAAAACAATTCGATCAAGTAGAAGATTATATCCAAAAAGGTATCGATGAAGGTGCTGAACTGGTACTTGGCGGTGTCGGTAAACCAGAAGGATTAGATAAAGGTTATTTCGCAAAACCAACTATCTTTGCAAATGTGAAGAATGATATGACTATTGCACAAGAAGAAATCTTTGGTCCTGTAATGTCTATCATCACTTATAATGATTTAAAAGAAGCAATTAAAATAGCTAACGACACTAAATATGGCTTAGCTGGTTATGTATACGGTAAAGATTTAAACACATTAAGAAAAGTTGCACGTGAGATTGAAGCAGGTACAATTGAAATTAATGAAGCAGGCCGTAAACCAGACTTACCATTCGGCGGTTACAAACAATCAGGTATTGGCCGTGAATGGGGCGATTATGGTATCAAAGAATTCCTAGAAGTGAAATCAATCGCTGGCTACTATGAATAACTTTATTATAAATCTTTAAGCGAATACGAGTATCAAACCGGGGTTAATTCCCCGGTTTTTTAATGTTAAATACAAGAATAAGACAAATTTTGTCCAATTTACCCAAAGAGTTTAATTTTCAGCTAGAATGATTTTGTAATTAAAATCAAAGTTTGCTATTATAAATCTAGTATAATTACTTGTTAAAAAGTGATTAATAAAGAATCTACAATGAAATGAGTGTCAATCATGACTGAAAGAGTGCGTACATCTCCTCAATATGAGTCCTTTCATGAGCTGTACAAGAACAATACAACTAAAGTTCTCACTGAGAAGGCTAAAGCATTAAAACTAACTAATTACAGCAAACTCAATAAGAAAGAATTAGTACTTGCCATTATGGAAGCGCAGATGGAAAAAGATGGTAATTACTATATGGAAGGTATCTTAGATGATATCCAACCAGATGGATATGGCTTTTTAAGAACGGTCAACTATTCAAAAGGTGAAAAAGATATTTATATTTCTGCCAGCCAAATTCGCCGATTTGAAATTAAACTTGGCGACAAAGTAACTGGTAAAGTAAGAAAACCGAAAGATAATGAAAAATACTATGGTTTGCTCCAAGTTGATTTTGTCAACGATCACAACGCAGAGGAAGTAAAGAAAAGACCCCACTTCCAAGCTTTAACTCCACTTTATCCCGAAGAAAGAATCAAATTAGAAACAGAACCTACTAACTATTCTACTAGAATTATGGATTTAGTTGCGCCTATCGGTTTAGGTCAACGTGGATTGATTGTAGCACCGCCTAAAGCAGGGAAAACTTCTTTATTAAAAGAAATAGCCAATGCAATTTCAACAAATAAACCAGATGCTAAATTATTTATTCTCTTAGTGGGTGAAAGACCTGAAGAGGTAACAGATATAGAACGCTCAAGTGAAGATGCTGAGGTTGTACACTCTACATTTGACGAACCGCCTCAACACCATGTAAAAGTTGCAGAGTTACTGCTAGAACGTGCCAAACGTCTTGTTGAAATCGGTGAGGATGTTATCATTTTAATGGATTCCATCACACGACTTGCACGTGCATACAACTTAGTCATCCCGCCAAGCGGCCGTACTTTATCAGGTGGTTTAGATCCTGCATCTTTATATAAACCTAAGAATTTCTTCGGTGCAGCCAGAAATATTGAAGCTGGTGGCAGTTTGACCATCTTAGCTACTGCCTTAGTAGACACAGGTTCTCGTATGGACGACGTTATCTATGAAGAATTTAAAGGGACAGGTAATATGGAATTACATCTAGATCGTAAACTTTCAGAACGTCGTATTTTCCCAGCGATTGATATTGCAAGAAGTTCAACACGTAAAGAAGAGTTGTTAGTAGACCAAAAAGAACTAGACAGCTTATGGCAGCTGCGTAATATGTTCCGTGATACGACAGACTTTACAGAACGCTTTATTCGCAAGTTGAAAAGATCTAAAACGAATAAAGAATTTTTCGAACAACTTCAAGCCGCTGCAGTGGAAAGTCAAAAGACTGGCAAACCGATTATCTAATAATTTCTCAAAGAAGAATTCTAGAATGGGTTGCAATTTATACTGCTACCAATTATAATTACTAAGTATTGGGTAAAAACTCACAAATAACTCTGTTCCAGATGGTTCAGGGCAAAGGAGCTGAAATAATAATGAGACAAGGAATTCATCCTGAATACCACAAAGTTATTTTCTTAGATACAACAACTAACTTTAAATTTTTAAGTGGTTCAACTAAAACATCATCAGAAACTATGGAATGGGAAGACGGCAACGAATATCCAGTAATTCGTTTGGACATCTCTTCTGATTCACATCCATTCTATACTGGTCGTCAAAAATTCGCTGCTGCGGATGGCCGTATCGAACGTTTCAACAAAAAATTTGGTTTTAAATCATCAAATAATAACGAATAATTTCGATTATATGCAACTCTCGCTTAGGCGGGAGTTTTTTTATTATATTGGTTTTTAAATTAGGAATTAGTACGCTATCAAAATTAAAAATATGATATAATGAGATGATTTTGATTTGAAAAGGAAGGAAAAGCATAATGTACGAAACTTATCATTCCGGATGGATTGAATGTATCACTGGTAGCATGTTCAGCGGAAAATCAGAAGAATTAATTCGTCGATTGAAACGTGGTATTTTTGCTAAACAAAAAGTAGTGGTATTCAAACCAACAATAGATGACCGCTATCATAAAGAAAAAGTGGTATCTCATAATGGCAATGCGATTGAGGCTATTAATATACAACGCGCCGAAGAGATTTTAGAACACGACTTATCTGAAGTTGATGTTATAGGTATAGATGAAGTTCAATTTTTTGAAAATAATATTGTAGATATTGCACAAGATTTAGCTGAACAAGGTCATCGTGTCATCGTTGCGGGTCTAGACATGGACTTTAGAGGGCGACCTTTCGAACCCATGCCGCAATTATTGGCGGTGAGTGAACTTGTTACCAAGTTGCAAGCTGTATGTGCAGTATGCGGAGCGCCTGCCAGCAGAACACAACGTCTCATTAATGGCAGACCAGCTAAAGCGGATGATCCCGTTATCATGGTCGGAGCAGATGAAAGTTACGAACCAAGATGCCGCGCACATCATATTGTTGCGCCGAGTGAATCTGAGAAGGAGGAATTATAGTGTTTGACCAGTTAGATATAGTTGAAGAACGTTATGAACAATTAAATGAATTACTGAGTGATCCAGATGTTGTCAGCGATTCCAATAAGTTGCGTGAGTATTCTAAAGAACAATCGGATCTTCAAAAGACTGTAGATGTATATCGTCAATATAAACAAAATAAAGAAGATATTGACGAAATTGTAGAAATGCTCTCTGAAACATCTGATAAAGAAGAAGTTGAAATGTTGAAAGCGGATATGAGTGAATTGAAAGATACGCTTCCTGGTTTAGAAGAAGAATTGAAAATGTTGTTGATTCCTAAAGATCCGAATGATGACAAAAACGTTGTAGTTGAAATCAGAGCAGCTGCAGGCGGCGATGAAGCGGCTATATTTGCAGGTGATTTATATCGCATGTATACACGTTACAGTGAATCACTTGGATATAAAACAGAAGTGATTGAAATGAATGACAGCGATCACGGCGGTTTTAAAGAAATCAGTTTCACTATTAATGGGCAAGGTGCCTATTCTAAATTAAAATATGAAAACGGTGCTCACCGTGTACAACGTGTACCCGAAACTGAATCTGGCGGACGCATCCATACTTCTACGGCTACAGTGGCTGTATTGCCTGAAGCGGAAGATGTAGAAGTAGACATTAAAGACGCTGACTTGAAAATTGAAACTTACCGTTCAAGCGGTGCAGGTGGACAACACGTCAATACTACTGACTCAGCGGTACGTATCACCCACTTGCCAACAGGAATTATTGCGACTTCATCAGAAAAATCTCAAATTCAAAACCGTGAAAAAGCCTTAAAAGTATTAAAGGCACGTGTTTATGATATGAAATTACAAGAAGAACAAGAAAAATATGATTCAGAACGTAAATCAGCTGTAGGTACAGGAGATCGTTCAGAACGTATTCGTACGTATAACTATCCGCAAAACCGCGTTACTGACCACCGTATTGGCTTGACAATTCAAAAATTAGATCAAATTGTTGAAGGTAAGTTAGAGGAAATCATTGATGCCTTAACAATGTCTGAACAGACTGAGAAATTGAAAGAATTGAATAACGTTGACCTATAGAGAGGCTGTGCTGCAAGCTTCACAACAAGCGACAGCAAGAGGGTTTGAATCAAAACGTGCAGAATGGCTGCTGACTGATTTATTTGAGTGGTCATTCACTGATTATGTAATGCATATGAATGAACCAATTCCTGATGATAAGTATGCACTTTTCCAATCTGCTGTTCAAAGAATGCTGACAGGAGAACCGATTCAGTATATTACTGGAACGCAAAGTTTCTTAGGTGAAAAATTCCAAGTAGATGCGCGTTGTTTAATTCCGCGTCCTGAAACTGAAGAAGTATTCATGCATTTTAAAGCACATTGCAAACATAATGCAGTCGTTGCGGATATTGGGACAGGAAGCGGTATTCTTGCTGTGATGCTGAAACAATTACGCCCTGACTTGGAAGTTTATGCCACAGACTTGTACGATGGCCCATTAAAAATAGCTCAGCAAAATGCGAAAGTCCATCATGCAGAAGTGACTTTCTTAAAAGGGAATGCACTGGAGCCAATTGTAGAACGCAACCTTCGTTTAGACGGACTCATTTCAAACCCGCCTTATATTGACTTTGCAGAAGCTGCTGAGATGACCGAAACCGTTTTAGACTTCGAACCGCATCAAGCTTTGTTTGCAGATCATCAAGGGTTAGCAGTTTATATAGCAATCATTGAACAGCTGCCGCTCGTTATGAATGAAAAGAGTCTAGTGGTATTTGAAATCGGGTATGAACAAGGAGACGTATTAAAAAGTATTATCGAAGACAAGTATCCGCATATTAATGTGGAAGTAATTGCGGATATTAATAATAATGATCGAATTGTCTCTTTTTATTGGACATCCGAGTAGAAAAGTTATGGAGATTGGGAGAATGTTAAAATTCCTGATTCTCGCATAACTTTTTATTATATTTTAAAATTGTTATGAAAGGACGTGTCAAAAGATGCAGACAAAAATATGGGATTTAAGTAAAAATATTGATTCGTCAGAAGCTGAAACAGCATTAAAGGAAATTGCTGAAATTTATAAAGAAGGCGGTTTAGTCGCTATCCCTACTGAAACTGTCTATGGACTAGGTGCTAATGCTAAAGATAATGCGGCTGTGAAAAAAATTTACGAAGCAAAAGGAAGACCTTCAGATAATCCATTAATCGTCCATATTTATGAAACAGCACAAATGGATGATTTTATTGCTGAAATTCCTGAGAAAGCGCAACAGTTGATGAATGCATTCTGGCCAGGACCCATTTCTTTTATTTTACCTTTAAAGAAAGGATATTTATGTGAAAGAGTTTCTGGTGGGTTGTCCTCGATTGCTGTCAGAATGCCAAGTCACCCAGTTGGACGTGTAATTTTGAAAGAGACAAAATTGCCTATTGCTGCACCAAGTGCTAATTTGAGCGGCCGTCCATCTCCTACAACGTTTGACCATGTCTTTCATGATTTAAATGGCAAGGTAGATGGTATTGTAAATGGGGATCAGAGCGAAGAGGGATTAGAAAGCACAGTATTGGATTGCACCCAGTATCCATTTAGAGTAGCTAGACCTGGTGCTATAACAGTTGAAATGATTGAACAAGTTATCCCTGGAAGTGTCGATACTCACACTGTATTAGATACTGAAAAACCCATTGCTCCAGGCATGAAATATAAACATTATTCGCCTGACACTCCTGTTATGATGCTGACAGACTTAAATACTGAAATTACTTCTGATAAAAATTGGGAAAATACATTATTTGCCGTACCTGCTTCTCTTAAACGCTATATTCCAAAGAATGCAATGTATAGAGAATTAAGTGTAGACGAGTCAGATTTGAAAAACGCCAATCATAATTTATATCAAATTCTGCACGAGTTAGATACCGATGACAACATTGATCAAGGTTATATTTTTAAATTCCGTGAAAATGATGAAAGTCATGCTTTTTTAAATCGCTTGGCAAAAGCTACTGGAAATCAAGAAATAGGAGCTGCTCAACTATGAAAATAATTTTTGTGTGTACAGGTAATACTTGCAGAAGTCCTATAGCTGAGAGTATTGCAAAAAAGTTACTGCCGCAGCATGAGATTATGTCTCGAGGATTATTCGCTATGGATAGCCAGCCGCCGTCTGTATATGCTGCACAAATTTTAGCAGAGGAAAATTTCACACCTCCGACACATGCACAGCAGTTACGAGAAGTAGACTTGGATGCAGATTTAATCTTAACAATGACTGCAGATCATAAACAACAAATACAAATGATGTATGCGCAACCATTGCCTGTTTATACGCTTTATGAATATATCGAACAGCCAGGAGAGGTTTCAGACCCTTATGGTGGCAGCTATTCTGATTATCAAAAAATTTATAAAGAGCTCTATTATTTGGTTACGGAATTGCAACATCGCATCGACTTTCTATGAATAATTAGTATAAGTTAAGATACAAATGCGTTATAATAATCCCATAAAGCATCGTTTGCTTGTATTAAAGTCAAGTTAACAAGAAAAATATATTTTCTGTTTGCTTGATTTCGATATTATCAATAAACAAAGGGGTGGAATTAAATGGAAAATTTGAAGTTATTGCTAGACGAATTACAAGAACAAGATTTCTTTAAAGCTGGTGAAATTTGTGTTATCGGTTGTTCTACATCTGAAGTGCTTGGAGAAAGAATCGGTTCTGTAGGTTCAATTGATGTCGCACAGCAAATCTTTGACGCTTTAATGAAAGTAAGTAATGATACTGGCGTTATTTTCGCTTTTCAAGGATGTGAGCACATTAATAGGGCAATTACAATCGAACGTGAACATTTCAATCCACTTACAATGGAAGAAGTTACAGTTGTACCTGCTGTCCATGCTGGAGGCAGTATGTCCACATATGCTTATCGTCATATGAAAGACCCGATGGTAGTCGAAGCAATCACAGCAACGCGTGGAATCGATATTGGACAAACTATGATTGGGATGCATATTAAACATGTTGCCATTCCTGTTCGTACTTCAGTCAAAACAGTCGGAGATGCAATTGTCACGATTGCTTCTTCCAGACCGAAATTGATTGGCGGCGAACGTGCTCACTATACTTTATAACTAATCGAATTGGGGGAATGATGTCATGTCATTTATCGAAAAGGAAGACAAAGCAGTATTTGAAGCAATTCAAAATGAATACAACCGTCAGAATAACAACATTGAACTTATTGCATCTGAAAACTTTGTATCTGAAGCAGTTATGGAAGCCCAAGGTTCAGTATTAACGAATAAGTATGCGGAAGGATATTCCGGCCGTCGCTATTATGGTGGTTGTCAATATGTTGATGTTACTGAAACATTAGCAATTGAACGTGCGAAAGAACTATTCGGAGCTGAACATGTAAATGTTCAACCGCATTCAGGCTCCCAAGCTAATATGGCAGTTTATTTAGTAGCGTTAGAGTATGGCGATACTGTATTAGGTATGAATTTAAGCCATGGTGGTCATTTAACTCATGGTGCCAAAGTGAATTTCAGCGGTAAGTTTTACAACTTTGTTGAATATGGAGTAGATAAAGAAACAGAACGTATCGACTATGAAGAAGTACGTCGTCTTGCAAAAGAAAACAAACCTAAGTTAATTGTTGCAGGCGCATCTGCTTATCCTCGTGAAATCGACTTCAAGAAATTCAAAGAAATTGCTGATGAAGTCGGAGCTAAACTTATGGTAGATATGGCACATATCGCTGGTCTTGTTGCAGCTGGATTGCATCAAAATCCTGTTGACTATGCTGACTTTGTAACTACAACAACACATAAGACTCTAAGAGGCCCTCGTGGCGGAATGATTCTTACTAAAGAAGAATATGCTAAACAAATTGACAAAACAATCTTCCCAGGTATTCAAGGCGGACCTTTAGAGCACGTAATCGCTGCGAAAGCAGTAGCATTTGGTGAAGCATTGAACTCTGATTTCAAAGATTATCAAGAACAAGTGATTAAGAATGCGAAAGTCTTAGCTGAAACATTGGTTAAAGAAGGCTTCAGAGTTGTTTCAGGCGGTACTGATAACCACTTAGTAGCAGTTGATGTTAAAGGTTCATTCGGTGTTACAGGTAAAGAAGCGGAAGAAGCTTTAGACGAAGTAGGTATTACTTGTAACAAGAACACAATTCCGTTCGATCAAGAAAAACCTTTCGTTACAAGTGGTTTGCGCTTAGGTACGCCAGCAGCTACAACACGCGGATTCCAAGAGGCAGATTTTGAAGAAGTAGCTAAAATTATCAGCTTAGTCGTTCAAAATCCTAAGGATGATGCGAAATTAAAAGAAGCAAGTGATCGTGTAGCAGCCTTGACTTCAAAACATCCATTATATAAATAAGATAAACTAGGAGGCAACACCGTTATGGGTAAAGTACATGTATTTGACCATCCGCTTATTCAACATAAAATGAGTTATATCCGTGATGCAAACACGGGCACTAAAGAATTCAGAGAACTAGTTGACGAAGTCGGTATGTTGATGGCTTACGAAGTAACAAGAGATTTAGAACTTCAAGACGTTGAAATTGAAACGCCTGTTACCAAAACAACTGCGAAGAGATTGTCAGGAAAAAAATTAGCATTTGTACCTATTTTAAGAGCTGGTTTAGGAATGACTCAAGGTATCTTAAGTTTGATTCCAGCTGCAAGAGTAGGGCATGTAGGATTATATCGTGACCCTGAAACTTTGAAAGCAGTAGAATATTTTGTGAAATTGCCACAAGATATTGAAGAACGTGAAATCGTAGTAGTAGATCCTATGTTAGCAACAGGTGCTTCTGCGATTGAAGCTATTAATTCTTTGAAAACACGCGGCGCGAAAAATATTCGCTTTATGTGTCTGATTGCTGCGCCTGAAGGTGTAGAAAAATTACAAGAAGCACATCCTGATGTAGATATCTTTATTGCAGCGCTTGACGAAAAGCTGAATGATAAAGCATATATTACACCAGGTTTAGGCGACGCTGGCGACCGTTTATTCGGTACAAAATAATTGGGACACAGCAAGGCGCTCCCGTTTCTTTTATATTAACGGTGTAACTAGTGTCTTTATAATATAATATGTTGAATACGTAAAAAGTATGCAGGTTATTAACATCGTGCCCATTTATAGACGGACTCATTTGTATGTTAAACAGCGCTGCATACTTTTTATATTTAAGGAGTAGTTTTTATGAAGAAGATTATGACTGTATTCGGAACGAGACCAGAAGCTATCAAAATGGCTCCTTTAGTCGCACAATTAAAAAAAGAAGAGACGTTAGAAGCAGTTGTGGCTGTAACCGCGCAACATCGTGAAATGCTCGATTCTGTATTAGAGACGTTTGATATCCATCCAGATTATGATTTGAATATCATGCAAGCAGGTCAAACACTTTCTGATATTACTTCAAAGGTGTTGAAAGGATTAGAAGCGGTGATTAAAAAAGAAAAACCTGATATGATTCTCGTCCATGGCGATACCATGACAACTTTCGCAAGCGCCTTAGCGGCTTTTTATAATCAAGTGGCAATAGGGCATGTAGAAGCTGGGTTAAGAACCTGGAATAAATATTCGCCTTATCCAGAAGAAATGAATCGTCAAATGGTCAGTGATTTAGCAGATATTCATTTTGCTCCCACACAACAAGCAGCTGATAATTTATTAGCAGAAAATCACCCGGCTGATACGATAGCAATTACCGGCAATACAGCAATAGATGCGATGTCTACCACGATTAAAGAGGATTATCAATCTGACATCATCAGCAAGCATCTAGGGAAGCAAATAATACTGTTGACCGCACATCGACGTGAAAATATCGGCACCCCAATGGAACATATCTTCAAGGCAGTAAGAGAAATTGTAGAACAACATGAAAATGTCGTCGTCGTATATCCAATGCATAAGAATCCTAAAGTCAGAGAAATTGCACGCAAATATCTAGGTGGTCATGAACGTATTGAGTTGATCGAACCGTTGGAAGTCATTGATTTTCATAATTTCGCCCATCAATCTCACTTAATTCTTACTGACTCTGGAGGTATTCAAGAAGAAGCACCTTCATTAGGTAAACCTGTACTCGTGTTACGAGATACAACTGAGAGACCTGAAGGCGTGAAAGCAGGAACACTTAAATTAATTGGGACAGAAGAAGCGGATATCTACCAAGCAACTGAATTATTGTTGAAAGATGATATAAAGTATAGAGAAATGAGCGAAACAGCTAACCCATATGGCGATGGTCGTGCGTCTGAACGCATTTGTGACAATATTAAGTACTATTTTAATTTAACTGATGAGAAACCGAGTGATTTTGGCGAAAATAAAGACAATTTTGAATAAAATATGGATTTTGTGTCTAATTTGTGACAATTAGTAAACATAAGAATTGCTTATTTTGAATGTAATTGACACGCACAAGAGTGCTATATTATGATTAAAACTGTATGGATGAAATGGTTTTCAGATGATTCGTATTTCCATGTGAAATGAGGCACAATAAATGAAGCAGTTCAACATTATTTTCAAGAAATATCTTCAATATTACATTTATTGGTTGTCAGTATTGGTTATTATTGCACTAATAATACCAAAGCCTTTCATTATTGGTCTTATTATCGGTTCATTTGGTTCTTTAATCAATACATACATCTTTGAATTATATTTATCTAAGGCGCAGAAAGAGGAGACGTCTCAGGTATCAACAGGTGGTTTTTGGCGATATCTTGTTGCTTTTCTAGCCTGCTGCACCTGGCTTTTCTTTAAAAACCAAGTGAATATTATTGGTGTAATGATTGGTTTGATGATTTCATATATTTTGATCATCTTACGACCATTTCTTCACAAAATGTAATACAAATCAACGGATGAAAGAGGTGAGTATTATATGCAACATAAAAGCCCTGTAGTTACTTGGGATTTGTTTGGTTTGGATATTAAATTCAACTTAGCAAGTATATTAATGGTAATCATTACTTCGCTTATTGTTTTAGTGATAGCTATAGCTTGTACACGTAACTTGCAGAAACGTCCGACCGGCAAACAAAACTTTATCGAGTGGATTTTTGACTTTGTTAGAGGCATTATCGAAAGTAACTTAGCTTGGAAAAAGGGTGGACAATTCCATTTCTTAGCAGTTACGTTGATTATGTTTATCTTCATCGGTAACATGCTCGGATTGCCTTTCGCAATTGTTATTGACCATACATTGTGGTGGAAATCTCCGACAGCAGACGCTACTGTTACATTAACTTTAGCGGTTATGATTATTCTGTTGACGCATTATTATGGTATTAAAATGCGTGGAGCTGGAAACTACTTCAAAGGCTATGGCCAACCATTCCTTGCATTAACACCTGTCAATATATTTGAAGAATTTACAAATACATTGACACTCGGCTTACGTTTATACGGTAACATTTATGCAGGTGAGATTTTAATCGGCTTATTATCATCCTTGATAATCGGTCATGCAGCATGGGGTTGGATTATCGGTGTGCCTGGCTTGATCGCTTGGCAAGGATTCTCTATCTTTATCGGTACAATCCAAGCATATATCTTTATCATGCTGTCCATGGTTTATATGTCCCATAAAATTGCGGACGATCACTAGTTTTATTTAAATATTTTAAACACATTTAGGAGGATTTTTTAATATGAATTTAATCGCAGCGGCAATCGCAATTGGTTTATCAGCACTTGGTGCAGGTATTGGTAACGGTCTTATTGTATCTAGAACAGTTGAAGGTGTAGCACGTCAACCAGAAGCACGTGGTCAATTAATGTCAATCATGTTCATCGGTATCGGTTTAGTTGAGGCATTACCTATCCTTGGTCTTGTAATTTCATTCATTGTTTTATTCCAGTAATAAATACAATCAAGGCAAGCGGCGAAGTCAACAATCGGCTTTCGCCATTTCTTTCGTAATAGATTAACACTATATGCCAATAGAGGACTTTGAATGAAAGGAGTGTCCAAGTACTGTGACTGCGACTACAAATAATTTAGTTCTTGGTGCTGCAGGCGGCGGTGTTGAATGGGGTTCAGCATTAGTAACTTTAATTACTTTCTTAATCCTATTAGCATTGCTTAAAAAGTTCGCGTGGGGTCCACTGAAATCAGTGATGGATAAACGTGAACAAGATATCAACAAAGATATCGATGATGCAGAACAAGCTAAAATAAACGCTCAAAAACTTGAAGAAGAAAACAGACAAACTCTAAGAGAAACTCAAAACGAGGTTCAAAAAATCTTAGAAGAAGCAAAAGTGCAAGCACGTGATCAACATGAACAAATTATTCATGAAGCTAACCAACGTGCAAATGGCATGATTGAAACTGCTCAAAGTGAAATCAACAGCCAAAAAGAACGTGCAATCTCTGAAATCAACGATGAAGTTTCTAAGTTGTCAGTTCTGATTGCGTCTAAAATTTTACAAAAAGACATTTCAGAGAAAGATCAAAAAGAATTGATCGACAAGTACATTAAAGAGGTAGGGGATAAATAATGGCAGTTGTTGCTAAAAAATATGCCCAAGCGCTGTATGAAACGTCACTCGACAAAGATGTTTTAGATTTAATGTACGAAGAATTTGCTGCAGTTGATGAAGCAGCGGTTCCTAATCAAGATAAATTGAAAGCTTTTGATTCAGACCCTAAAAATATTGCTACTAGCCGTAAAGGCTTAGTAGAAACATCTTTCAAAGGTGTTAATCAATATTTGATGAATATGCTGTATGTTATGGCTGAAAATCGTCATTTATCTATTTTGCCAGAAGTATTCAAAGCATTTGAAGGTCTTTACAATCAATATTACAATCAAGACTTTGCCACAGTTGAATCTGTTCACGAACTATCTCAAGAAGAATTGGATAAAGTCGGTGAAGCATTAATTCAACGAACAGGATTGTCAAAATTAATTATTACAAATGTAATTAATCAATCTCTTATTGGCGGCATAAGAGCCAAAGTAGGTACAAAAGTCTTTGATGGAAGCATTCAAAATGATCTTGCTCAAATTGAAAGAAAATTTATCAGAACGAAATAATTAATTAAAGAGGAGTGACATAGATGGCCATAAAAGCTGAAGAAATTAGTGCATTACTTCGCTCACAAATCGAAAATTATGAGTCAGAGATGTCTGTAACTGATGTCGGTACTGTAATTCAGATTGGTGATGGTATTGCATTAGTTCACGGATTAAACGACGTTATGGCTGGTGAGTTAGTAGAGTTCCACAATGGTGTGCTTGGCTTAGCTCAAAACCTAGAAGAATCAAACGTTGGTATCGTTATTTTAGGACCATATACAGATATTAAAGAGGGCGACGAAGTTAAACGTACAGGTCGTATCATGGAAGTACCTGTAGGAGATGAACTTATCGGACGTGTCGTTAACCCATTAGGTCAACCACTAGATGGACAAGGCCCGATTAAAACTGATAAAACACGTCCAGTTGAAGAAAAAGCAACTGGTGTTATGGCGAGACAATCAGTAGATGAACCTTTACAAACTGGTATTAAAGCCATTGATGCTTTAGTTCCAATCGGTCGTGGTCAACGTGAGTTAATCATCGGTGACCGCCAAACAGGTAAAACTACTATCGCTATTGATACAATTTTGAACCAAGCAGATCAAGATATGATTTGTATCTATGTAGCAATTGGTCAAAAAGAATCTACAGTTCGTGCAACTGTTGAAAAATTAAGACAAAGCGGTGCGTTAGACTACACAATCGTAGTAACTGCATCAGCAGCTGACCCAGCACCATTATTATACATCGCACCATATGCAGGTGTATCAATGGGTGAAGAGTTCATGTTCAATGGTAAACAAGTTTTAATCGTGTATGATGATTTAACTAAACAAGCTGCGGCTTATCGTGAACTTTCATTATTACTTCGCAGACCTCCAGGCCGTGAAGCTTATCCTGGTGACGTTTTCTATCTACATAGTAGATTATTAGAACGTGCTGCAAAACTTAACGATGAATTAGGCGGCGGTTCAATTACAGCATTGCCTATTATCGAAACTCAAGCAGGAGATATCTCAGCTTATGTACCTACAAACGTTATCTCAATTACTGACGGACAAATCTTCTTAGAATCAGACTTATTCTTCTCAGGTGTTCGTCCAGCAATCAACGCTGGTTTCTCTGTATCACGTGTAGGTGGTTCAGCTCAAATCAAAGCAATGAAAAAAGTTGCAGGTACATTACGTTTAGACTTAGCTTCTTATCGTGAATTAGAATCATTTGCTCAATTTGGTTCTGATTTAGATGAATTTACAGCTAAAAAACTTGAACGCGGTAAACGTACAGTAGAAGTTTTAAAACAACCTCAAGGTGCACCGCTTCCAGTCGAAAATGAAGTATTAATTATCTATGCATTGGTTAATGGATTCTTAGATGACATTCCTGTTGAAGATGTTATTCGTTTTGAAAATGAATTATTCAACTGGGCTAAAAACAATGCATCAGAATTATTAGATGAAATCAAAGACAAAGGTACATTGCCTGATAAAGAAGCAATGAACCAAGCGATTGAAAACTTCAAACGTAGCTTTAGCGTATCTGAATAATAAAGAAGCGAAGTATTAAATAAGGTGGTGAAATAATGGGATCTCTAAAGGATATTGATTCAAGAATCAAGTCGACGAAAAAGATGAATCAAATCACTAAGGCAATGAACATGGTTGCGAGTTCAAAATTGAACAAAGCACAACGTAATACCAATCAGTTCAAACCTTATATGGATAAATTGCAAAATGCCATCACTGCTGTAGCAGGCCAAACAACTTCCAATCATCCGATGTTAGTTGAACGTCCTGTGAAAAAACGCGGCTACTTGGTTATTTCCAGTGACCGTGGATTGGCAGGAGCATACAACGCGAATATCTTACGTAAAGTGTTGCAAGATATTCAAGAACGCGGCGAAAATCCTGGTGATTATAAATTGCTAGTATTAGGTAAAGTAGGTATCGACTTCTTTAAGAATAGAAGTATTGATGTAGAATATGCATTGCCTGATGTACCAGATCAGCCAACTTTCAAATCAATTGAACCTGTAACTAAAAAAGCGATTGATATGTATGAAAACGGCGATATTGATGAATTGAATATTTACTATAATAAATTCGTCAATGTTCTTGAAAGCAAACCGACTGCAAAAAGAGTATTACCATTAAGTAAAGAAAATGCAAGTTCAGGTCATGGACAAATGTCTTCATATGAATTTGAACCTGATAAAGAATCAATCTTAAATATTATTTTGCCGCAATATGTAGAAGGCTTGATTTATGGCACAATCTTAAACGCTAAAGCAAGTGAACATGCAATGCGTATGACTGCTATGAAAAATGCTTCTGACAATGCGAGCGACCTTATTGACGATTTATCATTACAATATAACCGAGCACGTCAAGCTGCAATCACTCAACAAATTACAGAGATTGTCGGCGGCGCAACTGCTCTTGAATAGTTTTTAAAGGAGGAAATAAAGAATGGGTGTAGGCCGCGTAACACAAATCATGGGTCCAGTTATCGATGTAAGATTTAATCATGACGAATTACCTAAGATTAATAACGCATTAGTGCTTGATGTACCTAAAAAAGATGGCACTACTGAATCTCTTACATTAGAAGTAGCACTTGAATTAGGCGATGATGTTGTCAGAACTATCGCAATGGACTCTACAGACGGAATCAAACGTGGTGACGATGTACAAGATACAGGTCGTCCAATCAGTGTTCCAGTCGGAGATGATACATTAGGAAGAGTATTTAATGTTTTAGGTGATCCGATTGATAATGCAGGTCCAATTCCAGAATCAGTACCACGTGAACCAATTCATAGACAACCACCACCATTTGATGAATTATCAACTAAAGTTGAAATTCTAGAAACTGGTATCAAAGTTGTAGATTTATTAGCACCATATATCAAAGGTGGTAAAGTTGGACTATTCGGTGGTGCCGGTGTTGGTAAAACTGTATTAATTCAAGAATTAATTAATAACATTGCTCAAGAACACGGTGGTATTTCAGTATTCGCCGGTGTTGGTGAACGTACACGTGAAGGTAATGACTTGTACTTTGAAATGAGCGATAGTGGCGTAATCAAGAAAACAGCAATGGTATTTGGTCAAATGAACGAGCCGCCTGGCGCACGTATGCGTGTAGCATTATCTGGTTTGACAATGGCTGAATATTTCCGTGATGCGAAAGGTCAAGATGTATTATTATTCATCGATAACATCTTCCGTTTCACACAAGCAGGTTCAGAAGTATCTGCATTGCTTGGCCGTATGCCTTCAGCCGTTGGTTACCAACCAACACTTGCTACTGAAATGGGTCAATTACAAGAAAGAATCACATCAACTATGAAAGGTTCTATCACGTCAATCCAAGCGGTATTCGTACCTGCCGATGACTATACTGACCCAGCGCCAGCAACTGCATTTGCTCACTTAGACTCAACAACTAACTTGGAACGTAAATTAACAGAAATGGGTATTTACCCAGCTGTGGATCCATTAGCATCTACTTCAAGAGCACTTGAACCATCAATTGTTGGACAAGAACATTACGATGTTGCTCGTCGTGTACAAGCTACATTGCAAAAATACAGAGAATTACAAGATATCATCGCAATCTTAGGTATGGATGAATTATCTGATGAAGATAAAAGTACAGTTGAACGCGCAAGACGTATTCAATTCTTCTTATCTCAAAACTTCCACGTAGCAGAACAATTTACTGGTCAAAAAGGTTCTTATGTATCTGTTAAACGTACAGTTGAAGACTTCAAAGATATCTTAGAAGGTAAATATGATCACATTCCTGAAGATGCATTCCGTTTAGTCGGCAGCATGGACGATGTATTAGAGAAAGCTAAAGACATGGGTGTTGAAGTTTAAAAATTAGGAGGTAAAGTTTAATGAACACAATGAACGTTAATATTGTTACTCCTAATGGTTCTGTTTATAACCAAGATAATGTTGAAATTACTGTTCTACAAACAGTCGGCGGCGACATGGGTGTTATGTACGGACATATTCCGACTGTAACAGCAATTCAAACAGGTTATGTTAAAGTACATTATACAGATGGGATTGAATACATTGCTGTAAGTGATGGATTCGTAGAAATCAGACAAGAAAAAACGTCAATAATTGTACAAACAGCAGAAAAAGCTGAAGATATTGATGTCAGACGTGCTGAATCGGCTAAAGAACGAGCAGAATCACATTTGAATAACAATGACGAAGATACTGACATTAACAGAGCAAAACGAGCTTTAGAACGTGCTGAAAACCGTCTTAAAGTTTCGGAATTAAAATAATAACTCACCATAAACTATAGGATATATCTCAATTTGAGGTATATCCTATTTTTTTATTTCTTTAGTTAATTAGCATTGTAAATAAATTGTAGAATTTCAGTTATTATATTCAAGATTGTATGAATTCGAGTCAATATAATGTACAATGTTAGTCAGTAAACATTTGAGGAGTACAAAAAATTATGGATTATTTAGGGCAGTTTGCGATAGCGCACTTAATATTACATGTCGTTTGTATATGTGTGGCTTTTTGGGCGCTCAACGCATTGAGATTAGATCAATTCTTTAAAAAAGGCTACCCTGCACAAGTACAAGTTTTGCTTATTTTTTTAGCTATTGTAATAGGAGCAGGGGTCAGCAACTTTATAATCGACTTGTTGCAATTTTC
Organism: Staphylococcus debuckii; assembly: GCF_003718735.1. Lineage (NCBI taxonomy): Bacteria > Bacillati > Bacillota > Bacilli > Caryophanales > Staphylococcaceae > Staphylococcus > Staphylococcus debuckii. Next base: position 2,068,318 of record NZ_CP033460.1, on the reverse strand, counting down.
AACACAGTTGAAGTATTTGGGAAAATAAGCGCTTAAGTGTAAAACTAAAGTAATTCCATATATAATGTAAGTATAGTAATAATGAGAGAAATATGACTGAATTGAGGATGTTCAGAGGAGTTAAAAAGTGGAGGAGTAATAATGACTAGAGACAGAATTGTAATTAAAGGCGGCAATCGTCTTGAAGGAGAAGTTCAAGTCGAAGGAGCAAAGAATGCGGTATTGCCAGTTTTGACTGCATCGTTACTAGCTTCAAAAGGAACTAGTACCTTACATAATGTTCCAGAATTAAGTGATGTAGTGACAATTAATAATGTATTATCAACATTAAACGCTGATATTAAGTACAACAAAGAAAATAATAGCGTAACTGTTGATGCTACAAACCAATTAAACTTTGAGGCCCCTTATGAATATGTAAGTAAGATGCGTGCAAGCATTTTAGTAATGGGGCCTTTATTAGCACGTCTAGGTCACGCTAAAGTTGCATTACCAGGTGGTTGTGCAATTGGAAGCAGACCTATTGAACAACATATAAAAGGTTTTGAAGCACTCGGAGCTGACATTCATTTAGAGAATGGTTTCATTTTTGCAGACACAGAAAATGGATTAAAAGGTACAAATATTCATTTAGATTTTCCAAGTGTCGGCGCTACACAAAATATAATTATGGCAGCTGCTTTAGCCGAAGGAAAAACCGTGTTGGAAAATGTAGCACGTGAGCCAGAAATTGTAGACCTTGCTAATTATATTAATGAAATGGGCGGTAATGTTACGGGAGCAGGTACAGACACGATTACTATTAATGGTGTAAAGGAACTTCACGGTGTAGAACATTCAATTATCCCTGATCGTATTGAAGCAGGAACATTAATTATTGCCGGCGCTATAACACGTGGAGATGTGTTTGTACGAGGTGCAATTAAAGAACATATGACGAGTCTTCTGTATAAATTGGAAGAAATGGGTGTTAATTTGGAATATAAAGAAGACGGTATTCGTGTATCTGCAGAAGGTGAATTGAAACCTGTCGATGTCAAAACTTTACCTCATCCTGGTTTCCCAACAGATATGCAATCACAAATTATGGCTTTACTCTTAACTGCTGAAGGCCACAAAGTGATTACAGAAACAGTCTTCGAAAATCGTTTTATGCACGTAGCTGAGTTCAAACGTATGAATGCGCAAATCAATGTAGAAGGCAGAAATGCTAAAATTACAGGTAAAAGTAATTTGCAAGGGGCTCAAGTAAAAGCTACTGATTTACGTGCCGGAGCTGCATTAATCTTAGCTGGATTAGTTGCTGAAGGTACAACAGAAGTTTCAGAATTAAAACACTTGGACCGAGGATATGTAGACTTTAATGGTAAATTAAAATCACTCGGTGCTGATATCGAACGTATAACAGAATAGGAGATACTTGATGAAGAAGCCGATATTTTATAAATTGACACGAATTCCTTTAGGATTTGGTATAATAATTGTCGTTATATTGATGATAATAATGTTCTTAATAGGAATTTTAATTGGTTATCTGCTCAATCATCAAAACCCTTTAGAATTTTTTGATTTTCATACATGGAAGCACTTTAAACAGCTTTTTGGAGGTTAACAAATGGAAACAATTTTTGACTATAATCAAATTAAAGAAATTATCCCTCATAGACAACCATTTTTACTTATTGATAGAGTAGTTGAATATGAAGAAGGACAGCGTTGCGTTGCAATTAAACAAGTTTCTGGGAATGAACCATTTTTCCAAGGTCATTTTCCTGATTATGCAGTAATGCCTGGCGTTTTAATTACAGAAGCGCTTGCTCAAACAGGCGCTGTAGCATTATTGAATAGTGATCAGAATAAAGGTAAAATCGCTTTATTTGCAGGAATTGACAAATGTCGCTTTAAGAGACAAGTGACACCTGGTGATACATTAACTTTAGAAGTAGAAATCACTAAAATGCGTGGACCAATCGGTAAAGGAACAGCTAAAGCCACAGTTGATGGTCAACTTGCTTGTAGTTGTGAATTAACTTTTGCAATCCAAGACGTATAAAAAAAGAGCGTTATACTTTCATTAAAAGAATGATAAGTATAACGCTTTTTTCTATTCTTCTTTACGTTCGTCTTTAAGGCGCGGTTTAGATTGCATCATTCTATTAAATGATTTTTTCAATTCTTCGCCTTCTAAACCTTCATCTACAAGTTGTGCCAACAAATTTTCAGCATAGACTTGTCTGAGTGTATAGACATGACAATCAAAGATGACGGACATTTTTTCGTTTTCATATAAAGAGATATTTTTAATTGTGGCATCAAAGAGTGCAGGATCATTAGATGGTCGGGTAATGACTACACGAATATCAAGTAAAGCTTCATTGTCCATATATTCTTTCATCATATCGTAGTGGTTGTCAGAAATAACTATTTCTAATAACCAGCCTGTGCCACTTTGTTCTTTATTAATAATTACACCGTCATAGAGCTCGTATTCAATTACTCCACCATTTTCAGTGACAATTTGGAATCTGACTGCTTTAAATGTTTTCATTAGGAAGTCACTCCAATCTTTTTTAAATTCTGCAAAAAATTAAAATACTAATACTAGTATAGCTCAAAAACTCCAAAAATTTCAGTCGATATGCAAAAAATATGTATTAATACCCTTTAACTATTTAATTTTCGTACTTTGACTATCTAAAGTAAAGTGAATATGATATTAAATATAGGAGGTGAAACTTTGTTAAACAAAATCGTCATTGTTGGACGTCTAACCAGAAATCCTCAACTAGCACAAAAGGAGGATAGTGATATTGCCAGTTTTAGTGTAGCAACTGAAAGAAATTACAGCTATCAAGGTCAGAATCAACAAGCAGTTGATTATATCTTTTGTAAAGCTTTCGGTAAAACAGCAAAAAATATAGCTCAATACACTAAAAAAGGATCGCTAGTAGGAATAACTGGACACATGCGTTCATATAAGTATGAAAAAGATAAGCAAACTCATTTTATAACTGAACTTATAGTTGAAACTATTAAGTTCATATCGAGTCCAAATTCTAATGAAAATTCCACTTCAAATTACTCAAATATAACTGAAAACCTAGAAGGAAGCCCTGCCTTTCAAGAAAATCAGTTATCCACTGCCACTCAAAATCCTCAGACACAAAACCAATAGCAACATCCTATCTAAATGAATTATCCCAAATTCTTAAGCATAAACTCTAAACATATTCACTTATTCATGTGTAGTTCTTTCTAAATCTCATTGTAGATATTTTCAATCACAATCATTCATTCTTTCTAATTCTCAATTTATAAAAAATACTCATTTAGGATGTGGGAGCTTGACAGAAATAATTTTTTGAGTAAATTATTTTGTCTTAGCTCCTGCAGCCCAACAAAGCTATTTTATATTCTAATAGCTGTCCATTTATGGTGAGGCTGAGACAATTTTATTATGTCTTAGCCTCATTTCGTAATTTTTTTGGAATTGACATTCCTAATTCAGTAAATCAAGAGGGAATTTTCGGTGTAAAATTGAACTAAATCGCAATTTAATTATCTGAATAATTACATGTATATTACATAGTTACAAAGTTGTTTCTACTATTAAACACTGTCATGAAAGTCTATAAATACACCGTTAGCCACCTAATTAAATTGAAAATGCGTAATTTAAGCGTAAAAGAGCACTTGTTTTTTTTATTTCGCTGTAACCTGCACCCTGTTTTCAGATGATATAGTTATAACTGCAAATTGATGATATTAATCACGCGAAAAAAACAATTACCTTATAGGAGGATTTTTGGAAATGAAAAAATTATTAGTAGCTTCATCAGCATCAGCAGCATTATTTGCAGTAGGAGTAGGCGCGAACGCACATGCAGCCGAAGATAACAATGTAAATCAAGATCACTTAGCTCAAACAGCTTTAAATAATCCACAACAATTAAACCAAGCACCTGTACAAGAAGGCGCTTATAATATTGGCTTTGACAACTCTGGTTACAACTTCAACTTTAACTCAGATGGTACTAACTGGAGCTGGAGTTATAATGCAAACGGTGCAGCTCAACAAGCACCAGCACAACAAACTACACAACAACAAGCACCAGCAGCTCAACAAGCACCAGCACAAGAGCAAACTCAACAACCAGCTCAAACACAAACTCAACAACAACCAGCTCAAGAAACTGCACAACAACAAGCACCAGCACAAACTCAACAACAACCAGCTCAAGAAACTACACAACAACAAGCACCAGCACAAACTCAACAACAATCAACTCAACAACCAGCGCAACAATCAGCGCCAGCGCAACAATCAGCTGACTCTGGTTCAAGCAGTATCAACAGCCACTTACAAGCAATTGCTCAACGTGAATCAGGTGGCGACATTCATGCAACTAACCCATCATCAGGTGCTTCAGGTAAATTCCAATTCTTACAAACTACTTGGGATTCAGTAGCTCCTGCAGAATATCAAGGTAGACCAGCAGCTGAAGCTCCAGAAGCAGTACAAGATGCAGCAGCTCAAAAATTATATGACACAGCTGGTCCAAGCCAATGGGTAACTGCATAATTTAGAAATAAATATATTTTGAAATAACAATAAATCTGTTAGCGGATTATCATTCTCTGAATGGTAGTTCGCTTTTTTATTGTAATATTCATGTAAAATTTGATACATACTATTTATATTGTTGTAACCTATGATAAGTTTTTTGGTGCTATTATGAATACAGCAAATTAATCATATAAACTTTTTACCTTATAGGAGGATTTATTTTCAAATGAAAAAATTATTAGTAGTATCATCAGTAGCCACTGCCGCATTCTTAGCCACAGGAGCAGCTTCACATAACGCTCATGCAGCAGAAGTAAGCCAATCAGAACAACAATTAGCTGAAACAGCTCAAAATAACCCACAACAATTAAACCAAGCTCCAGTACAAGCAGGCGCTTATAACATAGATTTCGTATATAATGGTAACGAATATCACTTCGAATCAGATGGTTCTAACTTCAGTTGGAGTTACACTGGTTCAAATGGTGGAGCAACTCAACCAACTCAAGAAACAACTACACAAGCAGCACCAGTTCAACAACAATCTGCTCCAGTAGCACAACAAACATATCAAACTCAATCAACAACTAGCTACAGCAATTACAGTGCTCCAGTACAACAAAGCTATAGTGCTCCAGCTCGCAGCTATAACACTTCAGCAGTTTCAACTGGTGGATCAACTAAAGCTCAATTCTTAGCTGCAGGCGGTACTGAAGCTATGTGGAATACAATTGTAATGCCTGAATCAGGCGGTAACCCGAATGCAGTTAGTCCAAACGGATATATGGGTCTTGGACAAACTAAAGAAGGTTGGGGAACTGGATCAGTTGCAGATCAAACTAAAGGCATGATTAACTATGCAAACTCTCGTTATGGTTCACTTGCAAATGCAACTTCTTTCCGCGCATCTCACGGTTGGTGGTAAGCCGATAACGCTTTAATTAATAAATTTAATTTAACGTTTTACATCCAAAAAGCGGACTCCGTTCTTATTTTAAGAGCAGAATCCGCTTTTTTGTAATACATATGTAACTTATGAAACAAACTATTTATATTGTTGTAACCTATGTTATCGTATTAGATGCTATTATAAGTACAGCAAATTAATCATATAAAGTTTTTACCTTATAGGAGGATTTTTATTAAATGAAGAAACTATTAGTAACATCATCAGTAGCGGCAGCAGCATTTTTAGCAACAGGAGTAGCATCACACAACGCTGATGCAGCTGAGTTAAATACAGCAGAACAAACTAAATTAGCAGAAACTGCATTAAATAATCCTGCAAAATTAAATCAACATCCAGTACAAGAGGGTGCATATGAATTTAATTTCGAATACAAAGGTTATGACTTCCATTTTGAATCAAATGGTACATACTGGGAATGGAGTTATGCAGCAGCTGGAACTGTTCAGCAACCAACTCACGTAACTACTAGCCAAGCAGCACCAGCTCAACAACAAGCTGCACCAGTAGCAAAACAACAAACACAATCATATTCTTATAATATGCAATCACAATCTTATAACAATAATTCAAATTACAGCTACAACACTCAATCAACAAGCTATAGTGCACCAGCTCAATCATATTCAGGCGGATCTAGCAACATTCCTGCAGCACTACAAGCAATTGTATACCGTGAATCACGTGGTGATATCCATGCTGTTAACCCTGACTCAGGTGCAGCAGGGAAATATCAATTCTTACAAACTACATGGGATGCAGTAGCACCAGCAGGTTGGAAAGGTGTAAACCCAGCTAGTGATCCAGAATATATTCAAGACCAAGCAGCATTAACTTTATGGGATAATGGTAACGGTGCAGGACACTGGGCATATTAATATTTAAACTACAGTCGGGACTTTTGTCTCGGCTTTTTTCTTTTTCAATTCTTTAATATTGCATAACATTAAGGGGTTTGATACATTTAAACTGTATTAATCATTAAATTATATAGAACTGCTAGGGGCGCCTTATGGCTGAGATAGTTGTACTAGACCCTTATAACCTGATTTGGTTCGTACCAACGTAGGAAAGTAGTATATTAAGAATAAAGATTCTAATATTTTACTGCATTCCTGCGAAGGTTTGCAGTTTTTTTATTGGGAGGATTTAGAAATGAATTTTGCTGAATCATTAGAAAGAGACGCACAACCTATTATTGATGAAATTTATCAAGACCATTTCATTCAAGAATTATTAAAAGGTAATATTGAGAAAGAAGCATTACGTCAATATTTGCGTGCCGATGCATCTTATTTAAGAGAGTTTGCGAATATATATGCACTATTAATCCCTAAAATGCCAGATTTAAATAGCGTACGTTTTCTAGTTGATCAAATTCAATTTATTGTAAATGGTGAAGTAGAAGCGCATGAATTTATGGCTGATTATATTGGTGAAAATTACAACGAAATTGTTCAAAAAAAGGTTTGGCCACCTAGTGGGGACCATTATATTAAACATATGTACTATAACGTCTATGCGCATGAAAATGCTGCATATGCGATTGCTGCAATGGCACCTTGTCCTTACGTATATGCAATGATTGCCAAACGCGCAATGAAAGACCCAGAATTAAATAAAGATTCTATTTTAGCAAAATGGTTTGAATTTTATAATACTGAAATGGACCCATTAATTGACGTACTAGATGATTTAATGAACCAACTCACTGCTCATATGTCAGAAGCGGAGAAAAAGGAAGTAAGAGAGAATTATTTACAAAGTACAGTTCATGAATTGAACTTTTTCAATATGGCTTATACAAGTGAAAAATGGCAATTTGGAGGAGAAAGAGTATGAATAAACCTAAAATAGCTTTAACCATTGCAGGTACAGATCCAACAGGCGGGGCAGGCGTAATGGCAGATTTGAAATCGTTTCATGCATGCGGTGTGTATGGAATGGCTGCAATTACCAGTATTGTGGCGCAAAATACCAAAGGTGTACAACATATTCATAATTTAGACGTATCATGGATTAAAGAACAGCTTGATAGTGTGTTTGATGATGAATTACCTCAAGCTATTAAGACTGGAATGATTGCAACCAAAGAAATGATGGAACTGATTCGAGAATATTTAGAAAAGCATCCAGAAATCCCTTATGTAATCGACCCTGTTATGCTTGCTAAAAGCGGTGATTCTTTAATGGATGATGCAGGTAAACATGCATTGCAAGAAATCTTGTTGCCGTTAGCTGATGTGGCTACGCCGAATTTACCAGAAGCTGAAGAAATAGTAGGTTTCAAATTAGATACTGAAGACGCAATTAAAAAAGCTGGAGACATCTTTATCAATGACATCGGTTGTAAAGGTGTAGTTATTAAAGGCGGGCACATTGAGGATAAAGCCATTGCGAAGGATTATCTTTTTACAAAAGATGGTTTAGAAGTTTTCGAAAGTGAACGTTATGATACTAAGCACACACATGGAACTGGCTGTACCTTCTCAGCGGTTATCACAGCTGAATTAGCAAAAGGTAAATCGATTTATGATGCAGTTAAAAAAGCTAAAGATTTTATTGCTTTAAGTATTAAATATACACCGGAAATCGGCCAAGGCAGAGGACCTGTGAACCATTTCGCGTATATGAAGAAAGTAGGACTAGATGATGAGTAATGTATTAAATCAAATTAGATCAGAACATCCATTAGTAATTTGTTATACCAATGATGTGGTTAAGAATTTTTCAGCCAATGGTTTATTAAGTTTAGGGGCAAGTCCAGCAATGAGTGAAGCACCTCAAGAGGCAAAGGATTTCTATCCGGTAGCAGGCAGTGTCTTAATCAATATTGGTACTTTAACTAAAGAGCATGAGCATGCGATGTTGACTAACGGCAAGATTGCTAATGAAACGGATACACCTTTAGTCTTTGACCCAGTAGCAGTAGGGGCGTCACAGTATCGTAAAGATTTCTGTAAAAACTTTTTAAAACAAGTTAAGCCGACTGTTATTAAAGGGAATGCTTCAGAAATTTTAGCATTAATTGATGATTCAGCAACTATGAAAGGTACAGATAGTGCTGATAATCTTGATATTGTGGATATCGCTAAGAAAGCTTACCAAGAATATCAAACAGCGATTATTTTAACTGGAGAATCAGATGTTATCGTCCAAGATGATAAAGTCGTTAAATTGCAAAACGGTTCGCATTTCCTTGCTAAAATCACTGGGGCAGGCTGCTTATTAGGTGCAGTTGTGGGAGCCTTCTTGTTCCGTGACACACATCCTTCAATTGAAACATTAGTTGAAGCGGTCTCTGTTTATAATATTGCGGCTGAGCGAGCAGAACAATTAAGTGACAGTAAAGGTCCAGGTACTTTCTTAACGCACTTTATTGACGCGCTTTATCGTATTGACACAGATGCTGTGAATGAAAACCGTCATGTTGAAGAGGTGGAATAAGTGTTTAAAGCAGATGATTTAAAGGTCTATTTTATTTGCGGAACTCAAGATATACCTGAGGGTCGAACAATTAAAGAAGTACTGACAGAAGCACTTGAGGGCGGTATTACACTATTTCAATTTCGTGAAAAAGGACCAGGTGCGAAAACTGGAAAAGAGAAAGTAGCCTTAGCTGAAGAATTGCAAACACTTTGTAGTGCTTACGATGTACCCTTTATTGTGAATGATGATGTTGAATTAGCTGAAGCAATCGATGCAGATGGGGTGCATGTAGGGCAAGATGATGAAACGGTAGACGCTTTCATTAAGCGTTTTAATGGCAAAATAATCGGTTTGAGTGTGGGCAACTTAGAAGAATTAAGTCAATCGGATTTAACTCATGTGGATTATATAGGTGTAGGACCTATTTTCAGTACGCCTTCTAAAGACGACGCCAGTGCACCTGTAGGTCCTGAAATGATTGAAACGTTACGTAGGGAAGTTGGTGCTTTACCTATTGTCGCAATTGGAGGCATTTCTCTAGTTAATGTACAAGAAGTTGCTAAGACCTCTGCTGATGGTGTATCAGTCATTTCAGCTATTGCAAGAAGTTCCAACGTTACCGAAACCGTACAAAATTTCTTACAATATTTTAAATAGTTAAGGATTTCACAAATTTTTTGTTTTCTACTGCTATTGGGTTATGGTAAAATTATCTTTATGTGAATAATACCAATAGAGGTGGAAAAATGAAGAAAAAAGCATTATTGCCTTTGCTTTTAGGGATTATGGTTTTTCTTGCTGGTTGTGATTACTCTAAACCTGAGAATCGTACAGGCTTCTTTTATAATACGTTTGTAAAAAATATGGATAACATAATTCATTGGCTAGGGTCTCATTTTAATAATGATTATGGTTTAGCGATTATTGTGTTAGTACTTGCTATTCGTATCATTGTATTGCCATTTATGTTATCAAACTATAAGAACAGCCACATGATGCGTGAAAAGATGATTATCGCCAAACCAGATATGGACGCGGTTAAAGAAAAAGTGCAACGCGCTCGTACACAAGAAGATAAAATGGCAGCTAACCAAGAGATGATGGAAGTTTATAAGAAATATGATATGAATCCGATGCAAAGCATGTTAGGTTGCTTGCCAGTATTGATTCAAATGCCTATCATCATGGGATTATTCTTTGTATTGAAATATCCTTCTCCAGGAGGAATTACAGAGCATTCTCATTTCTTATGGTTTAACTTATCCAAACCAGATATTTGGATTACGATTATTGCCGGTGTGCTTTACTTTATACAAGCTTATGTTTCAACTTTCAGTATGCCGCCTGAACAAAAACAAATGAGTTACATGATGATTATTATTTCGCCAATCATGATTATCTGGGTTTCATTAAGTTCAGCTGCTGCACTTGGTCTATATTGGTCAGTCAGCGCCGCATTCTTAGTAGTTCAAACATATGTTGCAAATAGTTATTACTCTAAGAAGGCAAAGGAAGAAGTTGCACCAATGATTGCGGCTTATGAGAAAGAACATGGCAAATCGGGTAATGGTAAAACGAAAAACACCCAAGTCGTTTCTAAGAAAAATAAAAAGAAAAAATAGATTTGAGAGAAGAAGATCAGTTGTAACCGAAAAGTTGCGACTGATTTTTCTTTATTTAAATTGAAAATAGGGAATAAGAATTCAAAGGGTAATTAATACAGGAGGGTCCAGAAAATGAAAATTGTAAGAGTGACAACTGATGATATTAAAGAATTACAGACAATCAGCTTTAGAACATTTGATGATACTTTCAGAGAAATGAACCATCCAGATAAGTTAAAAGATTATCTTAATAATGCATTTACTTATGATAAGTTGCAACGTGAAGTCGAACATCCTAACTCGTATTTTTATTTTTTGTATGACAATGATAAAATTGTGGGTTATCTGAAATTAAATGTTGGAGCAGCTCAAACTGAAGATATTGCTTCAGATGCATTAGAAGTTGAAAGGTTATATATTTTAAAGAATTACCAACATCATGGTTATGGTAAAAAGCTCATGAACTTTGCAATCAACTTTGCTGTGGAAGAAGGTAAGCAAAGCATTTGGCTTGGAGTATGGGAGAAAAATGAAAATGCTATCAAATTCTATGAACACTTCGGATATAAAAAAGTCACAGAGCACGAATTTAAAATGGGAGACGAAATTCAAACAGACATTATTATGGCTCAGAATTTAAAGTAATAATAAAAAGACTGGAAGACTTGTCACCATAGCTAAATCGCTATAGATGACAAAGTTTCCAGTCTTTTTTAGTTCATAAAATCCCATTCTTTAAAGAATTGCGCTACGAAATATTCCATAAATTGATGACGCTCTTGAGCAATGGCTTGCGCCGTTTCAGTGTGCATCAAGTCTTTTAATTTAAATAGCTTGTCATAGAAATGTTTAATAGCCGAAGGAGAGTAATCATTTAAATCACAATCGCTTGAAATACTATCTGGAATTTCTCCTGACCACATGGGCTCATTGAAATGACCGGCAAATTGGAAAGTTCTTGCGATACCAATAGCGCCAATAGCATCTAAGCGGTCAGCATCTCTTACAATATAACCTTCTTGGGACATGGCTCTATTGTTATTAGCACCGTTACGATAACTCATATATTTTATGATTTCTAAAATTTTATGTTTCATTTGATTATCTACATCAATCTGATCTAAGAAATTTTCGAGCTTCTCATAAGCTTCATCTTCATTAGTCAGTTTAGAATCTACCGTGTCATGTAATAAAGCGGCCATTTGAATGATATACGGATTACCGCTACCTTCTTGCTCTGCAATAAATAAAGCCATTTTCACTACACGCATGACATGTTGAATGTCATGTCCTGTTGAATCTTCACTATGGTGTGTTCTCATATATTTTTCTGCTTCTTTTATATGCTGATATTGATTCACAAAAAATCATACTCCTTAAAATGCTTACAGAATAGGGGAAATCAAATAAGAAATAGCTTCTTTAAATTTTATCCACAAACTGCGATTTTTATATTTTTCCATAGTAAATTTACTGCTTAGTTTCAAATCTTCGTTAAATTGCTCGCTCAACTGTATCGCTGTAGATTGATCATAGATAAATGCGTTCACTTCAAAATTAAGCGTGAAACTACGATGATCCATATTAGTCGTCCCAACACTTGCGACTTCGTCATCTATGATCATCATCTTAGAATGTAAGAAGCCATTTTCGTAGTGATAAATTTTAACGCCGGATGCGAGCAATGATGCTACATTCTTTTGTGTTGCCCAATAAACAAATGGGTGATCCGGTTTACAAGGAACCATAATTGTAACATCAACGCCGCCTAATGCAGCAATCGATACAGCATCTAAGAATCCTTGATCGGGAATAAAATAAGGTGTTTGAATTTTAATATATCTTTTAGCTGAAGTAATCATTTTTAAATAACCATATTTAATTTGTTCCCAATCCTCATCAGGTCCACTGGATGCAATTTGTATTCCTGTAGATTCTCCAGTATCGATATCTGGAAAATAGCGATCTGAATAAGCGATATTATGACGTTTGGCTTGAGAATTCCAGTCTAAAATAAATCGGAGCTGCAAGGCATTTACAGCGTCTCCGACAATGCGCAGATGTGTATCTCGCCAATAGCCGAATTTTTTCGATAAACCTAAATATTCATTTCCGACATTGAAACCGCCGACATACCCGATAACTCCGTCAATCACTACAATTTTACGGTGATTGCGATAATTAAGACGGAAGTTAATTAAAGGCAACTTAGAAGGAAAGAAGGATTCTACTTGCCCGCCTTTTTTTCTGAAATCATCAAAATCCTTTAAAGTTAAACTTCTGGAACCCATATCATCATAGAGCATTTTGACTTCGAGTCCTTCTTCTAACTTATCTTCAAGTGCTTGCAATATACGTTTGCCTAAGGTGTCGTTACGAAAAATGTAATATTGAATATGAATATAGTCTTGAGCGTTTTCAATATCTTGAATTAAAGCATCGAACTTTTCCTTACCATCGTTATAAATGGTAAGTGCATTATCAGTTGTTAAGAAAGCCGAGTTATTGTAAAGCAACATCTGAACCATGGATTTATATTTTACAATGACATGGTTCCCTTTTGAAAACTCATCATTTTTTAATGCTTCAGCTTGTTCTTGCACAATCATTTCTAAACCTGTTTTATCTTCTTCATTAATTTTGAATATATGTTCTCGTTGGATTTGTCGGCCAAAAAGAAGATAGACGATAAAACCTATAATAGGCAGAAATGCTAAAACAAGTAACCAAGCCCATATAGATCCAGGTGATCTGCGTTCTAAAAACACAATTGTAAAACTGAAAAATAAGTTCAAAATAAATAATGCAATTAATATAATATTGAAAACCAGGTTAGTTTGCTGTAACAGCATGTCTAGATAATACATGTTCTGAACCTCCATATTGTCCATCAACAACGAGTTTCTACCCGGTTAATATTGGTATTAATGCTTTTAATTGTAACACAGCTAAATCGGAATAGGTATAGTTTGACGTATACCTTAGTAGGGTATATTATAGTATTGAAAGTAATCGGGCGGAGGTTTAAAGATGACTGAAAATGACAAAGCGCATCATTCTGAACAAATTAAATCTAACTTAAAAGCACGTCTCAATCGAATTGAAGGTCAAGTAAGAGCAATTAATCGGATGATTGATGAAGATGTTTATTGTGATGATGTACTCACGCAAATACGTGCTACACGCTCAGCCTTAAATAGTGTGGCAGTTAAGCTGCTCGATCATCATATGAAAGGCTGTATTATGCATAAAGTAGATGACGGTCATGCAGAGGAAGCGATGGAAGAATTATTAGTAACTGTACAAAAATTGATTAAAGATTAGATGGAGGCTGTCATGCAAACTAGTATTATAAAAATTGATGGTTTAGAAACTGAAGAAGCACAACATAAATTACACCAACATCTTAGCGAAATGACTGGTGTTTCTGCGGTACAAGTAGATATGGATTCCAACGAAATTCGTATTAGTTATGAAACACCTGTCAATTTAAATAATCTTGAAAAAGAAATTTATGATGCAGGTTATCAAATATTAAATTAAAGGAGTGTTTATAAATGGAAGAGAAACAATTAAAAGTTGAAGGTATGAGTTGTGAACATTGTAAATCAGCAGTTGAAACAGCTGTCGGTAAAATCGATGGGGTAGAGAGTGTCAATGCTACTCCTGATAATGATACTGTTGATGTGAAATTCAATGGAGAAGATCAAGTATTATCTGAAGTTGAAAAAGCAATTTACGATGCAGGATACGATGTTGTAAAATAATTTGAATTAGGAAATGTATTTATCTAATACTTTTTTAATTTAGATAGCTTAGCCGGAGTGGATGCCGAAATAAATTATTTATTTCCGACCACTCCCTTATTTTTAGAAAAAAATATACCTTTATAGGGTATAGGAGTGGAATATATGGAAAAGGCTGAATTTAAAATTTCAGGCATGACTTGTGCTGCATGTTCAGCAAGAATTGAACGTGTATTGAATAGAACTGAAGGTGTAGATAGTGCAAACGTTAATCTAGTAACTGAAAAGGCGGCTGTGGACTTTAACAATCAAGATATTGATCTCAATGAAATTTTTGAAAAAGTAAAGAACCTAGGTTATGAACCTATTGCGATTGAAACACCTGAAGAAACTCAACAGAGAAAGAAAAAGGAATTGGATAAGCAGAAATATAAATTTATTATTTCATTAATTTTATCCTTGCCATTAATTTATACAATGGTAGGGCATTTCAGCTTTTTAAGTTTTCTGCCGCTTCCTCATTTCATGACGCACCCACTATTTCAATTTATTTTAGCGACACCTGTCCAATTTATTTTAGGATGGCAGTTCTATAAAGGCGCTTATGGCGCTTTAAGAAATAAAAGTGCAAATATGGATGTGCTTGTCGCATTAGGTACTTCAGCTGCTTACTTCTACAGTATTTATTTAGCTGTAATTCACTATGGCGAACTCCATATCCCTCTCTATTTTGAAACGAGTGCAGTGCTTATTACTCTCATATTACTAGGCAAGTATTTTGAAGCTAAAGCGAAAGGGCATGCAAGTGATGCTATTAATAAATTATTATCATTACAAGTGAAAGAAGCACGTGTAGAAAAGAATGGCGAAACAGTTGAAATGCCTGTTGATCAAGTAAAAAAAGGAGATATCTTGCTAGTTAAAAATGGCGAGTATATTCCCTTAGACGGCGAAATTATAGCAGGTGCAACCAGTGTAGATGAATCGATGTTGACAGGTGAAAGTATACCCGTCGATAAAGAAGAAGGAGATAAAGTTATCGGTGCTACTTTGAACCACGGCAACTTTATTAAAGTTAGAGTAACACAAACAGGAGATGACTTAGTATTAAACCAAATTATTCGCATTGTGGAAGAAGCACAGGGTGAAAAACCTAATATTCAACGCTTAGCAGATAAGATTTCAGGTATTTTCGTACCGACCGTTTTAATGATTGCTTTAGTTGTATTTATTGTTTGGTTCAGTTTAGTGACGCCGCTTAATTTCCAATCAAGTCTAGAAGTGTTCATCGCAGTAATTGTGATTGCTTGTCCTTGTGCACTCGGACTAGCGACACCGACATCAATTATGGCGGGATCTGGGCGTGCAGCTGAACTCGGTGTGTTGTTTAAATCATCAGAAGCATTAGAACAAACGCAAAACGTTGATACGATTGTATTTGATAAGACAGGTACTTTAACAGAAGGTCATCCAAGCGTTTATAAAGTGATAGATAATACAGATAACCAACAGCTCGGTGTATTGATGAAAAGTTTAGAGCAGCAATCAGAACATCCGCTTTCACAAGCTATTACTGAATACTATGCAGATACAGCTGTACTCCCTGTGGAGGATTATCAAACGCATGCAGGTAATGGTATTAGCGGGAAAATTAATGGACAAAGTATTAAAATTGGCTCTATTAGTTTTATTAAACCGGTATTAGAGCAATGGGATGATGCGCTTGAACAAGATATTCAATCCATGCAGCATCAAGGTGCAACCGTGGTATTAGCCACAATAGATAAGCAATTTGCGGGCATGGTTGCTTTACGGGATGAACCTAAAGCAGCAGCCAAGGATTTAATTTATCGCTTGCGTGATGAATACGAAATCATTATGTTGAGCGGAGATACACAGACAACAGCTGAATCAATTGCGAAAGAATTAGGCATATCGCATGTTATTGCCGGCATTAAACCAGATGATAAATCTAACCAAATCGGCCAATTACAAGATGAAGGTAAGAACGTCATGATGGTAGGTGACGGTATTAATGATGCGCCAGCACTAGCTAAAAGTAATATCGGAGTCGCTATGGGCACCGGATCAGATATTGCAATAGAAGCGGGCGACATTATGATTGTCGGCGGAGATATTCAGAAAGTTGATACAGCATTAGATATGAGTAAGAAAACATTGAAAAATATTAAAGAAAATCTATTCTTTGCATTTTGTTATAATGCAATCGGTATTCCAGTAGCAGCATTTGGTTTGCTTGCGCCTTGGATTGCAGGCACAGCTATGGCATTCAGTTCAGTATCTGTAGTACTCAATGCTTTACGTCTTCAAAAAGTTAAATACCAGAAAAATTTACAAAAATAATGTAGTAAATGAATATTTTTTAGGGTAGAATAAAAGTAACTTATATATAAGTAATTCGAAGATGGGGTGAACATAATGAATAAGAATACAGATAAATTACGTAATGTCGTTCAATTATTGTCTTCGCTCGGTGTCAACATTAAGAAAACCAAATCACGCTTAGAGATCATGCATACATTACCCAACACATCCGTGGCTACATCAAAGTTGAAATAAAGTTATTTCAACAGATGCAAAACAGGTTATCAGAAAACATTCTAATGAGTGTTTTTCCGATAACCTGTTTTTTAGTTGCTATGAGATTTAGCGGGTTTTGACCGTAAGAGGTCAGGTTGATAAGGAGTTGGCTGATGATAATAAATAGAAAGGACGATTCCGATGCCCACCATTAAACTCCATAACGAACTTCCTCCGTAACTGATGAATGGAAGCGGGATACCTGTAATAGGTAACAACTGAATAGTCATTCCCATATTCTGTACGGCATGGAATAAAATCAATGATACAAATCCGATAATATAAGTTTTGTTATAAATGTTATCTGTTTTACTTGCTAATCTTACAAGATGGAAAAGTAAAACTAAGAAAATAATAATTATGACTACGGCACCAAGAAAACCGAATTCTTCTCCAATCACCGAGAAAATAAAGTCAGTGTGGTTTTCTGGAATATAAACTTCACCATGATTCAACCCTTTACCGAATAATTGCCCTGAACCAATTGCCTTTAACGATTCAGTTAAGTGATAACCATCTCCAGAGCTGTATGCATAAGGATCAAGCCAAGAAGCAATACGTCCTAATTGGTAAGTCTTAATACCAAAGCCGCTTTCTATCAAAGAAGGTTTGTAAATAATTGATAAAATAAAGAAACCGCCCACAAACATAATCGTTAAGAAAATAGGTGCCAATATCTTCCAAGTGATACCGCTGACAATCAAAATTCCTACGATAATTGCTAAGCACACTAATGTAGTTCCTAAGTCATTTTGCAATAAGATAAGACCCATCGGTAATGCTGAAACTAATAAAATCTTCATAAAGAGCTTAAAGTCTGATTCTAATGATTTATTGAAGGTGTATTTATTGTGTTTAGAGACAATTTTGGCTAAGGCTAAGATCAAGATGATTTTCATGAACTCGGATGGTTGTATACTGATAGGGCCGAAACTGTACCAACTTTTTGCACCATTAATAATAGGTGTAATCGGCGTTTCCGGAATAATCAATAAACCTATCAATAAGATACATACAATGAAATACAATGTATAAGTATATTTCATAATACGTTTTGGTGAAATCAACATGATTGCCAAAGCTATGATGCCGCCTAATATGTAATATAGAATTTGACGGATGCTGAAATTAGAGCTGTATTGGCCGCCGCCCATCGCAGAATGAATAAACAAAACGCTGATAGTGGCCATTATAGCTAAAATGATAATCAGTACCCAATCGATACGCCGCAGCCATGATTTGCTGGGTTTTTGACGTTGAGCTTTCATCGATAAGTTCCCCTTTTATATTGCTATTTCTTTTTTCTTTAGTATATACCTTTATTTAAAAAGATAGTATCGTTACTGTGGAAAAATTTAAAAAATCACTGTAATTCAAACTATAGCATATTTGTTATTTAAGCTGTACTATATATCATTTGCTTAAGTTTAAAATATGCAGAGTTAGAATTTACTTAGCTATCACATGCAATCTAACTTAAAATCGTGATAAAATAAAGTTTAATAATGCGTTTGGAGGAAAGAATATGGCTAAAGAAAATATATGCATCATTTATGGTGGAAAGAGCGCAGAACACGATGTGTCTATTTTAACTGCGCAAAATGTATTAAATGCAATCAATAAAGATGATTACCAAGTCGACATCATCTACATTACAAATGATGGTGCTTGGAAGAAAAAAGAAGACATTACTGAGGAAGTAAAAGAGATAGATAGTTTACGTCTTGCTGAAGTAGAAGAAGGCGAAATTTCTAATTTACTTACTAACAGCAGTTCTGGTCAGCCATATGCAGCAGTATTCCCATTATTACACGGGCCAAATGGTGAGGATGGAACAATTCAAGGATTGTTTGAAGTTTTAGATTTACCTTACGTCGGCAATGGTGTATTAGCAGCATCTAGCACGATGGATAAACTCGTAATGAAACAGTTATTTGCTCACAGAGGATTGCCACAACTTCCTTATGTCAGCTTTTTACGTAGTGAATATGAAAAATATCAAAGTAATATCTTAAAACTCGTTAAAGACAAATTGGAATTTCCAGTTTTCGTAAAACCAGCCAATTTAGGATCTAGCGTGGGTATCAGTAAATGTAACGGCGAAGAAGAATTGAAAGCTGGTATTGAAGAAGCATTCCAGTTTGATAGAAAACTCGTTATAGAACAAGGTATTGAAGCGAGAGAAATTGAAGTTGCGGTGCTAGGAAATGACTATCCTGAAACTACTCAACCAGGAGAAGTAGTGAAGGACGTAGCTTTCTATGACTACAAATCAAAATATTTAGATGGCAAAGTAAGATTGTCTATTCCAGCAGAATTAGATTCTGAGGTGCAGACAACTTTACGGAATATGGCAGCAGAAGCATTTAAAGCTACCGATTGTGCGGGACTATTACGTGCGGATTTCTTTGTTACTGAAGACAATCAAATTTTTATTAATGAAACGAATGCTATGCCTGGTTTCACACAATATAGTATGTATCCAAGTTTATGGGAAAACATGGGACTGTCCTATGCAGATTTAATTACTAAATTGATAAATCTGGCTAAAGAAAAACATGCTGAAAAACAAAAGAACAAATATAAAATTGATTAAGGTAGTGCTGTTATGATTGATGTAACTTTAAAACAAATCAAAGAATGGATTCCTTGTGAAATCGATGAACGTTATTTAGACCAGAGTATACACGGTGTGTCGATTGATTCTAGAGAAATCGACGACAATAATTTATTTGTACCTTTTAAAGGTGAAAATACGGATGGTCATCGTTTTGTGGCGCAAGCTTTGAAAGATGGAGCGGGTGCAGCTTTTTACCAATATAATGCAAAGCCTGACCACGAAGTAGAAGGCCCTATTATTTGGGTGAATGACACTATGTTAGCTTTACAGGAATTAGCAAAAGCTTATTTAAAACATGTCAATCCTAAAGTCATCGCAGTTACGGGTTCAAACGGTAAAACGACGACTAAAGATATGATTGAAAGTGTCTTGAAACCTGCTTTTAAAGTAAAGAAAACACAAGGCAACTATAATAATGAAATAGGTATGCCGCTGACAATTTTACAATTAGATGAAGATACAGACATTTCAATTTTAGAAATGGGAATGTCAGGTTTTCATGAGATTGAATTGCTTTCAGAGATTGCACAACCAGATATTGCAGTGATTACAAATATCGGTGAATCTCATATGCAAGATTTAGGTTCGAGAGAAGGAATAGCCCGTGCGAAATTTGAAATTGTATCAGGATTAAAGCCCGACGGTGTCTTTATTTTTGATGGCGATGAACCGTTATTAAAACCGCATGTCGAAACTTTAAATGATACAGAAGCTATCAGTATAGGTTTAGCGCAGGATAACGATGTAGTATGCAGTGTAGAGCAACATGATGCTATGGGTATTGCATTTAGTTTAAACGCTAGCGAGCACTATCAAATACCGATTCTAGGTACACATAATATGAGAAATGCAGCTATTGCTATCACAGTTGGGAAGCTATTAGGTTTATCATATACTGAGATCCAAGATAATATAGCGAAAGTAAAATTAACAGGCATGCGTATGGAACTGCATCGTACTGACTCTGATATATCAGTGATTAATGACGCTTATAATGCCAGTCCTACGAGTATGAAAGCAGCAATCGATACTTTAGCAGCCATGGAAGGACGTAAAATTCTAATCCTTGCTGATGTTTTAGAATTAGGTGAAAATAGTGCCGATATGCATGCTTCTGTTGGAACATATTTAGAAAATAAGGGCATCGATATTCTGTTGACTTATGGTAAAGAGGCTGCTCATATTTTTGAAGAAGGTAAAGACAATGTGAATGAAGCACAGCATTTTGATGATAAAGAGGATTTAATTCACTTTATTATCGAAAAAGCTCAACCCGAAGATAAAATTTTAATTAAAGGATCACGAGGCATGAAATTAGAAGATATTGCTGATGCTTTAATTAACAATAAATAATATATTTATAAATATAAGTTAGTAAGATGATAATGACCTTAACTACAAGAATTCTTATCATTTTACTAACTTTTTTATATTAACACTGAAAATTGCTTCGTTGCTATAATAGGCGCTAGGTGGTATTATATAGAAGTTGATGAAAATTAAAGACAAGGTGGGGGCGGGTGCTCGTCGTTACGAGAAGTCTCATTAAAGTAACGAAAATATTTGAAATTTACCTGCTCATTTTTTATCATTTTTTTAGATGAAAATAAGCGTATAGATGATGTATATCGACCGAATGAGAGAGCACACAATCATCAAAGTCGTCTCGACCATATATAAAGGAGAATTAATTTGCAAAAATTTAAAGATTTAGGTGTTTCAGATAAAACAGCTGAAACGCTTGGTAATATGGGTTTCGCAGAACCGACTCCAATCCAAAATGACAGTATTCCTTTTGCATTAAACGGATTAGATATTTTGGGGCAAGCACAAACTGGTACTGGTAAAACTGGAGCATTTGGTATCCCATTAATAGAAAAAGTAGTAGATAAAGAAGGCGTTCAAGCCTTAATCTTAGCACCAACTCGTGAACTAGCAATGCAAGTTGCTGAACAATTGAGAGCATTTAGTCGCGGTCAACGCGTTCAAGTGGCAACAGTATTCGGGGGAATGCCGATTGGACGTCAAATCAAAGCCTTGAAAAAAGGTCCTCAAATCGTAGTGGGCACTCCAGGACGTGTAATCGACCACTTAAATCGTCGTACATTGAAAACCAATGATATTAAAACATTGATTATTGATGAAGCGGACGAAATGATGAATATGGGATTCATCGATGATATGAGATTCATCATGGATCATCTTCCATCAGAACAACGTCAAACAATGTTGTTCTCAGCTACAATGCCTAAAGCTATCCAAACTTTAGTACAACAATTTATGAAATCACCTAAAATTGTAAAAACAATGAATAACGAAATGTCAGATCCTCAAATTGATGAGTATTATACAATTGTGAAAGAACTTGAAAAATTTGAGACATTTACTAATTTCTTAGATGTACATCAACCTGAATTGGCGATTGTCTTCGGTCGTACAAAACGCCGTGTAGATGAGTTGACAAGTGCACTCATTTCTAAAGGTTATAAAGCAGAGGGCTTGCATGGTGATATCACACAAGCGAAACGTTTAGAAGTATTGAAGAAATTTAAAAATGATCAAATCGATATTTTAGTTGCTACTGATGTGGCAGCACGTGGACTAGATATTTCAGGTGTCAGTCATGTTTATAACTTTGATATTCCTCAAGATACTGAAAGTTATACTCACCGTATCGGACGTACAGGCCGTGCGGGCAAAAAAGGTATCGCAGTCACTTTCGTTAATCCGATTGAAATGGATTATATCCGTCAAATCGAACAAACAAATGACCGCCGTATGAGAGCATTGCGTCCTCCGCATCGCAAAGAAGTTTTAAGAGCACGTGAAAATGATATTAAAGAAAAAGTTGAAAAATGGATGTCTCAAGAACATTCAGAACGCTTACAAAATATCTCATCTCAATTATTGAATGAATATAATGATGTAGAACTTGTATCTGCTTTATTACAAGAATTAGTAGAAGCAAATGATGAAGTAGAAGTTCAATTAACATTTGAAAAACCACTTGCTCGTAAAGGTGGTCGTCATAATTCTAAAGGTCCACGCAGAGGTGGTAAACCAAATAAACGTTCAAATAATAAATTTGACAATAAAAACCGTCGCAGTAAAGGAAATAAAGGCGGTAAACACAACAATAATAAGAAATTTAAAAATGATAAAAAACCGATTAAAGGTCGTACGTTTGCAGATATGCAGAAATAATCAGGTTTTAACGACGCACACTGTTTCATAAAATTGAAACAGTGTTTTTTTTATATTTAAATAAATTTATAAAAAGCTTTATATCTGGTATTCTTATAGTTATATAGTGAGACGAGACTTGATTATAGAAAGTAAGGAGCGAACAACTTGATGGAACTTCGACAACAAAGTCCTAGAAATGCATTGATTTATTATTACATAAGATTTTCTATTGCATTTGTAATAGAGATAATGATTGCTTCAGGTATTATTGTAATCGCAAATTATTTAGCTTGGCCAATATGGATTGTGTTGATTGTTGGAGCACTCTTAGCTGTTCAGCTATTATTTTATGTAGTACAGCCTTGGATCTTGCTGAAACATAGATATTATATCGTTGCGGATAATTATGTGACGAAGTTGCATACTTTCTTTTTCCAAAAGGAAGTAATTGTAAAATTGGAACGTATTCAGTTTTTAAAAAGAAAAACAGGACCATTACTTAATCGATTTGGGTTATGTAGAAATTCAATTGTAACAGCAGGAGAGGAAATTGAACTTCCATTAATGCATATGGATAAGACTAAAGAATTAGAAAGACATTGTATGAATTTTCTAGAAAAGGTGGATACAGATGTTTGAGGCACAAAAATTACATCCAATTTCCTACATATCAGGCTTAATTAAAACGATTAAGCAAAATTTCATTGTTATCATTTTATTTTTCTTCAACATCCAAGATTTTGATTATAAAGATAGTAAACAATATATTTGGCCTGCTTTTTTGCTCATCCTCTTTTCATTTTCTTTTATCATTAATGCAACAAAGGTGTTTACCACAAGGTACTGGATAGAAGGGCATCACTTTATTCTCACTTATGGAATTTTCAATAAAAAACGTAAAGAAATAGATATTCAACGTATTCAATCAATCGATACTTCGCAAGATGTGGTGAACAGATTATTTGGCGGCGTTATTCTTGAAATCAAAGTACCTAGTAATAGTATTAAACTCGAAATTGTATCTAAGAAACAAAGTCAATGGATTGAACAATCGATTAAACAAGTTCAAAATTCTGTTGATTTGACTGATGAAAAGACGGAAGCTTCTGACCAAGAGGTACAAACAGAAACGACATCTCAAAAAACTATTTTTAAATTGAATCTAAAAGAATTGGTGCTTATGTCGTTTACTAGCGGATCAATTGTGCTTGCAATTTTAACGCTATCTCCTATTCTTGGCAGTCTTCAAAGTGTCATTCCTTGGGATAGTATCTTTCATCAATTTCAAAACATTGCTAAAGCTGCTTATTTAGTCACTGCAATGATAATTGTTTCAATTTTAATTATTGCATATATAATTGGCGTGATAATTGAATTTACAAGATACTTTGGTTATACGTTGACAGAAGAAAATCATCAACTGGAAATAAAACATGGATTACTGAACGTAAAAAGTTTGACCGTGCCGACTAAACGTATCCAAGCAGTGATTGAAAAGCAGTCATTCATTCGACGCATGCTAGGATATACTTCAATATATTTTGTCATCACAAGTGATGGTGCTAGTGCTCCAGAAAGCGAGTCAGCATCAGGAGTAGTCGTGATACTGCCTTTTATGAAGCGGGAAAAAGCCTATGAAATGCTAGACTATTTAGTGCCATCTCTAAAATTCCCTGCAGTTGAAACAGGTTTGCCTAAAGGCGGAATCAGACGTAATGCTCAAATTCTAGCTGGAATATTTATTGTGGGCGGTATCATAGGAAGTTATTTGTGGAACATCTGGGTGCTTGTACCTGCCATATTGTTGATTATTCTTACAGTCATCAATAGTGTGATTATGGTCAAAAATTCAGGAATGCTGCTTTCTTCAGATGAATTAGTAGTTAAATATTCTCAATTAATTCGCACTAGATATTACTATGCGATGAAAGATAAGTTGATCGGCTTCGAAAAAAGACAAAATCCCTTTTTGAGAAAAGCGGGATTGGCCCATTTTAATTTTTCTACTGCAAAAGGTGCTGGGAGCTTGGATATAGGGTTGCGTTTTGTAAAAGCTGAGACAGCTGAGGAATTAAAATTATGGTATTTGAAGGAGGCGCACCATGAAGCTTAATCGTATGTCCTCTAATGGTAAGAAAGTTTTGCTTATCGAAGGAATTATCCGTACTGTCATTGTTGCGTTATGTTTAGCAGCTGCTTTAATCATCAATTATTTCTGGCTACATTGGCAAGAGGGGACAGCCTTCAAAATAATCTGTGTGATTGCAGTGGTGCTGGTAGGAATATTAATTGTAATAGATTGTATTCTGCGTCCTTGGTTAATGTATCGCCAACACGGTTATCTCCTGCACTCACATTTTGTCACTGTGCAAGAAGGCATGTGGTTTGTAAAACATTTGCAAATTCCATTGTTTCGCATTCAAAATGTAGATATAGAAGAAGGTTGGCTCATGCGCAAAGTAGAACTTGCTACTTTGAAGCTTTCTACTGCCGGAGGTAATTCTGAGATTATATTGATTGATAAGAGGAAAGCAAAAGAAATTATGAATCACATCAAACATAGTTCTCAACAAATCAGTGAAGAAACGGAATCAGGTGAATAGATTGATATATGGAATTGGAATAGATTTGATTGAAATTGATAGAATCAAATCCTTACTACAAAGGCAACCAAAATTGCCAGAAAGAATTTTGAGTGATGATGAACGCATTAAATTTGATGGTTTTTCTCATGAACAACGCCGCGCTGAGTTCTTGGCTGGACGCTTTGCTTGCAAAGAAGCATTCAGCAAAGCACTCGGCACAGGTTTAGGAAAACGAATCAGTTTTCAAGATATTAATTGCCAAAATGATGAGTTTGGCCGACCATTTATAAAGTTTGAAGGATTTAAAGTTCATGTGAGCATCTCGCACACTGAAAATTATGCTACGAGTCAAGTCATACTTGAAAAAATGTAATATAATAGGAGTACTGTTAGATTAAACTGAAATATAAATTTATTATACGAGGAGTTGTAATTATGGCGGATAAATTTTATCGGCCTACGTATCTTAAGGTAGATTTAGATGCAATTTTAAAAAACTACCAAGTGCTAGGAAAACTACAACCAAATAAAATAGTAATGCCAGTAATTAAAGCAAATGCCTATGGAATGGGCAGTGTAAATGTTGGTCATTTTTTAAAAAAGAATGGCGCAGAGTTTTTTGCGGTAGCTACGTTAGATGAAGCTATAGAATTAAGAATGCATGGTATTGACACTAAAATATTAATTTTAGGAGTTGTGTTGCCTAAAGATATTAATAAGGCAATTCAACACCGTGTCGCGCTCACAGTGCCTTCTTTAGCATGGTTAGAAGAAGCTGTTAAATTTCTCGATGAAGACTTAGAAAAAGATTTATGGCTGCATGTGAAATTAGATACAGGTATGGGACGTTTAGGGGTGAAATCAGCAGAAGATTATCAAAAAGTAGTAGAGATGATTAAAGAGCATCGTCATTTAATTTTTGAAGGTGTATTTACGCATTTTGCACAAGCAGACGAAGAGAGTCCTCATACAGCAGAGCAATATGCAATTTTTGAAAAATGGGTAAACTCGATTCCGCATCCTCCTTACATTCATTCGCAGAACTCAGCGGCTACTATTTTGTTCGATGCTCCAATCTGCAATATGGTACGCCCAGGGATTTCATTATACGGATATTATCCGTCTGAATATGTTGAGGAACAAACCAATGCTGAGCTTTATCCGTGTGCCGAATGGGGAACTGAAATCATGGATATCAAGCAATTAAATGTAGGCGACACTGTAAGTTATGGCTCTACTTATACGGCCTCTCAAGTGGAAAAGATTGCCATTTTGCCTATAGGTTATGCTGACGGATTCCCAAGAATGATGCAAGGTATGCCGGTAGAAGTAAATAGCCATCAATGTACGATAATTGGACGAGTGTGTATGGATCAAATGATGATTGCTTTACCTGAGAATGAAAGCTTTAATATCGGAGACAAAGTGACTTTATTGAACCGAAATCACAACGGTCCCCAATCTTTAAACTCATTTGCAAAACAACAGCAAACCATTAATTATGAAGTGTTATGTCGTATCGGAAGACGTGTTCCGAGAATTTATGAACCAGAAAAAGAATTTGATATTGTCAACGAATTACAAAAATAGTATAGTCAAGAATTTTGAAATTTGTTATTATAAGCTTAAATATTAATTTAGTATTTCTTTAATTCTTGGAGGTCTTACCGATGTCAACTTTTAATCAGAATAGAAGTTATAGTTTAGAACAGTCACTGAAAGAAGGCTACGCACAGATGGCTGACTTAAATCTCTCCCTCGCAACGGAGGCATTTTCAGTAGAATGTGAAGCCTGTGATTGCAACGAATCATACCTAGCTTTCGACAAGGATGAATGATGAGGAGAGGCGATGTTTACTTAGCTGATTTATCACCAGTGCAAGGTTCTGAACAAGGGGGAGTTAGACCTGTTGTAATTATACAAAATGACACTGGAAATAAGTATAGCCCGACTGTTATTGTAGCTGCAATAACAGGTCGGATTAATAAAGCGAAAATTCCAACTCATGTTGAAATCGAGAAGAGTAAATATAAACTGGACAAAGATTCAGTTATTTTACTTGAACAAATTAGAACAGTCGACAAGAAACGTCTAAAAGAAAAACTGACATATTTATCAGACGAAAAGATGAAAGAAATTGATAATGCGATTCAAATCAGCTTAGGCTTGACACATCGCAATTAAAAGTTAAAGAGTGTAAATGATTTTAACAAATTTAAAATAGTATTTTAGAATCTTGTTCTTATTTATAAAAATGTACAAGTGAAATTAACGTTTAAAGAGGCTAAGAAATAAAATCAGCTTAGGGTACACGTATAGCTTTATTGCTTGACTATTCGTATAGTGTAATATTGCGTTCCTTGAAATGCTGAGGTTCATTTCTGCCTCTTTTTACATAGAAAAAAAGAAGCCGGACATTTTCAGCAAATGCATAGGTAGTCACGGCCTCTACGCTCTTTATCAAGTTAAAAAGGAAAAGAAAGAAGGACGATACAGATGAAAGAATTTAAAGGTAAATATTTGCGAATGATGCAATTATATGTAGAGTCCTACAATAAACAAGCTGTGCTTAACCAATTCAAAGATTTCGGACAAGAAATCCTTGAAAAGAACATTCATGCTGAAGATGTACTGGATATTCATAAAGAATGCGCCGTAGAATTAGACTTAACAAGAGATCAAGTCCTGATGTCGCTAGAAATTTTAAAAGTAATTGCACAGACTTACGGATATAGTTACGAGGACTATCAAGAATTAGTTGATAAGCTTTATTATCATGATAAAGAAATGGATTTAGCTTCTCGCTTGCAGCAAACAATGTTGCAAACTGAGATACCGCAATTTGATAGTATTCAAATTGGTGTGATTTCTGTGGCTGCTCAAAAGGTAAGCGGAGATTACTTTAATCTAATTGATCATAAAGACGGAACGATGAGCTTTGCAGTGGCGGATGTTATAGGGAAAGGTATCCCTGCTGCTTTGGCTATGAGTATGATTAAATTCGGCATGGATTCATATGGACATTCTCAATTGCCGAGTGATGGATTAAAGCGATTGAACCGCGTTGTTGAAAAAAACGTAAACCAAGATATGTTTGTGACGATGTTCTATGGTCTTTATGAGGAAATGAATCATCTATTGTATTGCAGTTCTGCAGGGCACGAACCTGGCTTTGTTTTTCGTGCCGAACAAGATGAATTTGAAGAAATAACTGTTAGAGGTCGTGTACTTGGTGTCAAACAGCTCGAGCGTTATAAACAACAAGAAATTCCTATTTATTTAAATGACTTAATTATTATTTTTACAGATGGAGTTACTGAAATTCGCGATGAAAACGGGAAGTTTATTGATATAAATTACCTGTTAGATTTCATACATAAATATAAAGATCTTCATCCTCAAGATATTGTGCAACTCTTGTATGAAGAATTGTTAGGTATTCAGAAATCTGGAAAACGTGATGACTTGACGATATTAATTATTAAGCGTGTAAATTAATAATTTATGATTAACACTTTACTTGAACGGGTATAAGAGTGATTGAAATATGAACAGACTGGAGTGTAACACTTAATGAACTTAAATATAGAGACACAAAAACATGATGACTACTATGAAATCAAAGTTGGAGGAGAATTAGATGTATATACGGTTCCAGATTTGGAAAAAGTATTAACTCCAATTAAACAAGAGGGCACACATGATGTCCACGTTAATTTAGCAAATGTAAGTTATATGGATTCTACGGGATTAGGTTTGTTTGTAGGTACATTGAAAGCCTTGAACCAAAATAATAAAGAGTTATATATTATAGGCGCTTCAGATCGTATCGGCCGATTATTCGAAATCACTGGTTTAAGTGATTTGATGCACGTAAACGAAGGAACGGAGGTAGAATGACATGCAAGCCAAGCGGAATGTAATTGAAATGAAGTTGCCAGCAGAGGCGGAATATGTCAGCTTGATTCGTTTAACCTTATCCGGTGTTTTTTCGCGCGCGGGTGCTTCGTACGATGATATTGAAGATGCAAAGATTGCTGTAAGCGAAGCGGTAACAAATGCTGTCAAACATGCTTATAAAGGCGAAGATGTCGACGCTTCTATTTATTTGTGTTTTGAAATTTTTGAGGATAAAATTAGAGTAGTTGTTTCAGATCAAGGTCAAAGTTTCGACTACGAAGAGAAGAAAAAAGAATTAGGTCCTTACCAAGAAAACGAAAATATCGATTTCTTAAGAGAAGGCGGCTTAGGATTATTCTTAATTGAATCATTAATGGATGAAGTTAAAG
This sequence comes from Staphylococcus debuckii, assembly GCF_003718735.1. Taxonomy (NCBI): domain Bacteria; kingdom Bacillati; phylum Bacillota; class Bacilli; order Caryophanales; family Staphylococcaceae; genus Staphylococcus; species Staphylococcus debuckii. The sequence goes on along the minus strand of NZ_CP033460.1, from coordinate 2,038,723 downwards.
TCAACAAAGATAATGGCGTAACGATAAGTATGATTAAGTATATAAAAAAAGAGCAGGTGCGAAATAATGGCGAAAGAGTCGAAATCAGTTAACGATATTTCACCTGAACAAATCAATGAGTGGATCAGACAACATCAAAATGATGAAAATACAGGCGCCCAAGATAAGCTCGTTAAACATTATCAAAAGCTGATTGAATCTTTAGCATTTAAATATTCCAAGGGGCAATCACATCATGAAGATTTAGTACAAGTCGGCATGGTAGGGTTAATCGGAGCAATTAATCGTTTCGACATTAACTTTGGCAGAAAGTTCGAAGCGTTCTTGGTGCCGACTGTAATAGGTGAAATAAAACGATATTTAAGAGATAAGACTTGGAGTGTTCATGTTCCAAGAAGAATTAAAGAAATTGGACCAAGAATTAAGAAAACGACAGATGAATTAACCAACGAACTTGAACGTTCGCCATCAATTAGCGAAATTGCTGAAAGACTAGAAGTAACGGACGAAGAAGTATTAGAAGCGATGGAAATGGGGCAAAGTTATAATGCCTTGAGTGTAGATCACTCTATTGAAGCGGATAAAGATGGTTCAACCGTAACATTATTAGATATAATGGGCGAACAAGAAGGCGGTTACGATTTAACTGAAAAACGTATGATTCTAGAAAGAATCTTACCTATTTTGACTGACAGAGAAAGAGAAATTATTCAATGTACATTTATAGAAGGATTAAGTCAGAAAGAAACAGGAGAACGTATCGGTTTAAGTCAAATGCATGTGTCTCGATTGCAACGTAATGCAATTAAAAAGCTGCAACAAGCAGCAAAAAAGTGAGTTAAATCAATTGGGATTGAAATACAATTAAGGTATTTCAGTCCCAATTTGTTTTTGTGATAAAATTAAGGTAATAAAAAATTAGGGGTGTACGTATTGGATTCACAATTAATTCAGACGATAGAACAACAATATGATTTCTCAAAGAAACAAATTACAGCCGTGCTTTCTTTATTAGAAGAAAATAACACAGTGCCCTTTATTGCACGTTATCGTAAAGAACGCACTGGCGGATTAGACGAAGTTGAAATTAAAAAGATTGCTGATGAGTATCACTACATGGAACAGTTACAAAAAAGAAAAGATGAAGTGATACATAATATTGAACAACAAGGCATGCTCACAAATGAATTGAAATCCGATATTTTGAAACAAACAAAATTACAACGGGTGGAAGATTTATATAGACCTTATAAGCAGAAAAAGAAAACACGTGCAACGGAAGCTAAAAGAAAAGGGCTTGAACCGTTAGCTAAGTGGTTGAAACAAGAAAAGATTGATGCAGAGCCTGAAGACTATGCCACACAATTTCTTAATGAAGAAGTTGCAACACCACAAGAAGCTTTAGCAGGTGCACAAGATATTATTGCTGAGTGGATTTCAGACAATCCGCAATATCGCAATAAAATATTAAGTGAAACCTTAAAAAGAGGACTTATTACGACTCAGAAAAAGAAAAAAGCAGAAGATGAAAAACATATATTTGAAATGTATTATGATTTTTCAGAACCAGTTAATAAGGTAGCTAATCATAGAATTTTGGCTATGAACCGTGGCGAAAAAGAGAAAGTATTAACGATTAAAATTGAAATAGACACCAATAGACTTGAAAAACAAATTGAACAACAAGAAGTGAAAGGACATCATGCTGGTACAGGTTATATCAAACAAGCGATAAAAGATAGCTTGAAACGTTTAATCATGCCATCTATTGAAAGAGAAATACGTTCAGACTTAACCGAGCAAGCAGAAACACACGCGATTGAAGTTTTCAGCGTAAATTTAAAACACCTATTACTACAACCACCTCTAAAAGGAAAACAAATTTTAGGAGTGGATCCAGCCTTTCGAACAGGTTGTAAACTTGCAGTGATTAATCCTTTTGGTTCATTTTTGGCAAAAGGTGTGATGTATCCTCATCCGCCAGTATCGAAAACTAAGGAAGCAGAACAGATTCTACTACAATTTATCAACGACTATGATGTGAGTTTAATCGCAATTGGTAACGGTACAGCAAGTCGGGAAACAGAACAATTCATTGCTGACTTGATTCAGAAACATAAACTGGACGTTCAATTTATTATTGTGAATGAAGCGGGTGCTTCAGTATATTCTGCTTCGGAAGTAGCACGTTCTGAATTTCCTGATTTTCAAGTAGAAGAGAGAAGTGCTGTCTCTATTGGACGCCGTGTGCAAGATCCTTTAAGTGAACTGGTAAAAATAGATCCTAAATCAATTGGTGTCGGACAATATCAACATGATGTTAATCAGAAGTCACTTGAAAATGCTTTGAATTTCGTGGTTGAGACAGCTGTAAACCAAGTGGGCGTTGATGTTAATACTGCTTCACAATCGCTTTTACAACATGTAGCAGGTCTATCTCCTCAAATTGCTCAAAATATTATAAACTATCGAGAAGAAAACGGTGCTTTGACGCATCATAAACAAATTAGTAAAGTTAAACGACTAGGTCCGAAGACATTTGAACAAAGTATAGGATTCCTTCGAATTGTTAACGGTAAGGAACCGCTTGATAACACAGCAATTCATCCAGAAAGTTATCAAGTTGCTTATCAATTGTTGGAAGAAGAAGGACTGACAGAAGCAGATATCGGCAGTAAAACATTGAAAGATAAACTGAGTGATTTAGATATACAGGCTACTGCGGAAAAATTAAACGTTGGTGTACCGACATTAGAAGATATTGTTACTGCTCTAGTTGCCCCGAACAGAGATCCGCGCGATGAATACGAAACACCGATATTAAAATCCAATGTTCTTTCAATTGAAGATTTAACAAAAGGTATGAAACTAAGCGGTACAGTAAGAAACGTTGTTGATTTTGGTGCTTTCGTAGACATTGGCGTAAAACAAGATGGTCTGGTTCATGTTTCGCAACTATCTAAACGCTTTGTTAAAAATCCAATGGACATTGTGAATGTAGGAGATATTGTCGATGTTTGGGTATTGAGCGCAGATGTACAAAAAAATAAAGTTTCGTTGACAATGATTAACCCAAATGAATAATAAGGAAATTATGGATAATGCTAAGTTACAAATAATGACTGAGAGCATTTCAGAAAATGAATTTGGATTGCTATTTAAACATAATGCTTATTTTAATCCAAGACTGAGAACCACAGGCGGACGGTATTTATTAAAGTCCCATGATATAGAAATAAATCCGAAACAATTTGAAAAATTTGGTAAAGCAGCTTTAGAAGACATTATTAAACATGAATTATGCCATTATCATCTTCACCTTCAAGGGAAGGGCTACCAACATAAAGATTATGATTTTAAAATGTTAAGTAAAAAGGTAGGTGCCCCAAGATTCTGTAAAGCTGTTGAAAGTTATGATGAACGCGCTAATTATATTTATAAGTGTCTTGGTTGTGGTTCTACATTTAAGAGAATCAAAAAAGTAAATACTAGGAGAATGGTATGTGGGAAGTGCAAAGGAAGATTGCGCTTGCATCAACAAATCAAATAGTATATAATATTGAATCTGTGATACAGGAAACAACTAAGTATTACAGATTCTTTTTTTCATTATTTATCTTACTAGAAATATCTTTTAAAAATACTTCGAAAAAGATGAGTAAAAGTATTGACATTGAATTCTATATGTTATAAGATAGTTAATGTCCTAAAAAAGGGATTAAGATTTTGAAACAAATTTTAAATACTTATAAAAAGTTTTAAAAAAGTATTGACAATGTATTACAAAGGTGTTACAATGAAATACGTTGCGAAATTAAAATTTACTTAATGATTAGTAAACCCAAGCGGTCGTGGCGGAATGGCAGACGCGCTAGGTTGAGGGCCTAGTGGGAGAGATCCCGTGGAGGTTCAAGTCCTCTCGGCCGCATCAAATATCATTAAGTACGACGCATCTGCGGGTGTAGTTTAATGGCAAAACCTCAGCCTTCCAAGCTGATGTTGTGGGTTCGATTCCCATCACCCGCTCCATTGAATATTTTAAATGAACATTGAAAACTGAATGACAATATGTCAACGTTAATTCCAATTAACAAACGTCTTAGACGTTTTAAAACAAATTAGTTTTTTATGAGCTAGTCAAACAAATCATAAACTTTTATGGAGAGTTTGATCCTGGCTCAGGATGAACGCTGGCGGCGTGCCTAATACATGCAAGTCGAGCGAACAGACGAGGAGCTTGCTTCTCTGATGTTAGCGGCGGACGGGTGAGTAACACGTGGGTAACCTACCTATAAGACTGGAATAACTCCGGGAAACCGGGGCTAATGCCGGATAATATGCGGAATCGCATGGTTCCGCAATGAAAGACGGTTTTGCTGTCACTTATAGATGGACCCGCGCCGTATTAGCTAGTTGGTAAGGTAACGGCTTACCAAGGCAACGATACGTAGCCGACCTGAGAGGGTGATCGGCCACACTGGAACTGAGACACGGTCCAGACTCCTACGGGAGGCAGCAGTAGGGAATCTTCCGCAATGGGCGAAAGCCTGACGGAGCAACGCCGCGTGAGTGATGAAGGTCTTCGGATCGTAAAACTCTGTTATTAGGGAAGAACAAGTGCGTAGGTAACTATGCGCACCTTGACGGTACCTAATCAGAAAGCCACGGCTAACTACGTGCCAGCAGCCGCGGTAATACGTAGGTGGCAAGCGTTATCCGGAATTATTGGGCGTAAAGCGCGCGTAGGCGGTTTTTTAAGTCTGATGTGAAAGCCCACGGCTCAACCGTGGAGGGTCATTGGAAACTGGAAAACTTGAGTGCAGAAGAGGAAAGTGGAATTCCATGTGTAGCGGTGAAATGCGCAGAGATATGGAGGAACACCAGTGGCGAAGGCGACTTTCTGGTCTGCAACTGACGCTGATGTGCGAAAGCGTGGGGATCAAACAGGATTAGATACCCTGGTAGTCCACGCCGTAAACGATGAGTGCTAAGTGTTAGGGGGTTTCCGCCCCTTAGTGCTGCAGCTAACGCATTAAGCACTCCGCCTGGGGAGTACGGCCGCAAGGCTGAAACTCAAAGGAATTGACGGGGACCCGCACAAGCGGTGGAGCATGTGGTTTAATTCGAAGCAACGCGAAGAACCTTACCAAATCTTGACATCCTTTGACCGCTCTAGAGATAGAGTCTTCCCCTTCGGGGGACAAAGTGACAGGTGGTGCATGGTTGTCGTCAGCTCGTGTCGTGAGATGTTGGGTTAAGTCCCGCAACGAGCGCAACCCTTAAGCTTAGTTGCCAGCATTAAGTTGGGCACTCTAAGTTGACTGCCGGTGACAAACCGGAGGAAGGTGGGGATGACGTCAAATCATCATGCCCCTTATGATTTGGGCTACACACGTGCTACAATGGACAGTACAAAGGGCAGCGAAACCGCGAGGTCAAGCAAATCCCATAAAGCTGTTCTCAGTTCGGATTGTAGTCTGCAACTCGACTACATGAAGCTGGAATCGCTAGTAATCGTAGATCAGCATGCTACGGTGAATACGTTCCCGGGTCTTGTACACACCGCCCGTCACACCACGAGAGTTCGTAACACCCGAAGCCGGTGGAGTAACCTTTTAGGAGCTAGCCGTCGAAGGTGGGACGAATGATTGGGGTGAAGTCGTAACAAGGTAGCCGTATCGGAAGGTGCGGCTGGATCACCTCCTTTCTAAGGATATATACGGAACAGTTTCAATAGAAACTGATGGAATAACGTGACATATTGTATTCAGTTTTGAATGCTCATCCGAGTATTCATGATTGTACATTGAAAACTAGATAAGTAAGTAAAAATAGATTTTACCAAGCAAAACCGAGTGAATTAGAGTTTTAAAAGCTTTATTCATTTAAATAAATCGCTAGTAATCTTCTTTGCCTACGGCAAAGAAGATTACTCACATAATTAATAACGTGATTAAGTTATTAAGGGCGCACGGTGGATGCCTTGGCACTAGAAGCTGATGAAGGACGTTACTAACGACGATATGCTTTGGGTAGCTGTAAGTAAGCGTTGATCCAGAGATTTCCGAATGGGGGAACCCAGCACAAGTTATGTTGTGTTATCGACATGTGAATACATAGCATGTCCGAAGGCAGACGCGGAGAACTGAAACATCTTAGTACCCGCAGGAAGAGAAAGAAAACTCGATTCCCTGAGTAGCGGCGAGCGAAACGGGAAGAGCCCAAACCAATGAGCTTGCTCATTGGGGTTGTAGGACACTCTCTACGGAGTTACAAAAGAATTGATTAGACGAATCGTACTGGAAAGTCGAACCAGAGAAGGTAAGAGTCCTGTAGTCGAAAGTCAATTCTCTCCTGAGTGGACCCTGAGTACGACGGAGCACGTGAAATTCCGTCGGAATCCGGGAGGACCATCTCCCAAGGCTAAATACTCTCTAGTGACCGATAGTGAACCAGTACCGTGAGGGAAAGGTGAAAAGTACCCCGGAAGGGGAGTGAAAGAGAACTTGAAACCGTGTGCTTACAAGTAGTCAGAGCCCGTTAATGGGTGATGGCGTGCCTTTTGTAGAATGAACCGGCGAGTTACGATCTGATGCAAGGTTAAGCAGCGAATGCGGAGCCGCAGCGAAAGCGAGTCTGAACAGGGCGTTGAGTATTTGGTCGTAGACCCGAAACCAGGTGATCTACCCTTGGTCAGGTTGAAGTTCAGGTAACACTGAATGGAGGACCGAACCGACTTACGTTGAAAAGTGAGCGGATGAACTGAGGGTAGCGGAGAAATTCCAATCGAACCTGGAGATAGCTGGTTCTCTCCGAAATAGCTTTAGGGCTAGCCTCAAGTGATGATTGTTGGAGGTAGAGCACTGTTTGGACGAGGGGCCCCTCTCGGGTTACCGAATTCAGACAAACTCCGAATGCCAATCAATTTAACTTGGGAGTCAGAACGTGGGTGATAAGGTCCATGTTCGAAAGGGAAACAGCCCAGACCACCAGCTAAGGTCCCAAAATATATGTTAAGTGGCAAAGGATGTGGTATTGCCCAGACAACTAGGATGTTGGCTTAGAAGCAGCCATCATTTAAAGAGTGCGTAATAGCTCACTAGTCGAGTGACACTGCGCCGAAAATGTACCGGGGCTAAACATATTACCGAAGCTGTGGACTGTCCTTCGGACAGTGGTAGGAGAGCGTTCTAAGGGCGTCGAAGCATGATCGCAAGGACATGTGGAGCGCTTAGAAGTGAGAATGCCGGTGTGAGTAGCGAAAGATGGGTGAGAATCCCATCCACCGATTGACTAAGGTTTCCAGAGGAAGGCTCGTCCGCTCTGGGTTAGTCGGGTCCTAAGCCGAGGCCGACAGGCGTAGGCGATGGATAACAGGTTGATATTCCTGTACCGCCAATAATCGTTTTAAGCGATGGGGGGACACAGTAGGATAGGCGAAGCGTGCTGTTGGAGTGCACGTCCAAGCAGTAAGACTGAATGGTAGGCAAATCCGCCATTCATAAGGTCAAGCTGTGATGGGGAGAGGAAACATGTTTTCCTCGAGTCGTTGATTTCACACTGTCGAGAAAAGCCTCTAGCTAGAGATTTGGCGCCCGTACCGCAAACCGACACAGGTAGTCAAGATGAGAATTCTAAGGTGAGCGAGAGAACTCTCGTTAAGGAACTCGGCAAAATGACCCCGTAACTTCGGGAGAAGGGGTGCTCTTTAGGGTTTACGCTCTGAAGAGCCGCAGTGAATAGGCCCAAGCGACTGTTTATCAAAAACACAGGTCTCTGCTAAACCGTAAGGTGATGTATAGGGGCTGACGCCTGCCCGGTGCTGGAAGGTTAAGAGGAGTGGTTAGCTTCTGCGAAGCTACGAATCGAAGCCCCAGTAAACGGCGGCCGTAACTATAACGGTCCTAAGGTAGCGAAATTCCTTGTCGGGTAAGTTCCGACCCGCACGAAAGGCGTAACGATTTGGGCACTGTCTCAACGAGAGACTCGGTGAAATCATAGTACCTGTGAAGATGCAGGTTACCCGCGACAGGACGGAAAGACCCCGTGGAGCTTTACTGTAGCCTGATATTGAAATTCGGCACAGCTTGTACAGGATAGGTAGGAGCCTTGGAAACGTGAGCGCCAGCTTACATGGAGGCGTTGGTGGGATACTACCCTAGCTGTGTTGGATTTCTAACCCGCGCCATTGATCATGGCGGGAGACAGTGTCAGGCGGGCAGTTTGACTGGGGCGGTCGCCTCCTAAAGTGTAACGGAGGCGCTCAAAGGTTCCCTCAGAATGGTTGGAAATCATTCATAGAGTGTAAAGGCATAAGGGAGCTTGACTGCGAGACCTACAAGTCGAGCAGGGTCGAAAGACGGACTTAGTGATCCGGTGGTTCCGCATGGAAGGGCCATCGCTCAACGGATAAAAGCTACCCCGGGGATAACAGGCTTATCTCCCCCAAGAGTTCACATCGACGGGGAGGTTTGGCACCTCGATGTCGGCTCATCGCATCCTGGGGCTGTAGTCGGTCCCAAGGGTTGGGCTGTTCGCCCATTAAAGCGGTACGCGAGCTGGGTTCAGAACGTCGTGAGACAGTTCGGTCCCTATCCGTCGTGGGCGCAGGAAATTTGAGAGGAGCTGTCCTTAGTACGAGAGGACCGGGATGGACATACCTCTGGTGTACCAGTTGTCGTGCCAACGGCATCGCTGGGTAGCTATGTATGGACGGGATAAGTGCTGAAAGCATCTAAGCATGAAGCCCCCCTCAAGATGAGATTTCCCAACTTCGGTTATAAGATCCCTCAAAGATGATGAGGTTAATAGGTTCGGGGTGGAAGCATAGCGATATGTGGAGCTGACGAATACTAATCGATCGAAGACTTAATCCAATTTCAAGTTTTGATTGGTCAAATTAATTTACTTACTATCTAGTTTTGAATGTATAATCGTAAGTTATATATTTAATGGATGCGATGAGCCGCATTGAGATCTCGAGTTCGAGGTCTTTTTTTATTGCCTTTTTGTATCTAGAAAAGAGAAAGCTGGATATCTTACACTACAAGAAGAATAGTATAAGATATCCAGCTTCAATACTTTATATTCAATTTTAATTATATCAGTAAGGAATAAAGCATTTTATTTTCATTGATATAAATATTTGATGGATCGAACTCTTTAACTTTTTCCTTTAATCTCGTTAAGTCATTATGATTTTTTAACTGAATACCAATAATTACTGTACCAGTGTTCTGAGAGGATTTCTTCAGATATTCGAATTTAGTAATATCATCATTAGGTCCTAAAACATCATTAACGAATTCTTTTAAAGCACCAGGTCTTTGAGGGAAGTTAAAGATAAAATAATGTTTCATTTCTTCATATAGAAGAGAACGTTCTTCAATTTCTTTCATACGGTTAATATCATTATTACCGCCACTAATAATACAAACTACTGTTTTACCTTTAATTTCATCTTTGTGAGCTTCTAAAGCAGCTACACTTAATGCACCAGCAGGCTCTGCAATGATTGCTTGTTTAGAATACATATCTAAAATAGTAGAACAAACCGCGCCTTCGTCAATTTGCAGATATTCATCTACGACTTGTTGAGCGACATCATAAGTAATTCTGCCTACTTGCGCAACAGAAGCCCCATCAACAAATTTATCAATTGCCGGCAGTTTAACACGGTGTTTTTCTAATACTACCGATGTAAACATACTTGCAGCTCCTAGTGGTTCTACACCTACAATTTTAGTATGTGGAGATTCTGCTTTAAAATAGGTGCCTACACCTGAAATTAAACCGCCGCCTCCGATAGCAGCATAAAGATAATCAATATCTATATTCTCTTCTTCTGCTTGGTCTAAAATTTCAGCTGCAATTGTACCTTGACCGGCAATAGTATTAACGTTATCAAAAGGATCGATAAAGTTCATTTTATGTTCGTCAGTATACTCTAAAGCTTCTTTCAAGCAATCATCGAATGTATCACCGACAAGGATAATCTCAACATTCTCTCCACCAAAAAATTTAACTTGATTAATTTTTTGAAGAGGGGTAGTGACGGGCATAAAGATAACAGCATTTAAATTAAGTTTTTTAGCTGTAAATGCAACTCCCTGTGCATGATTTCCTGCACTTGCACATGTGATTCCTTTTGCTTTCTCATTGTCTGTCAATGCTTCTATAGCATTGTAGGCGCCTCTCAATTTAAATGATCTTACCCATTGCAAGTCTTCTCTTTTTAAATAAACATTACAATCATATTTTAAAGATAAATAATGATCCCTTTCTAAAGGTGTTTGTTTTACAATCGGCTGTAAAGTTAAAAAAGCGTCTTCTATATCTTTTGCTGATACAGCAGTTTGTACAGTCATTTCCGCTCACTCCTTGTAATTATTGATATGATTCTTCGTAATTTTTAATATCATCATCATACTGCAGTGTAACTGCAATATCGTCTAAACCTTGGACAAGTTTATTTTTCCAAGTTGAATCAATATCAAAATGAATTTCTTTATCTGGTGTTATTACTTTTTGATTAGGTAAATCTATTTCTAGTTTTTTAAACTCTGAGAGGTATTCTCTTTCTTTTCGATCTAAAGCAATAGGTAAAATTGCGTTTTTAGTACAATTCATATAGAAAATATCACTGAAGCTGCCAGCAATAATAATTTGAATACCATAGTCCTTTAAAGCCCAAGCAGCGTGTTCACGACTTGAACCGCATCCAAAGTTATCACCGGTAATTAGAATTGAAGCACCGCGATATTGTGGTTGATTCAATTCAAAATCTGGATTTTCACTTCCATCTTCTAAATAACGCCATTCATCAAAGGCAAAGGGTCCTAAACCAGTTTTAGAAACTCCTTTTAAATGGACTTTAGGTATAATCTGGTCTGTATCAATATTGTCATTGAAGAGTACGCCGACTTTGCCTTTAAATTCTGTAATAGGTTCAATTTTAAGCATGTGCAACTGCCTCCCATTTTCTGACATCAACGAAGCGTCCTTCAATTGCAGCGGCTGCTGCCATAGCAGGGGATACTAAATGTGTTCTTGCACCTTTACCTTGACGTCCTTCAAAATTACGGTTACTCGTTGAGGCACAATGTACTCCAGCTGGTACTTGGTCCGGATTCATTCCTAGACACATAGAGCATCCAGGTTCACGCCATTGGAAGCCAGCCTCTTTAAAGATTTTATCGAGTCCTAGTGCTTCAGCTTGATGTTTTACACTTCTAGAGCCTGGTACGACAATTGCAGTGATATTAGGATGTACCTGACGCCCTTTTACAAATTTGCTTGCTTCAACCAAATCTGACAAACGCGCATTCGTACATGAACCTAAGAAAACATATCCTAATTCGATATCTTCAGCTTTTTCACCTGGCTTTAGCCCCATATATTGATAAGCACGCTCATCATTTATATTTTCAATTGTAGGGAAGGGAGTATTGAAACTTACGCCCATTTCTGGACTTGTTCCCCAAGTTACTTGTGGTTCAAGATTGGTAACATCTAATTCGATGACACGATCAAATTGAGCATCTTCATCGCTATATAGCGTTTTCCAATATTCCAATTTTTCTGGTGTCAAATCAGCATATGGTCTATCTTTAACATATTCAAAAGTTGTTTCATCAGGTTGAACGAGACCATACTTAGCTCCTGCTTCTATTGCCATGTTACAAATGGTCATTCTTGCATCCATTGACAGTTTACGCATTGTAGAACCTCCGAACTCCAATGCATATCCAGTACCGAAGTCAACGCCATATTGGTTAATCAGGTATAGAATAATATCTTTAGCGTAGACGCCTTGAGGCAGTTCTCCATTGATATCAATGAGTAAATTTTTAGGTTTAGTCTGCCATAAAGATTGTGTGGCAAATACATGCTCTACTTCACTAGTACCGATACCGAAAGCAATAGCTCCAAAGGCACCATGGGTAGCAGTATGAGAATCACCACAAACAATCGTTTTTCCAGGTTGAGTTAAACCCATTTCAGGACCTACCATATGTACGATACCTTGTTGATCCGTACCGTTATCAAATAGCTTCACATCAAATTCAGCGCAATTATTTTGCAATGTTTTAATTTGAGTTGCAGCAATTTCATCTCTAATATTGAAAATATCTTCAGTGGGCACATTATGATCGATTGTCGCAAAAGTTAAATCAGGACGGCGCAGTGACCGCTTCTGAATTCTTAATCCTTCAAAGGCTTGCGGCGAAGTAACCTCATGAATAAGATGCAGATCGATATATAATAATTGTGGTTCACCTTCTTTGCCAGTGAGCACATGTCTATTCCAGATTTTATCAAATAGAGTTTCTCCCATCTTAATCACATCCTTTAAAGTTGTTGTAAAATTTGATTGAAAATTTCAGATGTATGCGCTGTTCCACCTAAATCAGGAGTGGTCACACCATCTTTAATAAGTCGATATACAATATTTTCTAATTCTTCTGCCGCTGCATTACTTTCAAATGTTTCTCGACAGCACATTGCTAATGACAAAATCATACCTGTTGGATTAGCAATATCTTGATTAGCAATATCCGGTGCTGAACCATGAATAGGCTCATAAAGTTTAGTACCTCTTTGTCCATAGCTGACAGAAGGGGAGAGGCCTAGAGAGCCAGGAATTACTGAAGCTTCATCACTAAGAATGTCCCCAAATAAATTTTCAGTTACAATGACATCAAATTGAGTAGGTCGTGTTATAAGATGCATGCTACATGCATCGACTAGTAAATGTTCAACGGTTACACTTGGATAATCTTCAGCCACTTCATTAATAGTTTGACGCCATAATTTACTAGAGGCTAAGACATTTTCTTTATCTACAGAAGTTAATTTATTATTTCTGCTTGCAGCTAATTGAAAGGCAGCATGAGCAATACGCTCAATCTCTGCTTTAGTATAAGTTAATGAATCAATTGCTTGCTGTTCTTCTAATTTCTTAGGTTCACCGAAGTAAAGTCCGCCAGTTAATTCACGTACAATGACAAAATCTGTTCCGGCAACACGTTCCTCTTTTAAAGGTGAAAAGCGAGTTGCACCTTCAACCACTTTAGTAGGACGCAAGTTAGCAAAGAGTTCCAGATTTTTTCGTAGTGCAAGTAAACCAGATTCTGGACGTTTAGGATGCTGATCCCATTTCGGACCGCCAATCGCTCCTAAAAGAATAGCATCAGATTTCTCGCAGGCTTCTAATGTGGTTTTTGGAAGCGGCTCGCCATAGTTATCTATGGCAGCTCCTCCAAAATCATGTGTTTCAATTTGATAATCAATATTGTATTTCTTACTGAGTTTTTCTAAAATCTTTAAAGTACCTGACAAGATTTCAGGACCTATACCATCTCCTGGTAAAGCTGTTACGCGATAACTCATGAAACAACGCCGTCCTCTCGTGCTATCTCAGCTAGATGATTTGAATTAGCTTCTACATAGGCTTTACATGATGCTAACAACACATCGTGATCGACACCGATACCATAATATGTACGGCCGTCGATACGAATTTCAACATTTACTTGTGCTTGAGCATCTGAACCTTCAGTTACTGACGTAATTTGATAATTCAATAATTCAGATGGCGCTTTGAAAATTTGGTCAACAGCATTGTAAACTGCAACGATTGAACCTGTGCCGATAGCTGCTGAAGGGTACTCTTTGCCTTCATGGTCTTTCAATACAACTACAGCACTTTGTACGCCTTCAGAAACAAATTGCAGTTGCAAAGTTTCTACTTGATAAGCAGCATTTGTTTCATGAGTGTGACCTTGAACAAGGGCATGTACATCGTGGTCTGAAACATTTTTCTTCTTATCAGCAATTGATTTGAACTGTTTAAATAATTCCACTTGTTTTTCAGGAGAAATATCGTAACCTAATTGTTTCAATTTCTCTGCAAAGGCGTGTTTACCTGACAATTTACCTAGCGGCAATTCAGATGATTGAATACCTACAAGCTGTGGTGTCATAATTTCATAAGTTTCAGGGTGTTTAAGGAAACCATCTTGATGGATTCCAGATTCATGACTGAATGCATTTTGTCCGACGACCGCTTTATTTCGAGGAACGCGAATACCAGCAAAGCTTGCAACTAGATCAGATGTTGCTTTTGTTTCATCTAATTTCAAATTAGTTTCGATGCCGTAATGATCTTTACGCACATATAAACCCAGTGCAACTTCCTCAAGGGCAGTATTACCAGCGCGTTCACCGATACCGTTAACAGCGCCTTCCACACGCATTGCGCCATTTTCAATTGCAGCCATACTATTTGCTACTGCCAGGCCTAAATCGTCATGGCAATGTGCGCTATAAATAACTTCATGATCAGACTTGATTTTTTCATTCAGTACTTTAAAAATATTTCCAAATTCAGCAGGGTAGCTGTACCCGACTGTATCAGGGATGTTGATAACCGATGCACCAGCATCAACCGCAGTTTGTACACATTTGACTAAGAAATCTAAGTCAGTACGTGTGGCATCTTCTGGTGAAAATTGGACTACATCGAATAAAGATTTGCCGTAGCTTACATTTTCTGCAATACTTTCGAGCACTTCTTCTTGAGTCATTTTAAGTTTATGTTCTAAGTGAATAGCGCTAGATGCGATAAAAACATGTAACTGAGGATATTTAGCATCTTTAGTTGCTTCGTATACTGCATCAATATCACTTTTTTTACAACGTGCTAAACCTATCACAGCTGTTTTTGTTAAAGTTTCTGAAATTGCTTTGACAGAATCAAAGCTTCCTTGACTTGAAGCGGGGAAACCTGCTTCGATAACATCTACTCCCCATTTTTCTAATTGCTTGGCAATTGTCAGTCTTTCATCAAATGAAAAACTGACTCCTGGGGTTTGCTCACCATCTCTTAGTGTTGTATCAAATACTTGAATATGACTCATAATAATCAACCTCCTGAATTTTTAATTAGTTTTCAATCGTTTTATTTTCTACGAAAGGCATCATTTCGCGTAGTTCTTTACCAACTTCTTGGATTTGATGATCTTGAGCTTCTTTACGTAGTTTATGGAATTCTTTGAAACCATTTTTATTATCTTCAATGAAGCTGTTTGCGAATTTAC
Source organism: Staphylococcus debuckii (assembly GCF_003718735.1). NCBI lineage: Bacteria > Bacillati > Bacillota > Bacilli > Caryophanales > Staphylococcaceae > Staphylococcus > Staphylococcus debuckii. Next base: position 2,023,622 of record NZ_CP033460.1, on the reverse strand, counting down.
CGTTTTGGATGTCTTCCAAGACTGCTTTCATATTTTGTTTTACATCGTCAGTAATAACTCGTGGTCCAGAAACATAGTCGCCGTATTCTGCTGTATTAGAGATAGAATAACGCATTGTTTCCATTCCACCTTCATACATTAAATCAACAATTAATTTCATTTCATGTAATACTTCGAAATAAGCTAATTCTGGTTGATATCCCGCTTCAACTAATGTTTCGAATCCGCTTTGGATTAATCGTGTCACACCGCCGCAAAGTACAGCTTGTTCACCGAATAAATCAGTTTCTGTTTCTTCTTTGAATGTTGTTTCAATTACACCTGCTTTAGTAGCACCGATTCCTTTTGCGTAACTTAATGCTAAGTTGAAAGCATTACCAGTTGCATCTTGTTCAACACCGAATAGGGCAGGTACTGAGCTTCCTTCTGTGAACGTACGTCTTACCAAATGACCTGGACCTTTTGGAGCAACTAAGAATACATCAACATCTGCTGGGGGTTGGATAACATCAAAGTGAATGTTGAAACCATGAGCAAATGCTAAAGCGTTGCCAGCTTCTAAATTAGGAGCGATTTCTTCTTCGTATACTTTGCCTTGAATTTCATCTGGTAATAGTACCATTACTACGTCTGCTTGTTTCACTGCTTCGTCAACTGGATATACATCAAAGCCGTCTTTCTTTGCTTTGTCGAAAGATTTACCTGGGCGAATACCGATTACGACGTCATAACCATTGTCTTTTAAGTTTTGAGCATGAGCATGGCCTTGTGAACCATAACCAACTACTGCAATTTTTTTACCTTTTAAAGCATCTTCTTTTACTGTTTCGTCATAATAAACTGTTGTCATAATAAATTCCTCCAAGTTTTGTTGTTTTTAATTTTTAATATTTTGAATTTTCAAATTATAGTAATGCTGCAGTTCCTGTGCGAGAAACTTGTTCAATTTCTAATGATGATAGTTGTTCAAGCAATTGATTTAAAGAAGCTTCGTTGCCTGCTGCTTGCAAGTAGGTAAATCCATCTTCTTCTTTCAATACTGACACTAGCGCATCACTGTTTTGGATTAAATCGTATAAAACTTCGTTATTAGAAGGTGTTGCTACTTTGACTAGTAATAATTCTACGCTATAAGTACTTGTATCTGTAACGTCTTGTACCGTTAATACATTCACTTGTTTCTCTAAATGACGGATAAGAGATTGAACATGGTTGACTTCATCAAGTTCGGCTACAAAAGTCAAATCTGAAATGCCGGGTTGTGTACTTGGCGTTACACTCAGCGTTACAATATTGAATTGTCTGCGTAAAAACGTACTGGTTAAACGATTTAAAGTACCTGATTTATCTAATACTTGTGTTTTGAATGTGCGTCTCATAGTACACCCTCCATTTCGTGGTTAGCTTTTCCACTAGGAACCATAGGCAATACAGGTTCTTTCGGTGAAATTCTGACTTCAATGAGTGCTGGGCCTTTATAGGCGAATGCTGCATCGAGTTCTGACTCTAATTGTGCCGGATCATCTATTAAGAAACTTTTAACGCCATAGGCCTCAGATAATTTTTGGAAATCTGGTTGTCCGTTGAATACGGAATGTGAAAAGCGTTGATTAAAGAATTTATCTTGCCATTGCTTTACCATGCCGAGTGTACCGTTGTTGATGAGTACAATCTTGATGTCTAATTCGTATTCATTAAGGATGGCCATTTCTTGATTGGTCATTTGGAAACCGCCGTCACCGACGAAACAAACAACCGTTTTATCTGGTGATGCTAGTTTAGCGCCGATTGCTGACGGAATACCGAATCCCATAGTACCTAATCCGCCGCTTGTCACAAATTGGTTATGATCTTTAAATGGATAGAATTGAGCTGCCCACATTTGATGTTGACCTACATCTGTTGTCACAATGGCTTCTCCATTTGTGAGTTCGCCGATATATTCAATCGCCTTTTGAGGTTTATTAAAAACATCAGCTTCTTCGTCTGTGTAAGCGAAAGGATGGTCTTTTTTATTTTTCAAGCAATAGTCAACAAAAGCTTCATGGTCAGTATAATGATTACTGTCCTGCAAGAATGATTCGAGGACAAGTTTGCAATCAGCTACAATGCCTAAGTCTGTTTTGATGATTTTATCAATTTCAGAAGGATCGATATCTACGTGTACGATGGTTGCATGCTTTGCAAATTCATTTGGGTTACTTGCGAGTCTGTCATCGAAACGACTACCCAAGTTAATCAATAAATCGCAATCTGATAATGCCATGTTGGCTGCATATGATCCGTGCATACCGCCCATTCCTAAGAATAGGGGGTTTTCAAAAGGAATTGTACCTAAACCATGTAAAGTTGTTACTACAGGAATTTGATGCCTTTCAGCAAATTCAGTAAGTTGCGGCCCTGATTGAGAATGTCTGACACCGGCACCGACTAATAGTACTGGTTTTTTGGCATCTTTTAATTTTGCTAATACGTAATCGATATCTGAAGGTTCAGGCGCATCTGGTAAATGATAGCCCGGTAAATCAAGTTCATCTGTAACCTCAGCTTCTGATTTCAAAATACCTACATCTTTAGGGAAGTCAATGACTACAGGACCTTTACGCCCTGTATTTGCAATATGGAAAGCTTGATGGACTACACTTGGAATTTCATCTGGATGTTTCACTTGGAAGTTGTGTTTAGTAATCGGTGTAGTCATTGAAAGTAAATCCGCTTCTTGGAATGCATCTTTACCGATACCTGGCGTAGCAACTTGGCCTGTAAACACCACGAGCGGTAATGAATCGCTGTATGCATCTGCAATTCCAGTGATAACGTTGGTAGAACCAGGACCGCTAGTTACTACCACAACACCAGGTTTGCCAGAAACACGAGCATAACCTTCAGCAGCGTGTACTGCGCCTTGCTCATGTCTTGTTAAGATATGTCTGATTTTGCCATCATAAAATGTATCGTATAAAGGAAGAACAGCACCGCCTGGATAACCGAAGATTTGTTCAGTTCCTTCCTTCAATAACGCTTCGACTAATAACTCAGAACCGCTTCTTTTAGTAGGTGCGGTTTCAGTGTTCAGTCGTTCTGCTTGAGTGCTTTGTGTATCATTTGTATGTTCTGTCATTTGTGGGTTAGACATAAAGCATCACTCCTCGATTAAATATTCAGGTACTTTCATAACGCCGCCTGTATTGGCGCTGGTTACAAGTGCTGTGTAACGTGCAAGATAACCTGTTTTAACTTTCGCTTTAAATGGTTTTCTTTCTGCTTTGCGTTGTTCTAATACTTCATCTGAAACTTCAACATCTAATGTTCTGTTTGTTAAGTCGATAGTAATATCGTCTCCATCGTGAATTAATCCGATTGGACCGCCTGAAGCAGCTTCCGGTGAAACATGTCCTACAGCAATACCGCGAGTCGCACCTGAGAAACGGCCGTCTGTGATTAAAGCAACATCTTTGCCGAGACCGCGTCCTACGATGGATGAAGTAGGAGCGAGCATCTCTGGCATTCCTGGTCCGCCTTTAGGGCCTTCGTAGCGGATAACTACGACATGTCCTTCTTTTACAGTATGATTATCGATAGCTTCGACTGCTTCATCATGTGAATCGAAACAAATTGCTTTGCCTTTGAAGACTTTGATTTCAGGATCAACTCCGCCGACTTTAATGACTGCGCCTTTAGGTGCTAAGTTACCGTATAAGATTGATAGTCCGCCTTCTTTATCATAAGGATTATCTAATGGATGGATAACGTCTTCATTTTTAATTTCTTTGCCTTCATTGTTCTCTCGTAAGGTTTTTCCTGTAGCTGTGATTCTATCTGGATGTAATGTGCCTTCTTTTTTCATTAATTCATTGATGATAGCAGGTACGCCGCCAGCTTCATGTACATCATGCATAGAGTAAGATGAGCTTGGTGCTATTTTAGAAAGATAAGGTGTACGTTTTGCAATTTCATTGATACGTTGTAAATCATAATCGACACCGGCCTCATTTGCGATGGCTAACGTATGCAATACTGTATTCGTTGAACCACCCATTGCCATATCTAAAGCAAAGGCATCATCTAATGCTTCTCTCGTCACGATATCTCTTGGTTTCAAATCATTCTTGATATTGTCTACTAATTGGAAAGCAGCTTGTCGAATCATTTCACGTCTTTGGTCTGAAACCGCTAGTGCTGTACCGTTATATGGTAAGGCTAGTCCAAGCACTTCCATTAAACAGTTCATTGAATTAGCGGTAAACATTCCGGCGCATGATCCGCAAGTCGGGCAGGCATTTTGTTCCATATCCAAGAATTCTTCTTGTGTCATAGAACCACCTTTAAATGCGCCGACCGCTTCAAACATGGATGAAAGTGTGAGTGCTTTACCTTGTGTAGATAAGCCTGCTTTCATAGGTCCGCCTGAGCAGAAGATAGCAGGGACGTTCGTTCTGACTGCTGCCATTATCATGCCCGGTGTGATTTTGTCGCAGTTCGGAATGTAGAAGACACCGTCAAACCAGTGGGCATTGATGACAGTTTCAGCTGCATCTGCAATGATTTCTCTGGATGGTAATGAATAACGCATTCCGATGTGTCCCATAGCGATACCGTCATCTACGCCGATTGTATTGAATTCAAAGGGGATAGCACCCGCTTCTCTAATGGCTTCCTTAGCGATATCCGCTAATTCTCTGAGATGAACATGTCCTGGAACGATATCGATATAAGAGTTGCAAATTGCAACGAA